>JBQCJM010000145.1:0-17798 GCA_051952715.1 Flavisolibacter sp.
ATATGTATGATGTACTGGCAGATACAGTAGGCAGTGTTTTAGGCCTGTTCGTTTGGTTAAGGGTGCATAAAAAAAATAAACCCCTGTAGAAACAGGGGTCGCAACCAAAACTAACTGCTTATGAGAAAATTGACTGCTTTATGTGAGAAGAACTAAATACTTAAACGCAAATATGTTGCCAATTGTTTCTGTTAATGTGTTAAGGGTTTTAAAAAAACAATTTAAAGAACTTTGGCTATAAATAATTAGAAAAAATGGTGCCAGACACAAATTAAAAATGCAAAAAAATCATTGCAACCTGAATTCCAATTGATTTGAAAATTTTTTGTGCAATTTCTGACAAATTGCTAAGTAAAAACCCTTGCAATTATTGCTTGGGGCTATAATGGCGAGGCGGGAAAATAAATCTACAAAATGCACCTCATTAATTTTGCTTTACCATTTTTTCTGCATTTTCAGCAAACTGTAAAGCGTCAATTAATTCCTGGATATTGCCATCAAGCACTTCATGCAAATTATACAATGTAAGCCCAATGCGGTGGTCGGTTACACGGCCCTGTGGAAAATTATAAGTTCTGATCTTGGCACTTCTATCGCCTGAACTGACAAGGCTTTTTCTATGCCGGGCAATTTCTTCTTCCTGCTTACGCACTTGCTCTTCGTACAATTTTGTACGCAACATTTGCATGGCTTTTTCACGGTTGCCCAACTGCGTTCGTTCTGTTTGACAAATAACGACGGTACCGGTTGGTATGTGTGTCAATAAAACTTTTGTTTCCACTTTATTTACGTTCTGTCCGCCGGCGCCGCCGCTTCGTGCTGTTTCCATCTTCACATCGCTTTCTTTTAATTCAAAATCTACCTCTTCGGCTTCTGGCATTACAGCAACAGTGGCAGCACTTGTGTGCACACGACCGCTGGCTTCGGTATCGGGTACACGTTGCACCCGGTGCACACCGCTTTCAAATTTCAATGTTCCATAAACTTCCTCGCCAATCACTTCAATTTGTACTTCTTTATAGCCGCCGACAGTACCTTCATTCTCGGATAGCAAAGCTGTTTTCCAACCCCTCCGTTCGCAATAACGTAAATACATTCTTACCAAATCGCCTGCAAATAAACTGGCTTCGTCGCCGCCCGTACCTGCACGAATTTCCAGAATACAATTCTTATCATCCTGCGGATCTTTTGGAATCAGCATTTGGCGGATGCTGCTTTCCATTTTTTCTTTTTTCTCTTCTACCTCAGGCAATTCTACTTTAGCCAGTTCACGCATTTCTTCGTCAGAACCATTCAAGGCTTCTTTATAAAACTCAATATCATCCAACACCTTTTTATAATCGTTGTAAGCCACAACAATTTTTTCGAGGCTGCGGTATTCTTTGGAAAGTTGTCCAAACTTTTTATTGTCGCCAATGATCTCAGGATTGGTGAGAGCAACACCTAAGTCATCGAATCTTGCTTTTATAGCTTCCAGTTTATCGAGCATGGTAAAAATTGGCCGCAAAATTAAGGCATGATGGTGAATAAGAACGTTAAGAAGAACGTTAAGAAGAACGTATTTTAGAACCCTGATGAAATATAGAAAATTCAAGGCTTCTGCCATTTTTGACGGATACAGGTTTATAGAGAACAGCGTTTTAATAGTAGATAAAAATGAAAGAATAGAAGGAATAATTTCTGTTGATAATGCAGGAACCGATATTGAAAAATTGGATGGCATTTTAACGCCGGGGTTGATCAATTGCCACTGTCATTTGGAGTTAAGCCATATGAAAGGAAGCATTCCGGAAAAAACCGGATTGGTTGATTTTGTTTTTAAAGTGGTTACAGAACGGCATCATTCGGAAGATGAAATATTAAATGCCATTGCAGCTGCAGAAAGTGAAATGTTGAACAATGGTATAATAGCCGTAGGTGACATTTGCAACAATGCACTAACGCTTCAGCAAAAGCAAAAAGAAAGATTGCATTATTATAATTTTATCGAAGCCAGCTGTTGGCTGCCTGCTTTTTCGCAAACAAGGTTCGAAAGGGTAAAGGCCATTTACGATCGATATGCAACACAAAACACAAAATACAAAACACAAAACTATTCTATCGTTCCTCATGCACCGTATTCAGTTTCTGAAGATCTATGGCAACAAATTCAACCTTACTTTCAAAACAAAACGGTAAGCATTCATAACCAGGAGACAAAGTTTGAAGATGAATTTTTTTTAGAAGGAACAGGAGATTTTGAAAGAATGTACCGCCTGATGAATATTGATAATTCGCATCACAAGCCATCAAAGAAAAGTAGCCTGCAATCTTATTTTAATAAGCTGGAAAAGGCAGCCAATATTATTTTGGTGCACAACACCTTTACAAAAGAAGAAGATATTCGGTATGTGAAACGTGAGACGTTAAATGAGAGAAAGGAAGCTTTCCAGCCTCAAGCCTCAAACCTCAAACCTCAAATCTTTTACTGCCTTTGTGTGAATGCAAACCAGTACATTGAAAATGCATTGCCACCTGTTGAACTTTTTCAAAAAAATGATTGCACTATTGTGTTGGGTACAGACAGTTTAGCCAGCAATTGGAGTTTAAACATCCTTGACGAAATCAAAACCATCAGGGAAAATTTTCCTGAAATTTCTTTACAGAAAATGCTGCAATGGGTCACTATTAACGGTGCTAAGGCGCTGCAAATGGATGATGAATTAGGCAGCTTTGAAAAAGGAAAGAAGCCGGGTGTTGTATTGATTGATGAAAAGGAATTGACAGCTAAAAGAATATTGTGAAAGGCTTTTAGGTTTTCACAAAAAAGGCTATTGAACTAACTCATTAATTCACGCAACACCGGCAAAGTCCGCAAGGTTCCAAAATCGGGAATGTGCAAAGTGTAATACTCTTCCAGTGCATGTGTAATTCTGCGGCGAAGTTCCTGGTTCAATGTTACCTGCTGTAATTCGGTGGGATGCATGGTTTTTAAAATATGCGATACGGCTGCTGCTTCCCGGTCTTGCAAATAATGTGGATGCTTTGGTTGCTCTTCCACAAATGTTCCTTCTTCCAGATCGAGGTAATGCTTGTGGTCAGAATATTCATCGCTTATTCTGAAACCAAAAAATACAGCAAGGTGCAGTGCGAAGAATAAAGGAAAATTGGCGGTTATCGTATCGTTGGCTTCGTCTAAACGGTGAAGCGAATCTTCAGTAAAATAAAAAAGATCGGCATTGGCTTCGGGTTGCTTCAGGCATTTGGTGAGCAATTCTATCATAAACAAAGCCACGGCGTTTTTTCGAACGTCGGAAAAAATATGATGGTACAAATAATCCCATTTAAATTCTTTCAACCGCTGCAGGTTTTTAAATTCGTTGTGATAAGCTATTAAGTCCAGGACAGCTGCCGGTTGAAATAATGCTGCTTTTGTGCCTCCTTTTTTTGAAGCCGTTCTTACACCATTCACCAAATACGATTGCAGCCCGAACAATTCTGTGAATACAGTAACTACCACGCTGGTTTCACCATACTTAACACTGCGCAGCACTATGCCTTTTGTTTTATGTATCATATTTTATGAACAATGTGCGGTTTGAATCTTCCGGGGCTTTTTGAGTTGCAAAAGCCAAGCGGGAACTTGTAAATCTTCACTCGAACTATTTCGCTACAAACACAATTTTAGCCACCGCTTTTTCCTGTTTCAAATCATCTTCTGCTATTACAAGATAAATGCCAGTAGCTGCACGCCTGCCTTTATAATCTTTACCATTCCAAATTACTTGTCCACCCAATGAACGGCTTTGATACACTAAGCGTCCGTTCATTTCCGTAATTTTTACAATGCTGTTTTCCGGCAGGCCTTTTACGGCAATGCTTCCTGTGTAGCCTGGAGAAACGGGGTTAGGAAACACCAGCACATTACCTTTATCTTCCAATACTTCAGTAGCGGTACTTCTGAATGAACAAATGCCTTTGGAGGTTCCGAAATATACTTCGCCGGTTTTACCATCAATGGCAATGTTTCTTACATCGCTGCTTAATAATGGACTATTGTCTTCATTGAAATGCATTAGCACTTTGTCGCCATCAGCATTAATAAGCCAGGCACCGTCGGCAGTGGCCATCCATTTTCTATCGGCGCCGTCAACGGCAATGCTCCTTACCACTTCTCCTTTGAATAAATAATTGGCAAAGCCGCCTTCTTTTATAACAGGCAATAACGCTTCGCAACCTGATGAAGAAAAAGCCTCCTGCGGGCACTGAATAACAGCAACACCATTGGCGGTGCCTGCCCAAATAAATCCGCTTTTATCTTTTGTTATGCAGGTAACTTCATTCGACGGTAAATTGCCCTGGCCGGCGCCGGCTTTGTATATCTTCCACTTATCATCAGCAGCATTATCTATCGTGTTATTATCGTTAAAAACGATCAACCCATTGCCCAATGGCGATGCAATCCATTTTTGATTGAGATCATCAATAATAATTTGTGTGGTTGCGTTGGTGTTTAGTAAAAATGGCGCTGAAAAAGATTGCCAGCTGCCATCGTTTTTTTTAACGTGCAATTGATGATTTGCACCAAAATTGCTCATCCACAAATTATTGTCTTTATCAAATGCAAGTCCGGCAATTCTATAACTTCCTTTGTCACCAACGGTTTCTTCAATAGGAGAATTTTGTTTAAAAATTTCTATTTGATCATTGCTCTTAACATGCATCAATCCGCCTCCGAACGAACCTGCCCAAATGCTTTCGTCTCTTGGATCAATTGCCACTGTTATAAAATCGAGCATAGAATCCAGTTGTTGAAAATGATATTGATTGTAAGATGTCCAATAATCGTTTTTTAATTGATAAATGCCGTTCGGATTATATTGATAGTTCCACGATTCATTAGCAGCACCGGCTGCTGCATAAAAAACATGGTCGTAAACAGCGAGTTGTCCCCAGGCAATATTGTCCGGAGAGTTAAGCTTGTATGTTTCAAAAGAATTGTTAGCCCAATGTGAAAGGCCTCCATAAAGATCGGCAAGCCAACACTCATTTTGAATGCTGATACCTTTTTTGGGAAAAGAAATGACATCTTTTTGGTGCATCGTTTTTTTTACCGAACCGTCAGTGTTCAGCAAAACGATTTGTGCTTCGCCGCTTGTTTTTCTTTCACATACGACCAAATCATTTTCTGAAACGTTGATAGATAAGATGGGCCAATTGTTGGAAAAGAAAAGCTGCCATGAAGAACCATTATTGACGAATAAGGAATCGTTTTGCAGGGCAATCACTTTGTTTTGAAAGTTTACAACGGCTTTGCAAGAGGAAGACGATAATCCATTACTGCCCGAAACCGTTTGCCAGTTATTGAAATCTGCAGGATTATTGGTTGAAGCCGACGTTTGCTTCAGACCTTCCTCCGTTGCTGCATAAAAAAAATTGTTGGCTTTTGTAAAATCGTTCGTCTTAACATAGCCGCCGTTGTTTCCAATAAACCACGAATCTTTTATTTCAAATTTATCTGCATCTATTACAATTACGCCAAGACCTGTAGATAAATAGCAAAGGTTGTTATCGGTATAAATATGATAGATATTTTTATCACCTGAAATAACTCTTCGTTTCAAATCGGGAATGTTGTGAATGCCGCTTGCATCAAGTACATCAATATTGCTGTTGGTATAAGCAACAAATAATTTTTTCGACAAAGGATCAAATTGAACAGCGCTAATGCCGGTTTCGCTCAGCCCGGCTATTTTGCTGATGCGGTCTATTTCTTTTGTTGTGATGTCAATGCTAAAAAGACTATACTCTGTTGCAGCATAAATTTTTTTCTCAGATGCCGTAACATCTATTGTACCCTGGTAGGGTAAATGTTCCCGCCACATGCCAACAGGTGGAAATGTATTCTGCGCAATGCTATTCCCCGAGACGAAAAGTACAATTAGAAAAATCAATCTCACTCATCAAAGCTAAGAGAAGAAAAACCATCTTTTCTCTTTTCATCCTTTAATCTCTGAGCTTTTCTTTTCTTTGCGCCAAACTGTTGCTACATGTGGAACTTACTTGGCAAAGCTATTTTACGTTACGGTTATGTATTGCTATTGGCGTTATTGGGCATTACAGCTTTTTTAGGATGGAGAGCCAGTAAGGTAAAACTGAGCTATGAGTTTGCCAAAGCCATTCCCACCGATAATCCAAAATATGTAGCCTACCAGGAGTTCAGAAAAAAGTTCGGTGATGATGGAAACCTTTTGGTAGTAGGTATTCAAACTGATTCTTTTTTTCATCAACAATTCTTCAACGATTATAAATCCTTGCATCATCATTTAAAAAAACTGAAAGGTGTTGATGATATTGTATCTGTGCCATTGGCTATTAATTTGGTAAGAAACGAAGAAACAGAGAAGCTGCAGGCCAGTCCCGTTTTTCCTGATACGGTTTTAACGCAGCAACAAATTGACAGCAGTAAAAATGTTTTTTTGAGCCTTCCTTTTTATAAGGGATTGCTTTATAATCCCGATACACATGCCTGGCTAATGGGGCTTCGTATGAACACAGCTTTGATTAATTCGGCGGAGCGTACAGATATTGTCAATAACATTGTGAAGGATGTAAATGAGTTTGCAGCGGCGCATAAAATAGAGGTTCATCTAAGCGGCCTGCCTTATATACGCACCGTAACCAGTTATCGCATTGAAAATGAAATGCGGTTTTTTTTAATTGGCTCTGTGTTATTATCAGCACTTATTCTTTTGCTTTTCTTCCGTTCAGCAAGCGCCATGCTTTTATCATTGGCCGTTGTTATTGTTGGTGTGATATGGAGCGTAGGCATTCTAAATTTATCGGGTTATAAGATCACCATTCTTACAGCATTAATTCCGCCTTTGGTAGTGGTTATTGGTATACCCAATTGTATTTACTTTTTAAATAAATACCACACTATGTTCCGGCAAACCAGCGATAAAAAAGCAGCCATTGTTGCAATGATAGGAAAGATGGGCGTAGTGACATTGTTTTGCAATATTGCAGCAGCTATTGGCTTTGCGGTATTTGCTTTGACGCAAAGCGCCATCTTAAAAGAGTTTGGTGTGGTAGCGGGTATCAGCATCATGTCGCTGTTTTTTATTTCACTGATTTTGATCCCGGTTGTATTAAACCTGTTACCTGCACCTAAGGCAAGACAAACAAAATATTTAGATAACGCCTGGCTGCAACACTGGCTCGATGGACTGGAAAGATGGTCATCGCATCACCGAAAATTAATTTACGGCGTTACGGCAATTATATTGATAATGGCCGTGGCTGGAATTTTTAAATTGAAAAGCGTTGGATACATTGTGGACGATCTGCCAAAAGGAGATAAAGTATATACCGACCTTAAGTTTTTTGAACAAAATTTTAAAGGCGTGATGCCTTTGGAAATTGTGATCGATACAAAAAGACCAAATGGTTTAAGAGGGTCACGGGCATTGGTTACTTATCGCAAAATTGATAGCTTATCGAAATACATTACTTCCATGCCTGAAATGGCAAGGCCTTTATCGATTATCGAGGGGTTGAAATTTGTAAAGCAGGCTTTTTTTGAAGGCGATAGTGCACAATACTCCATGCCCGGCGAAAACGATTTACTTGCATTGCGTTCTTATTTATCAGCCGATAACGACAGTGCTGCTTCGCAAAATTCTTTTTCAAAACTGGTTGCCAGTTTCATAGATAGCAGCAAGCGGGAAACCCGCATCAGTGTAAGCATGAAAGATATTGGAAGCATAACACTGCCACTTGTGCTCGACAGCATTCAAAAAAAATCATCGCAATTATTTGACAGCAGCAAGTACAATGTTCAGTTTACCGGCACCAGTGTTACATTTTTAGAAGGGTCGAGATTTATTATTAATGGATTAAAGGACAGTGTGCTTTGGGCATTTTTATTAATAGCACTTTGCATGTTGTATCTTTTTAAATCTTTTCGTGTATTACTCTGCTCTTTAATACCAAATGTGATTCCATTAATTATTACGGCAGGTGTAATGGGCTGGGCTGGTGTTCCGCTAAAACCGTCAACCGTACTGGTTTTTAGCGTGGCATTAGGTATTGCAATCGATATAACCATCCGGTTTTTGGTCAACTACAAACAGCAGCTAAAAGAAAATAGTGCCGATGTATTTCAAACTGTGATCGAGACCATACATTCTACTGGCCTCAGTATTATATATACATCTATTGTGCTGATTGCCGGCTTTGTTATTTTTTGTTTCAGCGGATTTGGCGGAACAAAAGCATTGGGTTGGCTTACTTCACTTACGTTAATTACAGCAACGTTTGCCAATTTGGTTTTGCTACCGGCGTTGATTATTAGTTTTTACAGCAGGAAAAAATAAATTTTATTGCCAGCAACGTGAAAGCCTCGGGTATTTAGGCAGGTTGGCATTGAATGTTAATCACCTACTGTCCGTGGCGATAATTTCGGCCGAAGTACGTTCTGTAGCCGCAATGGTTTATGTTCAACTGTTCAGGTGTCGCAATAATAAAGTCATTGTTCGGCATTGCTTGAAATGTGAACAGATACGGCAATATAAATTGGCCGAGCTGAGCAATACCAACCATTGATAAAGCTTTTAAATACTGACTCTTCAGGCAGTTTTTTATTTTCAGGACTAAAGTTAATGAACCATTATTCCGGTATACCATCAACGGGAGAAGTGTTTACCTTGAAGCAAGACTCAAAGGTAAGTGTATCCACTTAGGCGCTTTTTTACAGCCCGCTTGTATACTCCTGATCTTGAATATTTTTTTTCAATGTTGTAACTTTTTTTTCACATTCCCTTAATTTCGTGCAGCTAATGGGATTGGTTCTTAGTCTACTGTTTATCTCCGGCCTGCTTTATTGACTGCTAATTGTCGTTTGCCTGGAAAAACCAACTATGACCATACTTAATATTTTTTAATAAAACAAACAACATGAGAAGACTACTCTTGATCATGCTAGGGGTGCTGTTGACCTGCTCACAACTCTTAGCGCAAAATCGGACGATTACCGGAAAGGTGACAGATGAAAAAGGAACTATAGTTCCAAACGCTTCTGTTGTTATTAAAGGAACCTCTGTAGGAACTACTACAGACAACACCGGTGCTTTTAGCATATCTGTTCCATCTTCCGCCAAGTCTTTGGTGATTTCCTCAACCGGTTTTGGAACTGTTGAAGTTCCTTTAACTGGTTCATCTAATTACAACGCTGTGCTTTCTACGACTGCAAAAAATCTGGAAGAAGTAGTTGTAGTGGGTTATGGCTCTCAAAAAAGAACAAATGTTACCGGCTCGGTTGCCACTGTTAAGGCCACCGAAATCGAAAACAAACCATTTACTTCAGTGGACAAGGCCTTGCAGGGTTCGGTAGCGGGTTTGCAGTCTGCTTCTACCTCTGGTGCTCCGGGTGCAGCTACTGATATTCGCATTCGCGGAGTTGGATCGCTTAGAGCAAGTAATGACCCTTTGTGGGTAATTGACGGTGTTATTGCCACCACAGGCGACCTTACTACAAACACTACTACGGCTAACATTTTAAGTACATTGAATCCTGATGATATTGAAAGCATTTCTGTATTGAAAGATGCGGCATCTGCTTCAATCTATGGTTCCCGTGCTGCTAACGGTGTTATTGTGGTAACTACAAAAAAAGGAAGAAGTGGCAAAACCACGTTCAATTTTTCAGCTGAGGCAGGTCAAAACAGCATTGCGTACAAAAATGACAACAACAGGTCGATGACCACTCAGGAATATGAGACGGTTTTAGCTGAATCAATTATGAATCTGCCACAGGCAACGCAAATGGCTTACTTCGGTCAAGTTTTAACAACTACTGATCAGGCAAAAACGATTGTTGAAGACCCTGTGCTCGGGTTCGGTCTAAAACCAGATGTAAACACTAACTGGTACGATTTAGTCACCCAAAAAGGTGCCCAACAGCAATACAACCTCAGCATGACCGGTGGTACGGAAAAGACACAGTTTTATGTATCCGGAGGCTATTTTAAACAAAAGGGAACTACGATTGCAACTGACTTTTCACGGGTGAATGGTTCTATTTCATTGACACATAAAGCTACTGACAGGTTAACTTTCAGTGCTATATTGAACGGTGCAGGTACCAATCAAAGGACTCCTGCAAATGGTGGTGGTTTTGCAAACCCTGTGTTGGAATCTTATTTCTTATTGCCTTGGTATTCCCCTTACAATGATGACGGAAGTTTCAAATACGATGATCCGGAAGGACAGTTTCCTGTCAACGGTGGCATTTTTAATCCATTGATTCAGGCTAATTGGAACAAGGCTACTGCAAAACAAATGCAGTTAAGAGGAAACGTAACTGGTGAATACAAAATACTCGATAACTCCAACAACAATTTAAAGTTCACCAGTCGCTTTGCCGGAGAGTATATTGATGTTTCGGAAGACTCTTACCGCAACCCTTTATATGGTGATGGTTACGCACAGGGTGGTGATGCTTTTGCCTCTTACAGGAGGGTATCAAACTATACCTGGAGTAATTTTGCTGATTTCAGGCACGATGTAAATAATGATCTTTATTTTAATTTGAAAGCAGGTTATGAGGCACAACTTTCCAATCGGTATTTAATGCAGGCAGGAGCACAGCAGTTTCCCCTGAACCTCCAATTAAACTATCTGGCTTCAGCGGCTACGCCTAATGCTGCTTATACGCTTCCAAGCGAAGCCACTACCAGTTCAATATTTTCCAGTGCAGATATAAATTTCCAAAACAAATACATTCTTAGTGGAAGCTTTAGAAGAGACGGTTCTTCTGTTTTTGGTGCTAATCACAGATGGGGCAACTTTTATTCTGTAGGTGGTTCCTGGAATATTAATGAAGAGGAGTTTATCAGAAATATTTCATTCATTAGTTTGTTGAAGCTGCGCAGTTCCTATGGCGAGAATGGTAACTCAAATGGTTTTGGTTTCTATTCTTCTTTGCCTACCTATGCTTATGGTGCTAACTATACTGGTTTGCCGGGAAGTTTTCCAAGCAACGTTGGTAACGAAGACCTGACCTGGGAGAAAAATGCAATTTTTAACGTAGGGCTAGACTTCGGTCTCTTCAAAGGACGCTTAAACGGTACAGTTGAGTACTACAACCGTAAAACATCAGATTTAATTTTATTTGTTCCTTTATCTCCAACTACTGGTTTTGCAGGACAAAATCAGAATGTAGGCGCTATGTCTAATAAAGGAATTGAAGTTTCTTTAGGTGGTCGTCCCATAAGCACCAAAAGTTTTACTTGGGACATTTCTGCAAATTTTGCACATAACACCAATAAAATTACGGAGCTATACTTGGGTCTTCCTATCCCTACCGGAAGATTTCAATACACTGTAGGTCATGATGCCCAAGAGTTTTACATGCGCCAGTGGGCTGGTGTTGACCCTGCTAATGGTGATCCGCTTTGGTATACAGATGAGACTCGCACTAAAACAACCAATAGCTATTCCTCTGCAAAGCTGGCGCTCCACGGGCAAGCTGATCCTAAATATTTCGGCTCTGTATCAAACACCTTTAATTATAAAGGACTTTCATTGTCTGCACAGTTTTATTACAACTTTGGGAACAGCATTTATGGTACCTGGGATAGGTATTTGAGCAGTGATGGTCTTTATTATGGTTCTTTTGGCCAACTAAGTGCACAGCTAAATAGTTGGAAAAAGCCTGGTGATATAACCAATGTGCCTAAGATTATTTATGGTGGTAATAAAAGCTCTTACAATCATTCTACGAGGTATTTATATAGCGGAGATTACATTCGTTTAAGAGATGTACAATTATCATACAATCTTGCTAAGTCAGTAGTAAGTAAAATGAAACTTTCTAATCTGACCTTGTATGTAAGAGGCACTAATTTGTTAACCTTTGGAACAGACAAAAACCTGCCTTTCGATCCTGAGGCTGGTGCTAATGCACAAAACAATTTTGACGTGTTTATACCAAAAACGATAACCGGTGGTATAAAGATCGGGTTCTAAAGTGTTAGTTTTAAAAACGAAAAATTATGAAAAGAATAAACAGCATATACTATATAACACTACTTACTGCTGCCCTGGTTATGGGAGGCTGTAAGAAAAGTTTTCTTGAAAAAACGCCTAATGATTCTTTAACGCCTGAACAGGCATTAAAAGATGAAGGCAGTTTAACCAGTGCAGTGAATGGAGCGTATTCTGACTTACGTTCTGTTTCCCTGTATGGAAGAGACTTTACAATAATTGGTGATTTAATGGCTGATAATACCTACGTGGAAAAAAAGAATTCTGGTAGGTACTTAATTCAGTACAATTACACCATGGCTGCAAATGATGGCGTTGCTACGGAAATGTGGACAACTGCTTACACCGGTATACTTCGTGCCAACAGAGTTATTGATGCCAATGTTACCGGAGGAAATGTAGCTGCTATAAAGGCTGAGGCTTATGCCATTCGCGCCCTGCTTTATTTTAAATTGGTGAATATTTATGCCAAGCCATATACCGATGATCCAAATGCACTCGGTGTTCCTCTGGTTTTGCACTATGACCCATATAATTTGCCTGCCCGTAACACGGTGAGTGAAGTGTATCAGCAAATTGTAAGTGATCTGAAAGCTGCTTTCGCAGATGGTCCAGCGTACACAAATTCTTCGCGTTTCAGCAAATATGCTATCGAAGCATTGTTGGCAAAGGTTTATTTGTACATGGGAGATAAAACAAATGCAAAAGCTTCAGCCGTTGATGTAATCAATAATGGTGGCTTTACCTTGGTAACTCCAGCCAATTATGTAAACTATTGGTCTAACCCTTCTTACAGAAGCGATAAAGTGGAAACCTTGTTCGAAGTAGATGCTGATGTGATCAATAACAACGGGTTTGATGATTTTGCCGGGATGTATTTTAATGGCTATAATGATATCTATGCTTCCTCTCAGTTGTATAATCTTTACAGTGCAACCGATGTGCGTAAGTCTGTAATTGTGCCTGGAACTACAAAAAGTGGTAATGCTGGTTATATTGTAGAAAAGTTTCCTAACGCTACGAACGACGATAGAGACAACATTAAAGTTCTCCGTTTAAGCGATGTATATTTAATCGCTGCAGAAGCGTCTTTACCAAATGAGACGGATGCTTTAATGTACTTGAATGCATTAATGGCTAAAAGAGATCCTTCGTTCGCAGGCTATACATCTTCAGGGGCTGCTCTGTTGAATGATATCATAACTGAAAGGAGAAAAGAATTAGCTTTTGAAGGCGACAGGCTGTACGATTTGAACAGGCTTAAATTGCCAATTGAACGGGCTGATAACCCAGCTGCTATTCCGGCACCATTGTCAATTCCTTATCCGTTCGACAAGAGAATTGCTCCGATTCCACAAGCCGAACTTCAGTCTAACCCAAATATTGCCGGGCAACAAAATCCTGGTTATTAATAAATTTGGTTTAAATAAAAAAGGCTGCCAATTGGCGGCCTTTTTTTTATTAAGTTTGAATGGGTTATTTTAAAACCTTTCCCAACGTTTCCATCAAATCATTTCCCCTCAACTCCTCCGCAATAATTTTTCCATCCGGATCAACCAAAACATTATAAGGTATGCTTTGCACACCATACAAAGCCGCTGCCGCATTGTCCCAATATTTTAAGTCGCTAACGTGGTTCCAGGTCAATCCATCGCTTTTAATAGCTTCTAACCAGGCGTTTTTATTTTTATCCAGCGATACACCGAGAATAGTAAAATTTTTATCCTTGAACTGATTAAATGCCTTTACTACATTTGGATTTTCTGCACGGCACGGACCACACCAGCTTGCCCAAAAATCTACCAGTACATATTTGCCTTTGAAAGACGAAAGTGACAAAGGCTTGCCGGTTGTATCAGGCATAGTAAAATCTGGCGCCTGTTGCGAACGCTGATTTTTTTTCAACTCAGCAAGTGCGGTGCTTTGTGGAAATTTGACCGAAGTTTTATTAACAATCTCTGTTACTTCCATATTAGTGTATCCTTTCAAACCCAGTTGCTGGCTCAACCGCTGAAAGCCGCCTAAAGCATACAAGCTTAGGGCAGGGCTGGATGACTTTTCAAGAAAATTAGAAGTGAAATTTTTTAGGTCGTTGCTTGCGGCCTCATAAGCTGAAAATGGCACATTGATAATGCTGTCGGGAGCTTTTGCCTTCATTAGCGAGTCAACCTGCTTGCTTAATTCGTAGATTTTTTTTGCCCGGTCCATAGTTCCGTGGTCAAAATCAATAATACCCTGGCTGGCATCAGAACCTTTTATTGTGTAAGGCTCGGTATTATTCATCATATCGGCATTGACAGTGATCTTTTTTGAATCATTGATCAAAATGGCAAATGGATACTGGCTTTCGTTGGAGCGTAACGTATAAATTTCTTCTTCTTTACCGCTACCATTTAAGGTGAAAGAACCATCTTTTGCTAGCTCTGATGAATCAATAATAACAGGCGTAGAACGGGCGGCACTTTCCTGCAGATAAACCATTCTAGCATTGCTGTTTTTTATGGCCCCATCAACAATAAAAGAACTTTCATCCTTCTTACTATTGCAAGAAACCAATGCGATAACGATGGCTGTACACAAAATTTTGTTCATTATGTTTTTAATTTTTCAATGATTTTTTCAGTGACCAGCTTTGCATCGGCACTGCCTTTGGAAAGTTTCATCACCTCGCCTACAAATAAACTGATCAATCCCTTCTTACCCTTCTTATATTCTGTTATTTTTTGAGAATGCTTGTCTAAAGCGGTTTGAATTAACAAATCAATTTCGTTAGCAGAAGCCGAAAGCCCCAATTGCTTTTCTTCTATAAATTTTTCAACATCCAAAGAAGGTGTCTGTGTCAACTCAGGAAATATCTTCTGCGAAGCCGTACCAAAATTGATCTTGTCATCATCAATAAGTTTGATCAGCTGTGCAATTTTAAGAGCATCAATACCCAATTCTTCCAGTGATATTTCGTTGTTGGTGATATAATTTTTTACAGGGCCTATTGTCCAGTTGGCGGCAGCTTTGTAATTGGATGTTGATTGGGTAATGGCAATAAAGTATTTGGCAAGATCAGCATCGTTTGCCAATTGCAAAGCGTCGTATTCAGGCAGTTGGTAATTAGCCGTTAAGTTATTTTTTATTTCTTCAACCGATGGCGGCATTTGGCTCCGAATATTTTCAATCATTTCATCGGTAATAAAAAATGGCGGAAGATCAGGCTCCGGAAAATAACGGTAGTCATCTTCATCTTCCTTAGTACGAATAGCATAAGTGGTAAAATCCTGTTCATTCAAGCCCCTTGTCTGTTGCAAAATCGTTTCGCCTTTTTGGTGCAGTGCTATTAATCGCTGCGTTTCGCTTTCAATAGCTTTTTTGATAAAGCGGATAGAGTTCAGATTTTTAACTTCCACTTTAATGCCCAGTTTTTCATCGCCTTTTTTCCGAACGGAAATATTGACGTCGCAACGCAAACTGCCCTGTTCCATGTTGCCATCGCAAACCTGTAAATGCCGTACCAGCTTGCGCAAAGCCGTTACGTAAGCAAAAGCCTCTTCGGCACTGCGAATATCAGGTTCTGTAACAATTTCCAGCAAAGGCATGCCGGCACGGTTGAAATCGATATTGGAAAAATCACTGTTCGCTTCGTGCAGGCTTTTGCCGGCATCTTCTTCTATGTGAATGCGGTTGAGTCTTATTTTTTTTGTTTCTTTTCCAACTGTTATGTCTACATAACCGCCTTTGCAAATAGGGGTAGTGTGTTGCGAAATTTGATAGCCCTTTGGCAGATCGGGATAGAAATAATTTTTGCGGGCAAAATAATTGTGCTGCACAACCTGGCAATGGCAGGCCAATCCCAACTTCACGGCCATATCGATTGCCTTTTTATTCATCTTTGGCAAAGTGCCCGGGTGCCCCAATGAAATAATGCTTACCTGTGTATTGGGTTCTTTACCAAAAATGGTACTATCACCACAAAATAATTTGCTTTTGGTAAGCAGTTGGGCATGCACCTCCAGACCCACTACAATTTCATAATCGTTGTTTTGTGCCATTCGCACAAAATTAGGCGATTTGAAAGGTTTAAGGTTTGGGGTTTATGGTTTGAGGTTTTTCAGGTTGTAGGTTTTTGGCGCAGACAGTTTACATTGGTTGGAAAAGCATAGGATAAAACAAAGTGGTATTATCACCCTCCGTTATAAACGAAACAAAAACCCCGGCGTAGCCGGGGTTTTACCTTAAGTTATATGTAATGGGTATAAGAATTCGTTGTTTAGAAAGTTCTGTAAGCGTCTCGTAAGCCTTAAGTTCTAAACCTTATACCTTTCTATAGGTCTGCAGTTTTCAATTTACGTGGCATTTTTACTTCAAGCGTTTGTGTTTTGCCATCACGCTGTATTTTGAAATTGTAAGTGTATTTGTCCCTACTCTCTCTCAAAGTTCTTGTTACATCATCTGTGCCTTTCACTTCTTTGTCGTCAATGCTTAGGATAATATCATCTTCTTTCAAACCTGCTTTGGCGGCATTGCTGTCATCATCTACATCCAGCACTTTTACGCCTTTGCCATCATCAGTGTCCTGGATAGACAAGCCCAGCTTGGGGCGGCCGGTGAAAACATAACTTCCATTAAATCCATTAAAATTTTCTAAAGGGGCCAGGTCAATGTTGGGCGTAGGCATATTGCCACTCCATATCCTGGGTGCTGTTACGGCTCTAATGCCTTTCCATTTACCTAGTGCTGCTGTTGCTTTCTCTGTTTTGCCATCACGCAAATAAGTGATGTCCACTTTGTCGCCGGGCTTTTTTTCGTGAATAGCTTCTGTTACATCATCGGTGCTTTCAATTTTTTTGTCACCAATTTTTGTGATGATGTCACCTTTTTTTAACCCCGCTTTTTCAGCTGCACTTTCCTTGGTTACCGATTGTATTTCGGCGCCTTTATCATCTCCTTCGGTTACTACACCCAGCATAGCACGATTTTCATCTTCGCTGAACAAAGACATTTGATCGCCGTCCATATCAAAATTCCAGGCAGTGGCGCCAGGTGTACGGTTATACATCGTCATTCTGCCGTTCATGCCTTTGATGGTGTTTACATTTACATGAACGTCTTTGTTGTCTTTTGCATCTTTACCATTGACCTTTACTTTGTCGCCGTCAATTTCAATGACGGTTTTTTCGTCCGTATTTCCATTACGGGTGATAACAATGGTTTGCATTTCTTTTTCCTCTTTGTCTTTGCTCTTTTCTTTTTGGGCAAGTGTAACAGAGGGAACGGTGAGGAGGGCAACTCCCGCAACCAGCAATCGTTTTACAAGAATTTGTTTCATAATCAAAGCGATTTATTTATCTACGTTAATTTTCGTAGATCAAATATAGAGAAGAGTTTTGAATTACGAAAGATTTCGCAAATGTTAAAATGTTGAAAGGTTTAAAGCAGAGTTTTAACGGCTTCAATTGTAAGATGAAGGGCAGAAGCATCCTGTCCACCAGCAGTTACGCCCCAAACCCCTAAAGGGGCTTTGACAAAACCTCGTGTATTTTTTTTATGGTTAAATCAATCTTACCTTTTTCTGTACCTGTTCCGGTAGCGAGAAACTTTTGGCCGCCGCCGCCGCCATTGATTAACGGTGCAATTTGTTCTTTTACAATTTTATTGCAGTCAAAGCCCTTAAGAGATTCTGAGCAGCCGAGTAGAAAATTTACTTTATCATTGGCTGTACCGATTAGAAAGGCTACAGCTTTTTGATCTTCATTGTTTTTAATGTTTAATTCAGAAAAAAT
>JBQCJM010000146.1:0-29338 GCA_051952715.1 Flavisolibacter sp.
GCCTTGCTTAAATTTCCGTCTTTTTGGCTGATACTAATACATACCGTGACGATAACGAGAAAGAACTATTAGCACAAATTGCCTCTGGTGATACAAAGGCCTTTGCCCTGTTGTTTGAGCAATACCAGAGCAAAGTATTTTCTCATGCCCTCACATTTGTAAAATCGGTAGAGGAAGCCGAAGAACTGACCACTGATATTTTTATGAAAGTATGGGAGCACCGCCAGCAACTGCCTTCTGTACAAAGTTTTAAAAGCTATCTTTTTATTTTAGGACGCAATCATCTGATAAGTGCCATCCGTAAAAAAATAATGGTCACAGTAGAGGTGCCGCAAGAGCATTTGATGGAAAATATTCTACTGCCCGATAAGCAGTATGATGTGAAAGAAATGCACAACATCATTATGCAGGGCATCGAAAAATTATCGGCTCAGCAAAAAAAAGTGTTTACCATGAGCCGCCTGGAAGGCTTGAGCTATGAGGAAATAGCAGAAGCGTTGGCTATCTCCAAACGAACGGTTAAATTCCACATGATTTTAGCGCTGAATTTTCTTAGAGAATATGCCCGTTATCACCACTTGTATCATTTCCTGCTCCTGGTGTTTGTTTTCCTTCTAAAAAAATAATTTCAATTTACCCTGTCCTTCCTGTTAACCATCTGCGTCTTTAAGAAAGGAGACCCAAAAGGCAATCGTCAATCAAAACAACTTGCTGCATGAATATGGAAGACTTCAAAGAACTGCTTGACCGATATTTAACGGATACTCTTTCAATAGAAGAAAGAAAAAGATTTGCCGAAGCGCTGGAGCAGCCTCAGTTTAAGGACGAACTTGAAAAAGCGTTGGAAGAAAGTTTTATGGCAGATACTTATACCACCGCAGGAAAACCAGACCGCAACAAAAGATTACATCAATTACTCCAGCAAAAACTTTCGAAGTACAACAGAGAATTACAAACAGAAAAACCTCACCGTATATTTTATGTAAGCAGGTGGATGGCGGCTGCTGTGCTGCTCCTTGTTATAGGCAGTGCTGCTTATTTCTTCTGGCCTAAAACAAATAGCCAACCCATTGCAACCAGGTCAATTGAAAAAACGAACGATATACTTCCCGGCCGGGAAGGAGCTATCCTAAGTTTATCCGACGGAACAAAGATCGTTTTGGATAATGCCAAAAACGGTGCACTCGCTTTGCAGGGAAATGTGCAGATAGTAAAGCAAAACGGGCAAATACTCTACAAGGGAAAGAACGGCGAAGCATTATACAACAACATCAGTACCGAAAGAGGAAGAATGTGGTCAGTTGCTTTGTCCGACGGTACAAAAGTTTGGCTGAATGCGGAATCGTCCCTTCATTATCCTTTAACCTTCACGGGCAGCGAACGATTGGTAGAAATGACGGGCGAGGCTTATTTTGAGGTGGCGCATAATGCCTCCATGCCTTTCAAAGTAAAAGTTGGCGATCAGGTAGTGGAAGTGTTGGGCACACACTTCAACATCAACGCTTATGCTAATGAGCCTTCCATGCGAACAACTTTATTGGAAGGATTGGTGCGCATCAGCAAAGGAAATTCCAAAGAACTCATTCATCCGAACGAAGAAGCCGCTGTATCAAGCAACAGTACAAACATTCAAATCACCAAAGTAGATGCGCAGGATGCCATAGCCTGGAAGAATGGTTATTTCAGTTTTCATAATGCCGATTTAAAAACCGTGATGCGTCAGTTGAGCCGTTGGTACGACATAGATGTGGTGTATGAGAATAACATTCCGCATTTCGAATTTGAAGGTGCTATTGATCGATCACTGAATTTATCAGCAGTATTGAGAATACTGGAGAAAACAAGAGTGCAGTTTAAAATAGAAGATAAAAAATTGATCATACTGCCGTAAAGCAGTAATAAAAGAGTTAGACTGTTCAAAGAAAACCGGAAGCGCTTGCAACACTTCCGGAAGGTTGTTGGATAGTCTGACATAAAACGTTGGCGAACGAATTATTCTTAAACCCAAACACTAACAAAAGTATGAAAATTACGATTGGCGGGAGTCCTTGTCGAATGAGACTTCCGCGTCAAAACTGGATTGCTATGAAATTGATTGCAGTATTCATGACAGTAGCCTTGCTGCAGGTGAATGCAAAAACGGTTGCTCAAATCAGCTACAAAGCTAAAAACTCCAAACTGGAATCGGTGTTTGCGGCCATCAGGCAACAAACAGGTTACAGTTTTTTTTACAACAAGGCCGACCTTGCAAACACCCATCCTGTAACGGTTCATTTTAAAGATGTGCCGCTGCAGGCCGCACTGGACCAGTGTTTGAAAGATCAGGCATTAATCTACATCATCGAAGGTAAAACCATTGTTATTAGCGCTAAAGAAGAAATAACTAAACCCTCACCGGTTACTGTTTCACCACCGGCAGCCATAGATATAACAGGAAAAGTTGTGAACGAAAAAGGCGAGCCGCTGGAAGGCGCCAGTGTGCTTGTAAAAGGAACTGCAACCGGAACCAAAACAGCTGCCGACGGAAGTTTTTCCATTGCAGCACCACCTAATGCCACGTTGGTGATTTCTTTTGTGGGTTTTGAAACAACAGAAGTACAGCTAAACAACCGCACCAATGTTTCTATTCAATTGAAACCTGTTTATACCGATGCCGCACAAGTAGTGGTGATTGGTTATGGTACGTCTAAAAAATCAAGCCTTACAACCGCTGTTTCCAGCGTTACCAGCAACACCATTGAAAAACTTCCTGTTACACGTATTGAACAAGCCTTGCAAGGTAATGCTCCTGGTGTATTGGTGTTAAATCAAAATGGTCAGCCGGGAGATAAACCAATGATTCGCATTCGTGGTACGGGTACCAACAACAGTCCCGATCCTTTATTTATTGTTGATGGTTTCCCTGTGAGCAGCATTGAATATTTGAATCCTGGCGATATTGAGCGGATAGATGTTTTGAAAGATGCGGCATCGGCTGCCATTTACGGTGCTAGAGGCGCTAACGGTGTAGTATTGATTACTACGAAAACCGGTAAACGTGGTTCGACAGCTATTAGTTACGATGGTTACTACGGCGTACAAAATACCTGGCGCAAACTGCCGGTGTTGAACGCCGAACAATATGCTACGCTGATGAACGAAGGCGCCAAAAATGCTAATCCTTCCAATCCGCTTCCTTATCCTGATCCTTCTAAATTTGGAAAAGGAACCAACTGGCAGGATGAATTGTTTCAGAAAAACGTGCCGGTTACCAATCACCAGGTTACAGCATCTGGTGGAAGCGATAAGGCTACTTATCTTGCTTCGTTTTCTTATTTCGATCAGCAGGGTGTAATTGGCGGCCCTAATTCTGAATTTAAAAGATATACGGTTCGCTTAAATCTTGATCAGAAAGTAACAGACTATTTGCGTGTAGGTACCAACCTCAGTTACGTAAACAGCGACAGGCGTGCCATTTACGATAATGGTGATCAGGGTGGCCATATTCTGGGTAACGCCGTAAACATTGATCCTATTACACCGGTTTACGAAACAGATGAAGCCAGGCTGGCTTTGTATAATGTTAATGCTGTAAGAAACGGCTCACAGATATATGGTATTTCTCCGCTGTCTACATTTCCTAATCCTCTTGCACAATTAGCCATCATTAACGGCAATAATAAAATAGATAAGTTGTTCGGAAATGCTTACGGCGAACTAAACATAAAAGGCATAAAGTTCAAATCATCGTACAGTATGGATTTGACCAATGCAGGTAGCAACAGCCTTACGCCTATTTATTATTTGCTGCCTACATCCGGACAAACATTTTCAAAGGTGAGCAAGTCTGTTTCCCGCAGCAACACCTGGCAGGTTGAAAATGTTTTATCGTATAGCCACACATTCGGTAAGCATACCGTTGACGCATTGGCAGGGCAATCGGCACTTAAATATTATTACGAAGATTTAAGCGGAACAAGAAATGACCCTTCAGCCATTGATCCTAATTTGGCTTTTATAGATGTAGCTACCGACATTACCTCAAGCACTAATGGCGGTGGAGCAGACACAAGAACGCTTGCTTCTTATTTTGGAAGACTGGGTTATAGTTTCGATAATAAATATTTTCTTTCGGGTGTGTTGCGCCGTGACGGTTCTTCACGTTTTGGCCGCAACAATCCCTGGGCTACGTTCCCTTCTGCATCGGGAGCATGGCTGATTTCAAAAGAACGTTTCTTTGCATCAAACATAGTTTCTCTTTTAAAGTTAAGAGCTTCCTGGGGACAAAATGGTAATGAAAATTTAGGCAGTTCATTTCCCTGGGCTTCTACCATCGGAACTGACGGGCAAGGCTATACGTTTTTGCAAAACGGTGTAGAATATCTAGCCAGCGGCGCTTCGCTGGGAAGGATCTCTAATACTAATTTGAAATGGGAAACATCAGAACAAACCGATTTTGGTGTAGATGTAGACTTATGGAAAGGCAAACTTTCGCTTACTGCAGATTACTATATCAAAAAAACAAAAGACCTGTTAATTGCACCGAATGTTCCGCTGATTGTTGGTTTTCCTGCGCCATTTGTAAATGGTGGCAATGTAGAGAACAAAGGTATTGAGCTAGGCATTAATTACCGTGACAAGATTACGAAAGACTTAGGCATTAATTTGTCGTTCAACATTTCACACAACGACAATAAGGTTACACAAATCAATAACACGGCAAAAGTGGTGGCCGGCGCTGCTTATATTAATTTAGGCAGTATTACACGCATGGCCGTTGACCAGCCCATTGGTTATTTCTGGGGTGTAAAAACGGCAGGCATTTTTCAAACACAGGAACAAGTAGATGCTTATACGTGGACTGATCCTTCGACGGGAACGGTTAACAAAATTCAGCCTAATGCCAAGCCCGGAGATTTAATATTTGTTGATTTAAACAATGATGGCAAGATCAACGATAATGACAGAACCAATATCGGCGATCCTAATCCCAAATATATTGCTGGCTTCAACATCAATTTGAATTACAAAAATTTTGATTTAAGCATCTTCAGCATTGGCATGTTTGGTCATAAGGTTTTCAATGGAAATTATCGTTTTGATAAAGCAGTATCAAATTTACCTGCTGCATGGTTAGATCGTTGGACACCTGATCATACCAATGGTAAGTTTCCACGGTTTGTTACAACCGATCCAAACAAAAACACAGCGACAGTTTCCGATTTCTTTTTAGAAGATGGAAGTTTTGTAAGAGTGAAAGACATTCAGTTAGGCTATACATTGCCACAAACATTGATCAACAAAGCAAAGATCAATGGCCTGCGTGTTTTTGTAGCGGTTGATAATGCCTTCACCTTCACAAAATATACAGGTTTCGACCCGGAAATTGGTGCTACCAATCCATTATCATTGGGCATTGATCGCGGCGTATATCCACAGTCGAGAACCTTCCGTTTTGGTGTAAATCTTAAATTATAAAAATCGTTTCAAAAATATTTTATGAACTCAATGAATAAAAAAATAAGCACTATAGCTTTTTTGATATTGCTGGTGACTGCAGGCTGTACCAAATCTTTCCTGGAAGTAAGCCCGCCATCACAGATAGAAGAAACCAATTTTTTCAAAACAGAACTACAGGCTAACCAGGCGTTGGCAGGTGTGTATCATGTGTTGCAATGGGGCAATATTAACCGCGGCCACTCACCTTTAGTGGGATTTGCTGAAGCAGCATCCGACGATGCGTATGCAGGCGGGGGCAGTTCAACCGATGCAGTGGGTGTAAAAGGTTTGGATAATTTTAAAGCAACAGCCGCAGCACCATTTAATCAAAACGATGGAACCTATGGTAGTGTATGGAGCATTTATTACCAGGGAGTGGCAAGAGCCAATGTGTATTTGGCCAATATTGGGAAAGTACAGGCAAGTGAAGACTTTAAAAATGTGACATCGGCTGAAGCAAAATTTTTGCGGGCACATTTTTATTTTGATTTGGTTCGATGGTTTGAAAATGTGCCGCTGCTTACGGAGCCTTTAACTGATCCAAATAAATACAATCAGCCACAAGCCACACCGCAGGCCGTTTTAAACCAGGTAGCCAAAGATCTTGTTGAGGCAATGGTTTATCTTCCTAAAAAATCGTTGAAGGCAAACGATGCACATGCTACATACTGGTCTGCTGCTGCTTTGCTGGCCAGGGTTTATTTATACGGCAAAGGTGTGTATGGTACCGATCTTACTGCAGGCAGCACGGTTATTGATGCTGCAAAGGTGCGTTCGCTTTTAGATGAAATCATTGCGCCTTCAGCAGCCTTTGATTTAATTCCCGTTTATTCCGATGTATGGAGAAAGCAAAATGAAATGGGTGTTGAATCGGTTTGGGAAGTATCGCATAGCAGTTTAGCTTATCAAACGGGAAGCACCAGCAATCAATACCAGGCGCAGGGTAATTACAATGTATTGTACTTTGCACCAAGAGGTGTATCGGGTTATTATACAGCAGGTTTCAGCAATGCCATACCTACCGAATCGTTGTACCAGGAATTTGAAACCACACCCATTGTGGATCCCAGAAGAGATGCCACTATTTTAATATTGAATTCAGCGGCACAAGCACAGTCTTCAACCTTTATCAGGGGCTGGCAACACACGGGTTATTTCAACAACAAATACAATTCGTCTCCCGAGTATTTAACGCCATCAGGATTAAGCTCTATCAACTGGGCGCAGAACAATCACGAAATTCGTTTTTCGGATGTATTGTTAATGGCTTCAGAATTAAATATTGGCGTTGACCAAACCAAAGCCGATTTGTATCTGAACCGGGTAAGAAGAAGAGTGGGCCTGCCTGACAGAGTAGCTACTGTGGAAAACCTGCGTCATGAAAGAAGAGTAGAACTGGCTGGTGAAGGCGTTCGCTATTTTGATTTGCTTCGCTATGGTTTGCAGTATGCCAAGCAAATGATTGATGCTTCCAGCTTGGTTGGACCTTATTATAATGGTGGCGGCACTTTCAATGCTGGTGTGTCCACGCCGCCCAATGCGTACATTATGGATTGGGATGTTTCCAAACGTGGACATTTGCCCATTCCACCTTCGGAAGTAACCCTTTCCAATGGTGTGCTCAAGCAAAATCCTGGTTATCAATAAAAACATAATTTTAGCGAATGAGAAAAACCACATTCATTCTTTTTATGCTTTGGCTAAGTGGCTGTGCTGTATTACAAGCGCAGCCACTTGCTATTTATCCCTTTTCGTTGCAGCAATATACCTTCAATAAAAAAGCGAATGGAGGATTAATTACTTCATTGGTATTGCCACAAGAAAAAAAATATTCAGTCCGACTATCAGGCGCCAACGCTTCATGGCTGTATGTAAAAGGGAATGGCATTTATATTCAATCAAAGTTTTTGCAAAAGGCAATTGCCAATAAAAAAATTGCATTCACTGTTTCATTGAGTGACAATAAAAAGCAAGTAGCACAAAAACTTTTTTTGCTATTGTTGAATGAATTTAAAAATAACCGTGTAATTGCTCATAGAGGTGCATGGAAGCAAAAAGGTTTACCTGAAAATTCTATTGCTTCGCTGAAGCAGGCTGTGGTGCTGGGTTGCGAAGGTTCAGAGTTTGATGTGCACATGACTTCAGATGAAGTTATGGTAGTAAACCACGATCCTGAGTTCATGGGCATGAGCATTGAAAAAAATACCTACGCCAATTTATTGCAGAAAAAAATGTCCAATGGTGAAACCATTCCCACATTGGAAAGCTATTTGAGAACAGGCATGCAACAACGCACTACACGTTTGATCCTGGAGATAAAAGCTTCGGTTGTTTCAAACGAGAGGACACTGGCCCTTACCGAAAAAATTGTCAGTCTTGTGCATCGTTTGCAGGCACAGGCTTGGGTAAACTATATCAGTTTCGATTATGAAGCATTGAAAAAAGTGCTTTTGTTAGACCCTTCAGCAAAAACTTCTTATCTAAAAGGAGAGAAGACGCCGGAGCAGTTGAAGCAGGATGGCATGTATGGGTCGGACTATCATTGTTCCGTGTATCAGCAGCATCCGGGCTGGATAGAAGCAACGCATCAGTTAGGCTTAACCATTAATTCCTGGACGGTAAACGATTCCATAACCATGAACTGGCTGCTGGCCCACAATGCCGACCTTATTACTACTAATGAGCCTGAAATGTTATTTCGTCAGCTAAAAGAAAATCCAACATTAAACAAGAGAAAGCTGGTTTGGTTTGATGAATTTAATTATAAAGGTTTACCAGATTCATCAAAATGGGGTTATGAAGTTGGCGGTCACGGTTGGGGTAATAATGAAAAGCAGTATTATACAAAAGAAGATACTTCTAACGCTGTTGTAAAAAACGGATCACTTTTTATAACAGCACGAAAAGATGCCACACACAATTATTCATCTGCGAGGCTGGTGACTAAAAACAAAGGCGATTGGGAAGAAGGCCGCATAGAAGTGCGTGCAAAGTTGCCTAAGGGGCGTGGTTTATGGCCTGCTATATGGATGCTGTCAACCGATTGGCAATATGGTGGCTGGCCAGCCAGCGGTGAAATTGATATTATGGAACATGTAGGCTATATGCCCGATTCTATTTTTACTTCGGTGCATACTAAAACATTCAACCACGTTATTCATACGCAAAAAACAAAAGGCTTTTTTGTGGATGAACCTTATGATAAATTTCATGTGTATGCCATCGATTGGACAAAAGACGAAATTAAGTTTTACATGGATGATATACAGGAATTTAGTTTTCAAAACACAGGAAAGGGTTTCGCAGAATGGCCGTTTGATAAACGTTTTCATTTACTACTTAATGTTGCGGTTGGCGGTAACTGGGGAGGTAAGGAAGGTATTGACGAAACTGTTTTTCCAGCTTCAATGGAAGTAGATTATGTAAGAGTGTTTCAATAACAACACTACACGAACGGAAGCGGGTCTTTGGAAACAAAACTTTTCCATTTTGCTCACACTAGTTGTTTTAACTTGCTGCCTTCGAAAAGGCAATTAGCTCCATGAAAAAACTTCTCCTTCTAATTATTTTAATAAGCAATAGTGTTTTTGCACAGCAGCATCCGGCTCTCATTCCCTTACCTCAAAAGTTGGAATGGGGAAGTGGAACCTTTCCTTTAGATAATTGCAAATTCATTGTAGTTAAGGACGAGGCATTGCAAACAGAGGCAAAACTGTTGCAGGAAAGTTTGAAGCAAAACGGATATGTTTTAAAACTTGGCAATGGGGCTGCTGCCAACGAAAAATATATTGAATTGCACTTGGCCAAAGTTGAAGCACCGCAATTGTTTGAAGAAGCTTATCGTATCAGTGTTACTCCTTTCAAAGTTTTAGTGTCAGCTAATACGCCGCACGGCATGTTTAATGCTATTCAAACCTTGTTACAATTAATTGGCAAGAGCAGAAATATTTCTTCTTGCGAAATCATTGACTGGCCTGCGTTTGCCTGGAGAGGTTATATGATTGATGTAGGGCGTAATTACCAATCTATGGATTTGCTGAAGCAGCAGATTGATGTAATGGGCCGCTACAAGTTCAATATTTTTCATTTTCATTTTACGGAAGATATTGCGTGGCGATTGGCTATTAAACAATATCCGCAATTGACGGCGGATGAAAATATGCTGCGTAATAAAGGGAAATATTATTCAGAGAAAGATTTGAAAGATCTTATTGCTTATTGCAAAGAAAGATACATTACCCTCGTTCCGGAAATTGATATGCCTGGTCATAGCGCTGCTTTCAAGCGAGCCATGCATACCGATATGCAAAGCGACTCTGGATTAGTGATTATAAAAAAGATTCTTAAAGAATTTTTTGAAACCTACGACTTGCCTTATATACACATTGGTGCAGATGAAGTGAAAATAACGAACAAAAAATTTCTGCCTGAAATAATTGCCTATATAAAAACTTTTGGTAAAAAGATCATTGGTTGGGAGCCTGGCGGCAATTTTACTGATGATGTTATCCGGCAATTATGGATGGATGATGCAGCTCGGTTGTCTGCAAACAGCAATATTCAGTTTATTGATTCAAGGCATTTGTATTTGAACCACATGGATCCGCTGGAAGCAGTAACTACAATTTTCAATCGTAGAATTGGAGGAAAAGAAAAAGGTGATCATTCTTTGTTAGGCGGTACGCTTTGCATGTGGCCCGACAGGCGAGTTGAAAGAGATATTGATGTATTGCGCATGAATCCTGTTTATCCGGGTATGTTGGCCTTTGCCGAAAGAACCTGGCGTGGCGGTGGTCATGATGGTTGGCTGGCGAATATTGGTGAACCAAATGCTATAGGGGCAAAAGAATTTGCTGCATTTGAAAGCCGTTTGTTGCAACACAAACGGAAATATTTTTCGCAATTGTCATTCCCTTATATGAAACAAACATCTCTTGTTTGGAACTTATATGGGCCTTATGATAACAATGGTGATTTATCAAAAGCCTTTGAACCCGAGAAAAAAAATTTTAACACAGATAAAATCACTCCAACAAAGAAAGAAATTGGGGGCACTATTGTATTACGCCACTGGTGGTATCCGTTAATTAAAGGCGCTATTGACGAACCCAAAGAAAATACAACTTGGTACGCCACTACAAAAATTTGGAGCGATAAAAACCATGTAAAGGATTTTTGGATCGGTTTTAATAATCTTTCCCGTTCGCCTGCAACCGATCCTCCGCCGGTTGGTGCATGGGACACTAAACAAAGTGCTGTGTGGGTAAATGGAAAACTAATTGAGCCGCCACATTGGATTCATGGCGGACAAAAAGGTAATTCAGAAATACCACTGGTTGATGAAGGTTACGAATATCGTGCGCTTACAAAAATTTTATTGAAGAAAGGTTGGAACACCGTGTTGATCAAAGCACCTATTGGCAGTTTTAAAGGAAAAGACTGGCAGAACCCGGTGAAATGGATGTTTACCTTTGTGCCTGTTGTTCAATAAAACAGAAGGCCAGGTCAAAATTCATTTACAGTTTTCATAATTTGGTAAATAAAGTTCTGAACACTGGCCTCTGATTCGGGCTCTTTATAATAATTATTCGAACTGGTTGATGACTTCCATAATCGTAAAAGTTTTATTGCCTGAGGGCACCTGCCAGGCCACTTTTTCTCCTTGCTGAAAACCAATCAATGCAGTGCCGATGGGCGCCATTACAGAAATCTTTTTTTCTTTAATATCTGCTTTGTCAGGTGTTACCAACATCAGTTCTATTACGTTCTCCCTGTTTTCTTCTTTTATTTTTACTTTGGAATTCAACCGCACTACATTGTTGGGGAAAGCATCTTTGCTTACCAGTTTTGCTTTTTTTAATTCTGTCTCCAGGTCTTCGATGTTTTGCCTGTCAAAAACTGTTTTAGTTTGTCCGCCCCTGATGCACGACATCAACACTTCATAGTCGTCTTTTCTTAATACCAATTGTTTTTTTAGTTTTTGCATAAATTTTAATTTAAGAATGAATGGAGATTGTTTTTTACAGAACTATTTTTCCGGTTGAAGTAGATCTGTTCAAAACTTTTCGTTTCCTGCTCGTTGATCCTTCTGAAAAATTTTGAAGGATGTATGCTTTCGGTATTTCTGAAAGCACAGGCTTCCATAATTTCTTTTGTGGCAGCAATTGTTTTTGCATGAAAGTTGGCCACTCTTACTTTTTTATCTGCCGGATGTAATCCTTTATATAATGATGGCTTTTGTGTGGCAACACCTACCGGGCATTGTCCGCTATCGCATATCAACGCCTGTATGCAGCCTAAGGCAAGCATCATTCCTCTTGCACTATAACAGGCTGATGCACCTAAAGACAACACCTTAAGAATGTCAAAACCTGTAATGATTTTGCCTGCTGCTAGTATTTTAATGTGAGCCGATAAATTGTATGCATCCAAAGTTTGCTTAACAAAGGCAAGTGCATCATATAAAGGCATTCCCAAATGGTCGGTAAATTCTAATGGTGCAGCACCAGTACCTCCTTCGGCTCCGTCAATGGAAATAAAATCGGGAATGATACCTGTTGTAATAATTGCATTGCAGATATCAACGAACTCCTGTTTATCACCAATACACATTTTAAAACCAATAGGTTTGCCTCCTGACAATTCACGCAGCAATTGCAAAAATTTGATCATTCCTTCGGGCTCGTCAAATTCGGCATGCCTGGTAGGAGAGTGCACAGTTGTTCCGGGTGTCACTAATCTTATCGCTGCGATTTCTTCCGTGTTTTTAGCTGCAGGTAAAATGCCGCCGTGCCCGGGTTTTGCACCCTGCGATAGTTTTAATTCTATCATTCTTATTTGTGGCCGCAAAGCATTTTTTCGGAAAGCCAATGGGTTAAACCTTCCATTTTCATATCGGCATCCAAAATAGCCGGTACCAATTTGCCAAATGAGGTCGCCACCGTGAAGGTGATGATCGCTAATACCACCCTCGCCGGTATTGTGCGCAAAGTTTCCAATCCTTGCACCTTCGTTTAGCGACTGTATGGCGGTTTTGCTTAAAGCACCATAGCTCATGGCACCAATATTATAAATGCTGGCATAGTAAGGATGCATGCATTGGTAATTGCCAATGGAAACCCTTAGCTCTTTTTCATTTAGTTCAATAGGATAAACAGAATGCGCTACCCATTCATAACCAGGTGCAGCAGGATTGGCCTGCATACCAAAAGCCACTGTTTGTTTTTCGTTTTTTGCTCTTTGATAAACAATAGATCGCTGTCTGCGGTTGAATGGCTTACCATCCAGATCTGATTCAAAAAAATATTGTCTTAATTCGGGGCGTACGGATTCCAAAAAATAACGCAAGTGCCCGATCAGCGGGTAATTGCGAATAATGGCATGTTTTTGTTGGTGTATATCTCTTAAGGCGATCAGTAGCAAAGGCATTGTCAGTAGTAATGCCCAATACCATTTTTCATTCCGTACAAAAGCAGCTGTTATAACAACTGCATTAAGCAGTACAAGAATAAAAATGATCATGCCACCGACCGAAACCTGTTTGTGATTTCGAGTCATAGCAATTCATTTAATGAATAAAAAAATAAGTGCGGAACCCCTTACCTGCGATGTTGAAGTGAGGCAGGGGCCTACGTATTAAAGTCTTTGAAGCTTGGAAAGAATTGAAGTTTTTCAACAATAATGCTGAATGCTTTTAATGAACAGGCAAGATCATGTTGCACAGCATAAGGTAAGTTTTTGCCGTGAAAATAAATAATGGTATGATGAATAAAACCTGTCATACTGTAAACTTATTTAATTAAAAATAGATGAAGCTATATATTGGTTTATATCTTGTTAAATAGCTATTGAATTTGCCGGCCAATGCCGTTTTGAAAAAATTTATGTATTCTGATTCGAAAAATAGATTGCTCCAAAACAAATGAGTAAGAGGGCTGCCATAACCTCAAAAACAAACTCCAGGCAGCCCCTTACCTCATGGCATTTTCAACGGGCTAAGCTCTTTCTTTTGTTTCGTTCGATAACATTTTCTGCAACATGGCTTCCCAATCTTTTGCTTTGTCCTCAAGTTCTTTCATTTCGTAAACGTGATTGGAAATGCTTTCATAAAAAGGTAAAACAAAAGGCTCTTTACCATTTTTGAAATTGAACTGCAAAACAATGGTGCTGAGAAATTCTTCCATTCTTTTGCTTTTCTCATCACCCATATTGACAGTGATATATTTTTTTTTAACCGAACAACTTTTTACATCTTGCAAGTCAATGATGCTGTAATCGTTTTCAGCGGTATCATGCTCAATAACCAATAGCTTGCGGCTAATGCCATCAAGACCGATAATTCTGTTTTTTAAAATTTCCTGGCTGGAAAAGGACAGGTTGTATTTCGATCCTGTTTGGCTGGATATAGAGAGCAGCTTGCCCGTTTTCTTTTGGGCATGACGCTTCGTTGTATAAATAAGAAAGTAACAAATAGCAATAACTACTGCAATAACTATAAAGGCAACAATAATTGTTGACATAGAAAATAATTCAAGGTGATTAAATAAATGCTAATGCAAAAGATGGCTATTATTTCAAGGGACGCAATAGCCATGGAAGGAAAGTGATCACCAAAAATAATGTTCGGGAAAAATAAGTAGCAACCCGATAGATTTACAATACAGGCATGAGCTTGTGAAAAACCTGCTTGTTTTATAAGCTGTTGATTTTTCTGCAAGATCGGTGTTGCCAAAAAATTTGAAAAAAGAATGCTGCCTGTATTGAGAACTGGAATTTCTGAAATTAGTAACTGTCGTTACATCTGCGCTGGGCTTAGTAATTAAATAATAAGTTTTTAATTCATTGCCCGAAAATTTACTTATGCTTTGGTCTTCCTTTGACGCCATCACTTCCGCATGGCCCCTGAACGGAGCTATAAATTGGAAAGATGTCAATATCAAAATAAGCAACAACCGCATATTGCAAATGTATGAAATTAAAAATGGCTGTTTTAGTCTTAACAAATTGTTGCCGTTTTCATTACAGTTTTGCATAATTGGATTTTGAACCCTTCCCTTTCATGCATTTGTGTTGCTATTTACAAATGTGGTGATTGTAATTACAAAACAATTTAACAAATGAATAAAAGGCCAATTGACCAAACGAGCTTTTGCTGGTTGCTTATTGTTTGAAAAGAGAACAGTAATATCAATAAAAAAGCCTGAAAATTTTCAGGCTTTTTGTGATCCCGCTGGGACTCGAACCCAGGGCCCATACATTAAAAGTGTATTGCTCTACCAACTGAGCTACGAGATCATCCCGTTTTGTAATTGGGAGTGCAAAAATAAGGGTGATGAGTATTGCGGCCAAAAAATCTTGCTTTAAAATTTTCTAACTCACTAATTCTATTTCCAATTTTTGCATCACATCTTTTTCAATCATCTTTTCCGCAAGCGCAATCATATTTTTAAATGCCTTGGCTTTGCTAATTCCATGACCAATAATTACCGGTTTTGAAATGCCTAATACCGGCGTACCGCCATAGTTTTCAAAATTGAAACGGTCAAAGTATTCGTGCTGTATTTCTTTGCGTGCAGTTATTTCGAACAGGCTTTCTGCAAGCTTTAAAATAATATTACCAGTAAAGCCATCACAAACAATTACATCAGCCTTATCAACCAAAATATCACGGCCTTCTACATTACCAATGAAATTGATGTGCTTGTTCTCTCTTAAAACAGAATAAGATGCTTGCGCTAACAAATTTCCCTTTCCTTCTTCTTCACCAATATTTATCAAAGCCACACGTGGACGATCAATACCCAAAATGGTTTGTGCATATACAGAACCCATAATGGCAAACTGGTTCAATTGTTCAGGCTTACAATCCGAATTTAAACCAACATCAAGCAATAAACCTGTTGCGCCATTTTCTTTTGGAATAATAGTAGAAATGGTTGGCCGCAGCACGCCTTCGATGGGCTTTAAAGCATATAGCGATCCTACCAGCATGGCGCCTGTATTACCTGCACTGATGAAGGCATCTATTTTACCTGTTGCTAACAAGTGAAAGCCGATGGCAATAGATGATTGCTGTTTTTCTTTTAATGCTTTTGTTGGATGCTCATGCATGTCAATCACCTGCGGCGCATGCACAACGGTGTAGCGGTCATTGGAAAGTGAATATTCGGCAAGTAGAGGCGTAAGTTTTTCTTCGTTGCCAATCAGCACCAAATGTGCTGGGGCTTCGGGTATATATTGCTGAATGCCTTTTATGGCTTCTAAAGGGGCGAAGTCGCCACCCATCATATCAATTCCTATCTTCATTCTCATCCAAAAATAAAAAATCCATCATCCCGGCAATGCAGGAAAATGGATTCTGTCAAAAAAGTTTTTGCTTACTTCCTGATGGGAGATGTTTCTGCAACTACTTGTCCTTTGTAGTACAATTTGCCTTCGCTAACGTGGGCACGGTGACGAACATGCGTTTCACCGGTTGCTTTATCAGTAGAAAGTGTTGCTGCTACTGCTTTATAATGTGTTCTACGCTTGGCGCTTCTTTGCTGCGAATGTCTGCGTTTGGGATTTGGCATAACTAGTATTTTAAATTGATGATAGTTGTTGAATGGCAGATGATAGTTTTTAACCTTTAGTCAACTATCATCAATCATCTGTCATTCTTTATTGATCTAAATCTTTAAACTTTTCCAATCCTTTCCATAAAGGATTTTCTTTTGGCGCTTCGGGAGGCCTCATGCCGTTCAGCAACTCACGTGCTGCCGGATTGCAATAAGGACCATCCATATTTTCGTACTCACAGGTTTTTTGCATAGGGATGCTCAGGTTGACAAATTCATAGATCCAATCCTTTACGTCCAAATGGCTTTCTCCGCGGGAAATGTAATGAACATCCGGATCTTCTTCCTGTTCATTCATTAGTTCGGGATCTTCCACCATCTTTACTGTCACCGTAAACTCGTCAAACAACTGCAGCGGAAGCTCGTTATTACAACGGTCGCAGGTTACATCGGCTTTCCCTCCAATTTCGAAGCGGAGGATCATAAAGCTGTTGTTTTTTTCCAATTTCAACTTTACGTGTGCCTCTGCATGTTGAAAGTCCTGTGCGCCGTAATCTTCAAAGAACCTGTCATTCACTTCGTAACTGAACTCATGAACACCTGGTTTTAAACCCACAAAAGCTATCTCGTATTCCCGCCGATTGCTCATGCTCCAATTTTTAAGAACCTGTCCCGGTAACTTACCAGGTTTATTTCAGGGTCGCAAAGGTAAAGGAAATAGGCTTAAATAGAGTAATTTGCCCAAAGATTTTAACGAATCTGCCTATAAAAACAATGTTTAAAAGTCTTCTTCGGGATAAAAGTCTGCTGCTGCTTCTTTTGCTGGCCATTGTAATAAAACTTTTTTCGCTTAACGAAGCCTGGGTGGAAAGGTATTATACTTACGGCTTCTATCCTTATTTTTCACGATTCCTAAGGCTTTTGTTAGGATGGATTCCGTTCAGCATTGGCGACATGGTGTATATCACAGCTTTCATTTTGCTGGTGTTTAAAGTATGGAAATTGGTTCGTTTATTGGCCAAGCGGCAGGCGAAAAAATATCTGTCGTGGATACTCTTTCGAAAATATATAAAGCTGGTTTTGTGGATTTACATAGTCTTCAACATCTTTTGGGGATTGAACTATAACCGGCAGGGAATTGCCCACCAATTAAACCTGCATGTTCAAACCTATAATGCTAATGACCTTTATGACTTATCGGCGGCACTGCAAAAGCAATTAAATTTTTATGCAGCACAGGTTGATTCGGTCAAGCGTTTGTCTTTGAACCATAATCAAACACTTTTTAACGAAGGAATAGCGGCTTATAAAAAAGTGAAAGAGCAATATTCTTTTCTTACCTATCAGCAAAGTTCTATCAAACCTTCTTTGTTTTCAAGCATTGGACAGCTTTTTGGTTTTACGGGATATTACAATCCTTTTTCCGGCGAAGCACAGATCAAAACTTCAGTGCCCGTTTTTGTGAAACCTTTTGTTCTGTGCCACGAAATGGGCCACCAATTAGGTTATGCTAAAGAGAACGAAGCAAATATGGTAGCTTTTTTATCAGGGCGGATTTCTAACAATGTAGAGTTCCGTTACTCGGCTTATTATGATGCATACACTTATGCTATACAAGAATTAGTGCATTATGATACCACTCGTTTTAAAGAATTGCGCAAGACGGTTCATCCCCAATTCAAAAAAGACTACCATGCCTACCTAGAATACATCTACAAAAGCCGCAACATAGTAGAGCCGCTGATGTCGCAATTTTACGACAGCTATTTGAAAATGAATAACCAGCCAAAAGGCAAGGCGACTTACAATGAAGTAGTGGCGTGGCTTGTAGCGTATATGAAGAAGTACGGGAAAGAAGCCATTTAAAATTTATTCTTCCACATCATGCTCTCGACCGGCTTATTATGCTGGCCGCTATATTTAGCATCTTTCTTCTGGTTGTACTTTATTTCAATCTCGCCGTCGACAGGAAAATAGATCAGTTGGCCTACGGGCATGCCGCGATAAACTTTCACTGGCTGCTTTACAGAAATCTCCAGCGTCCAGTTGCCGCAAAAACCTACATCACCTTTGCCTGCTGTGGCATGAATGTCAATACCCAGCCGGCCAGTAGAAGACTTTCCTTCAAGAAAAGGCACGTGTGCATGCGTTTCAGTATATTCTTCAGTAACGCCCAAGTAAAATATGTGGGGGTACAAAACAAAACCCTCTTCAGGTATTTCGAAATGCTCTATTTCGTTATGTTTTTTAGCATCAATGATATGCTCTTTGTATGTGGCGAGGTGTCTTCCCAGATGCACATCGTAGCTATTGCTTCCCAAACATTCGCGGCGGTAAGGTTCAACTTTGATGGTGCCTTTTTCCATTTCTTCTAAAATGCGTAAATCAGAAAGGATCATGCTGACGGTATTAAAGTTTTAGCTTTTAATATTAAATCTGCAATTTTAAATCTTAAATCGTTTCTGTGCCTATTTTTTTTCAACAGGATATTGACGAAAATACAAAGCTGGCTATTTGGAAGATAGAGGAGGATGAGAACTTCTTTCTTCACAGCGTTCCTTTGCAAAGAGAAATTACGCATCCGCACAAGCGATTGCAGCATTTGGCCGGCAGGTATTTGTTGAAATATTTGTTTCCTGATTTTCCGGTTGAACTTATACGCATTGCCGATACGCGTAAGCCTTTTTTAGAGAATGAAATTTATCATTTTTCCATTTCGCATTGTGGTAATTATGCAGCTGTAATTGTAAGCAAAGCAGAAAGGGTGGGAGTGGATATTGAAATGCCAACTACTAAGGTTGAAAAAATAAAACACAAGTTTTTGCACGAAAAAGAATTGGCAATGTTGGCCAGTGAAAGGTCAATAGCGGATAATAATTTTTTTAGCAACCATCAGTCGTCCTCCATCTGCCATCTTACTTTATTATGGTCGTGTAAGGAAGCGGTTTTTAAATGGTGGAGTTATGGCAAGGTGGATTTTAGTGAACAAATAAGGTTGCAGTCTTTTGAGCTACAACCTTCAGGATATTTACATGCTCAATTTATTGCCGGTGAACAATTTAACCTCATGCTGCATTACAGGCTGTTTGAACCTTTGTGTCTGGCCTGGGTAAAAACGCCATGACAATTATTTAAACAGCAGTTTTGGCTCGGATGCTTCATCCAATCCATCTTCAAGCAGGGGAATTTCACCGATGGAAGCACCTGCAATGCCTTTGATGGAGCCGTACATGCCCGATGTGCTTAATAAAACTCTCTCCAGTTGTTTTTCTCTTTCCTTCCACATTTTCTCCATCTGTATCCTTTCTTTGGTAATTGCATTTTTCATTGAAAGAAATCCTTCCACAATGGTTTCAATTTGCTGGCGAAATTCGATGCCTGTTAAATAGCCATACAACATTTGCATTTTTTCACCTTTATTTTCCTCAGCTTTTTTTGTTTCTGCTATACGAATGATGGTGTGGCGCAAAGCTGTAGTTAAAGCCACCACTTCGCTGAAAGAGCAAATCCATACACCGTCTTTTTCTCCAAAACAACTCATATCTTTTGGATACGCCTGTGTTACCAGGATGGCAACGTCGGCCTGCTTGTTGCGCATATCAGCCTTTAGCTTTTCTATCCACCCGTGGTTAAAGGTTTTGGTGCGTTTGCTTTCAAAAATAATCTTGCCGCAATCGGTGCCAATGTGGTTGCGCACGGTTTGAATGCAATCGGCGCCTTCCACGCCTTTGCCCACTTCTCCAACATTATCGTAAGGAAAATGGTCTTTTAATAATTCTTCCAGTAAAAGTTCCTGCACTTCACCCTGCAACTGCATAGAACCTTGCTCGGCTCTGCGTTTCATCTCTTCGGCCAGTTTGCGTTGGTCTTCCAGTTGCTTTTCAAGCTCTTTTAATTTCAGTTGATAATCCAGTTCTCTTGCTTCATTTTTTTGTGTTTCCATTTTCCGTATTTCTTCTGCAAGCCTTTCTCTTTCCTTTTGCATGGCACGTTTGGCCTGCAGTTCAATTTCCTGCTCTTTGGTTTTCAACGCTTCTTCTTTTTGCAGGTATTCCAATTCTCTTTGCCGGGCTGTTTTTAGTTTTTCTTCATTGTCCTTTGCATTTTGCTGTAGCAGGCGCAATTGGTTTTCAAAGTCTGATGCTATTGATTTACGAAGCTGCTGCTGGAGCTCTGTCTCAAGTTTTTGCTTTTCCTGCTGAAGTCTTTGCTGAAAGAGTTCGTTTTCTTTTTTACGTTTTTCTTCAAATGATCTTTGATCATCCTCTAACTTCTTTTTTTCGGCATTTATTTGCGAAAGTGATTGCTGAAGTTGTTTTTCATATTGTTGCCTGAACTTTTGTTCCACATCGGCAGACAACACATTTTCTACATCAAAAACAGTAGCACAGTTCGGGCACTTTATATTCGTCGGCATTCTGTATTTTTTTACAAATTAAAGATTTGTTCCTAAAACTTTTAGCAACTGTGGAGAAATATGTTGGCCGATGATGTATGCCGCTTTGAATATTTAATTGTTAGAAGTGATGGCTGCAATTGCTAAGCAGCGCTGCAAAGGCTGAAGAGTGCGACGCAAGAGACGATGACAGCAGCAATGCAGCTGGTATATAAAAATTTTTAAAAAATTCAATCAGTTGTTTCAGATTTATCTTTGCCGGTTTGGAACCATTAAAAAGTTGATCAACAGCGGCGGTTATGGACATCAATTGCAGCGATAAAGAAGTAGAAATATTTCAGAAGATTGGAAAAGCAGCAGAAGAATTGGGCTTTCCCTGTTACTTAATAGGTGGCTTTGTACGTGATAAAATTTTAGGAAGAAGAACAAAAGACGCCGATTTTGTTTGTGAAGGCGATGGATTGCAACTGGCAAAGGAGGCAGCTGCTTTGTTTAAACCGCATCCAAAGGTGGCCTATTATAAAAATTTTGGCACAGCACAGTTCAGAATGCCAGATGGATTTGATCTGGAATTTGTAGGAGCCCGTAAAGAAAGTTATCGTTCACATTCCCGCAAGCCTGAAGTGGAAACCGGTACATTAGAAGATGATCAGGACCGCAGGGATTTTACCATCAATGCCCTGGCCATTAGCTTGAATAAAAAAGATTTTGGAAAATTAATTGATCCTTTCAATGGCATAGACGACCTGAAACAACAACTGATCAGAACGCCATTAGAACCTTCGCAAACTTTTAGTGATGATCCGTTGCGCATGATGCGGGCCATTCGCTTTGCAGCGCAATTACATTTTAGGATTTTTCCGGAAACCTTTCATGCTATTAAAGAAAATGCAGAACGAATAAAAATTGTTTCGCAGGAAAGAATTACAGATGAACTGAACAAGATCATTCTTTCAAGAAAGCCTTCCATTGGATTTAAGCTTTTAATGGATAGCGGGTTGCTTTACATCATTTTTCCACAAATGGTAGCATTGGCAGGCGCTGAAATTGTTGATGGAAAAGGACACAAGGATAACTTTTATCACACTTTGCAGGTGCTTGATAATGTGGCAGAAAAAACTGATAATTTATGGTTGCGTTGGGCTGCTATTTTGCACGACATAGCCAAGCCTGCAACAAAGCGTTTTGAAGAAGGTCATGGATGGACATTTCATGGTCATGAGGTGGTTGGTGGCAGAATGGTTCCAAAGATTTTTACCCAGTTAAAACTCCCGCTGGGCGATCAGATGAAGTATGTAAGAAAATTGGTTGAGCTGCATTTGCGTCCTATTTCTTTAACCAAAGAAAATATTACTGATTCAGCCATCAGGCGTTTATTGTTTGATGCCGGAGAAGATATTGAAGACCTGATGATACTTTGCAACAGCGACATTACCTCAAAAAACAAACTCAAAGTAAAGCGCTATTTAGAAAATTTTGAATTGGTGCGACAGCGTTGTAAAGAAGTCGAAGAGAAAGATCACATTCGCAACTGGCAGCCACCAATCACCGGCGAAATTATTATGGAAACATTTGGCATTCCACCATCAAAACCTGTAGGCGTTATTAAAGATGCCATTAAGGATGCGATACTGGATGGGGAAATTCCAAATAATTATGAAGCCGCTTTTCAATTTATGTTACAAAAAGGGATAGAGTGTGGTTTGGTGCAGACAAGTAAGTAATGACAGGGAAGGGGTTAGGCCGCTCATTATTGATTACTCATTATATTTGATGTTTACGTTCGATTAAATTATTATGGCTATACTGAAATTCAGGGTTTATTTTGAGGAAGACGACAGTGTTTACCGCGACGTTGTCATCAGGCATAAGCAAAGTTTTTTTGACCTGCACGAGGCTATTTTAAAGGCTTATGAATTTGATTCAAAGCACCAGGCTACTTTTTACCGCAGCAATGACAATTGGCAACGGGGAAGAGAAATTACTTTAGAGCAATACGATAAACAATACAGGGCTGCTCCGTTATTGATGAAGGAAACAACAATTGGCTCTGAAATAAAAGATACTAATCAACGCTTTGTATATACTTACGATTTTGCAAAAGGGTGGACGTTTTTAATTGAATTGATCAACGTTTCAAAAGAAGAAAATCCCAAGCTTACTTACCCTGCAATGGTGCGCAAAGAAGGAATAGCGCCAAGCCAGTATGGTACCAAAAGCTTACTGGGCGAACGTTTTGCCGATGTAGAAGAAAAATATGATTTAACTAAAGGCGCCGAAGGCTATGGCGAAGAAGGAGAAGAAGGTGATGACGACAATAGCTTTGGTAATGAAGAGGCTAGCGATGAAGTGGAAGAATAGACTGATTTTTTTTAATGCTTTGTAACATGATATACCCGGAATAAGTAGGTATTAAATATTGCACAATTCTTGGAAGCTTCCTCTAAAACAGTAATCATTATTGCAGGACCAACTGCTGTAGGTAAAACTTCAGTTGCCATTGAAGTTGCCAAACATTTTAATACTGAAATTATTTCTGCCGACAGCCGCCAGTGTTACAAAGAATTAAACATTGGCGTGGCAAGGCCCTCAACGCAAGAACTAACCGCAGTAAACCATTATTTCATTGCTTCACATTCCATTCACCAAAAAGTAAACGCTGCAACCTTTGAAAATTATGCCTTACAAAAAGCCGGGGAAATTTTTCAGAAAAATGATGTAGTTGTAATGGTTGGTGGAACTGGCCTATATATTAAAGCATTTACCGAAGGCATGGATGAAATTCCGGAAGTACCGGAGGGCCTGCATGATCAAATTATATTGGATTATAAAAGCAATGGTTTAGAGTGGCTGCAGCAGCAGGTAGAGGAAAATGATCCGGCGTTTTATAAGGTTGGTGAAATACAAAATCCCCAACGGTTGATGCGGGCTTTGGAAGTGAATATAGCTACCGGAAGATCAATGTTAAGTTTTCGTAAGGGTGAAAAAGCTAAACGCAACTTTAATGTTATAAAAATAGCGTTGGAACTGCCTAAAGATGAATTGCACCGTAATATCAACAACCGTGTTGATCAAATGCTGGAGCACGGACTGGAAGAAGAAGTTCGTTCCTTATTTCCCTACCAGCAATTGAATGCTTTGCAAACCGTGGGTTATAAAGAACTGTTTAGACATTTCAATGGAGAAAAAACATTATGGCAGGCCATAGAAGAAATTAAAAAAAATACCAGACAATATGCCAAGCGGCAAATGACATGGTTTAAAAAAGACAAGGAATTTACATGGGCCCAACCTGATGTTAAAGATGTAATGAAGTTGATTGGCTGACTAGATGGACTGGATTAACACAGCAGAGCCGGTTGATATAATTGCCAACCTTTCAACGCATCTGCATCTCAACTTATTTTCTGCTTTGCCGGAAGATAAATGTAAAAGCTGGCGCCTGTGTTTTCGTTTCCTTTGGCATATATTTTTCCATTGTGGTTTTCTACAACTTTTTTGCAAAGCGCCAAACCGATTCCAGAGCCGGGATAATGTTGCTTATCATTTAAGCGTTTGAACAAACCAAAAATTTGTTCTGCGTATTCAGGGCTAAACCCAATACCATTATCCTGGAAAACAATTTCGTAATAAATTTCATTCTCTGTCAATTCAAGTTCAGTTTTTTTGTTTTTGGAAACTTGCGAGGCAGAAACATGTATCACTAAGCTTCTGTCTTTTCTTGCAAATTTTAGCGAATTACTTATAAGATTATAAAACAACTGGTTCATTTGAAGTGGGATGGCTTCAATGGTAGGAAGATCATTGCTCTGAACAACAGCCTTTTTTTGTGAGATGGAAAGATCAAAATCTGATAAAACGTTTTGCAATATTTTGTTGAGATCAGTTTCTGTAAAAACGCCTTCTTTTCTCATGCTCGAAAAGCTCAGCACATCCTTTATCAATACAGACATTCGCTCTGCTGAAGTCATGATCCTGTCTAAATGTTGGCGGCCTTTTTCATCCAGACGGTCAGCTTGTGTTTCCATCAAATAGCTGCCAAACGATCTTATTTTGCGCAAAGGTTCCTGCAGGTCATGACTTGCTATGTAGGCGTATTGTTCCAACTCATTATTGGAGCGTTCCAACTGTGTGATATTATTTTTCAGTTCTTCCTCATATTTTTTTAACTGCGTAATATCCTGGAACGACGCGGTAATGCCATCTTCCAATTTTGTTAACGACATGATGAACCATTTTTCAATGCCTTGCCGCTTATACGAGTTTTCAAAAATAGCAGGCTGGCCGGATTGTATTGTTTCAATGTATTTTTTAAAAAGATCAAAATCTAAAACTTCGGAAGGATAGTTGTTAACATGGGTTCCAATGGCGTTTTTAAGTGTGGTTCCCAACAAACCCTCAATGGCTTTGTTGGCATACTCTAATTTAAAGTCAACAATTTCTCCGTGCTTTCTGACAGCTTTAAAATACATAATGCCATTTTGCGAAGTATTTAAAATTGATTCAAGAAAACCTTCCAGCCAAATTCGCTTGCGTGAAAGAAAGACCGCAGAAAGAAAAGTAGAAGCAATGATACCAATGGCCACGAAGGCAAATATCAATGTAAGCAGGTTGTTGAGGCTTGTGGACTCCTGCAGCTTATTGTTGCGAAAAGCTAGCAAGTTTCTTTCTTCCGCAACACCCCTTTGAATGATGGCATCAATGTCAAATAAATAATTCAGCCGCCATGCTTCACCCGATTGGATCATTTCTGCAATGTTTTTCTGCATCAGGGTGTATAGCTGTGCGCTGATCATAGAAGCTACTGAATCAACTAATTTTATTTGCTGCGGATTGTCCTTTACCAAAATCTTTAGATGTTTTATTTCATCGCCAATGGAAAGGGCTTCTTTTTTGTATAAAAGGAAGAATTCTTTTTGGGGAATATTGTTGTACGTAGGTGTATAAATCTGTGCACTTTTAAAGTGATTTGCCAGCCTTTCAAAAGAAGTGATCACATCACGGGTATGTTCTACACCGCTTGTATATTCTTTCATCCTGTTGAACGTTACCCGGTTTAAAATAATTACGAGTATCAGCAAAATGAAAGAAATGATGAATGCGTAAAGTGTTCTTCTGTTCATTAATTGAAATGAAGCTATGTATTACCTGAGAAAATTTATATAATGCAAAAAGGACACCAAGCAGTGTCCTTTCCCGTTTCTTAATTAAAAAATTGACACTAAAATTTAAACCCAACAGTAGCAATTACATTTCCTGTGGTGTTTTTAATGTTGGCAGCATAGTAAGGCTCACTTTCAAGGCGGTAAGCAAAATTTACATCCTTGTTCATAGCATGAACATAAGTAAGGTCAATAAAAAAACCTTTATTTCTGTAACCAAGTCCACCGCTTAAATTTAGCTTGCTGCCCTTTTCACCATGAATGTCTTTGTAAGGATTTCCATAATAAGCAGCGCCTAATCTTACCATAATAGTTGTAAATTTCAATTCGCCACCGGCTCTGAAATTAAATGCACTTTTGTAAGCCTTGTCAATAGCACCATTCAGCGATTTCAAATAACTTTTTGTATCCTCATCGTTGGCATTGTCTTCGTCGGGCTGAAAAGAAGATGCTTTGTAGTTTACATATTCCACATCGGCAGTTAAAAAACCCCTTTGCTTTGTTACGTCCTCAATTTCGCGAAGTACGTAAGAAACGCTTCCAATCACTCTGTAAGGCGTCACCAAAGCATATTTGAACTCTGAAGGTTGATCGCCGGTATAGCTCAATGAATTATCATGCCACTCCTGTCCATCGGGCACATCGTCGTTCAAAACAATAGCTGCCTGGTATTTATCGGTGAGTGTATAAAATGTTGGTGAATGCACCGAAAGACCAACACGCCAAAATTCTGCAGGCTTGTAAATTACACCGGCTTTTAAATTAAAACCAACACCGCGGGTGTGCAGCTTATCATTTAAAATACCATAATCAAAATAATTGTTGGGATTATCAGTAGCATCGGCTTCTACAAATTCTGTTTCACGATTGTAATTTAAAATTGGTACTCCAAGAGATCCGCCGATCATCAGCTTGTCTTTTAAGTTCACGGCCATGCCCAGTGCAAATTCTGTAATGCCCCCGCGGCTTTTAATAGTCTGTTGTTGATTTAATCCCGAAGCTACCGGTGCATTAGTGTAAAAATTATCTATAGAGCCCGAACTGTTTTTGGCAGCATCGATCCAATGCGTATTGTAGGCAAGGCTGGCACTGAGCGGAAAAGCTTCTTCTGCCTGCAAGCTATCCCTGATGCCGCTATTATTTAATTCTTCTACAAATTTTTGAGAGAAAGAACTTTGATTATTTTGTCCACGGTACAAAACATCGCTGTTAAAATCTGCCGTGCGGTTTACAGCAATACTGAATGCAATGTTCCTGACGTTTTTATTGTTTTCACCGCTTCCAATAACAAAACCGGTGGTGCCCCACGTAAAGCGATTGGTTTTATCCTGCTCCTGCCTGGTTAAATAAGTAGCCTTTGTTTTTTGAAATTGGTACATGGGCGTAAATATGAAATCTCCTGTTTTATAAAATGCCAGGCCTGCAGGATTTACAAAGCTCGCCGTGATATCGCCACCCAAAGAACCCATAGCCCCGCCAACGGCTTGTGTTCTGGCACTACCGCCGGGAGTGTACCATGAATAGCGTAAAGCATCGGCGGGTTCCTGTGCAAAAGAGGAAGTATAAACAATAAAACCTGATATAGCTAGTAAAGCTTTCTTCATAAAATGCGTTTTAGTTAATGTAGTTGGCGCATCTGAAATAAATACACGGATTCGCTTGCTGAAAAGTTCGTGTAATTCAATTCGTATCGTTTAATGGTGATGACAAAATATCATCAGTAGATGCTTTAGTAAACACCTGCACTATTATTTATTATCTTTCATGATTAATTTCCTCCTCTTGTAGCGTGTCCTCTGCTGCTACCGCTGCTTCCCGAACTCGATGAGCCGCTTGAAGAAGAATTATTCGACGAGGAACTGTTGCTATATGTTTTTGTGTTACTGGAGTTAGAACTAGAACCTGAACTGTTTCCTGAACCACCAAATACATTCCTTAAAAAGCTACCGGCGTTGCTGCCGCTGTTACGATAATTGCCGTTACCGGAAGGGCTTGTATAAGTGTTGGCACTTGTTTTATACCCTTTTGGGTTAGTTGTTATAGGTGTATTATCAAATACACGCAGGTTAAAAGTGCGTGGTTTATTATAAATACTTGACTTAGGGTTACTAACTACCACACCGCCATAGTAGCAATACGGGTTGTAGTAATAATTCCATAAGGAAGCTGCATTCCATGGGCTGCTATAGCCATACGAAATTACGGGGTAATAATTGCCGTAAGAAGGATAATAGTTATAAGAATAATAAGGATCATCCAACAAAGTCCAGCGGCGGTCTGCAATCCTCATGCGCAGGTAACGGTCGTTGCGATATTCATCATCGCTATAATATTGGCGATCATCGTTTTTATTTACCTGAACATATTCATCCTGCGGGCGGGTGGGAGAGAAATAAACATCGTCCGGCGTTTGCCCGGTTTTATAAACCGATGTACAACTTGCAAACGCTATTACTAAAGAAAGGAAAGGTAAATATGATTTCATGGCAGATGATTTAGAGGTTAATATTACTTTTGCCATCTCACAGTAAATTTCAGCAATTTGCTGTTAAACAAAAGATAATTGTGTTTTGTATTCCGGCTTCATTGTTTGATGCAAAGTTCCTGAATATTTGAATACGTTTAAACAAGTTAAAAGTTACAATAAATACTAATTAATGAGTAAAGAGATTACGTCAAGAGAACAGGATTATTCGCAATGGTATAACGATTTAGTGATTAAAGGTTCGCTGGCCGATTACTCCGCTGTTCGGGGTTGCATGGTCATTAAGCCCTATGGTTTTGCCTTATGGGAAAACATGCGTGATGCATTGGATAAAATGTTTAAAGATACTGGCCATGTTAACGCTTACTTTCCTCTTTTTATACCTAAAAGTTTTTTGAGCAAAGAAGCAGCACACGTGGAAGGCTTTGCCAAGGAATGCGCAGTAGTAACGCATTATCGTTTAAAGAACGATCCCAATGGCGGCGGCGTTGTGGTTGACCCCGAAGCTAAGTTGGAAGAAGAACTGATCGTTCGCCCTACAAGCGAAACCATTATCTGGAATACTTACAAAGATTGGATCCAGTCTTATCGTGATCTTCCCATTCTTGTGAACCAGTGGGCCAACGTAGTAAGGTGGGAAATGCGTACCCGTTTATTTTTACGTACTGCCGAATTTTTGTGGCAGGAAGGACATACAGCGCATGCTACTGCCGAAGAAGCTGTTGCTGAAACAAAACAAATGCTTGAAGTGTATGCCACTTTTGCCGAAGAGTTTATGGCGCTACCTGTAATACGTGGTGTTAAAACGGCCAGCGAACGTTTTGCCGGCGCCGAAGACACGTATTGTATTGAAGCACTGATGCAGGACGGAAAAGCTTTACAGGCAGGCACTTCACACTTTCTTGGGCAGAATTTTGCCAAAGCATTTGATGTGAAATTTTTGAGTAAGGAAAACAAACAGGAATATGTATGGGCTACAAGTTGGGGTGTAAGCACACGTTTGATCGGTGCATTGGTAATGGCACACAGCGATGATGATGGATTGGTATTGCCGCCAAAGATTGCACCCCTGCAAGTGGTCATTGTTCCTATTTACAAAGGCGATGAGCAAAAAGCGCAGATAGATGCGAAAGTAGCAGAGATTTCGACCGGGTTAAAGGCTTTGGGCATTCGTATAAAATACGATGATAGTGACAATGCCAGGCCAGGCTGGAAGTTTGCCGAACACGAATTAAAAGGCGTGCCTGTGCGATTAGCTTTA
>JBQCJM010000147.1:0-7136 GCA_051952715.1 Flavisolibacter sp.
CAAGGCTTACTTTCCATGCATATTGGTTTTCTTCCCTATTGTTCCACCAGGCTTTTTCCAAGTCAAATTCCTTAATGTTTATTGGCTTTGTTTTGTTATAGTTTTTTACACCATCGGGATAAGGATGCTCGAAATACCAAACTTCTTTTGTGGGCTTTCCTTTTTGGAAAAACAGCAAATTGGTTTTAATGCCTGTGTAAGGAGCAAATACGCCGTTGGGCAATCGCACAATGGTGTGCAGGTTGCATTTTTCCAACAGCGTTTCTTTAATGCGGGTGGCTACACCTTCGCCAAATAAAAATCCATCGGGCAAAACCACGCCGCAACGTCCGCCTGGTTTGAGCAATTGAATAATCAACGCTAAAAACAAGTTTGCTGTTTCCCTTGTGCGGAACTGCGCCGGAAAATTCTTTTCAACACCGTCTTCTTCCATGCCGCCAAAAGGTGGATTGGTTACAATTACATCCACCCGTTGAGAAGTGAGTTCAACAAAGCTGCGGGTTAATAAATTATCATGGTCAATAGAAGGGGCTTCAATGCCATGCAGTATCATGTTGGTGGTGGCCAGCATGTGGGGCAAAGGTTTCTTTTCTACTCCCCAGATATTGTTTTGCAGCTTAGCCCTGTCGTTCAATGTTTTTACACCTTCGTTCTTTTGAATGAAGTCAATCACGTTGGTTAAAAAACCGGCCGTTCCGCAGGCAGGGTCCAGCACTTTTTCACCCAGCTTTGGAGCCACCATTTCAACAATGAATTGCGTAACAGGCCGGGGTGTATAAAACTCGCCTGCATTGCCAGCACTTTGCAGGTCACGCAAAATTTGCTCGTAAATATCATTGAAGGCATGGCGCTCTGCCTGCGTGGAAAACTGAATGTCTTTGTTGATCTTGTTAATCACCTGCCGCAACAAGGTTCCGCTTTTCATGTAGTTGTAGCTGTCCTCAAATACATCACGCACCATGCGGGCCGCATCCTTGTTGTGGCGCAGCTTTAATTCCTTCAATCGTGGAAAGAGGGAGTTGTTGACAAAGTCGAGCAATTCATCGCCGGTCATTCCTTCTTCGTCGGCAGCCCAGTTGCGCCAGCGCAGATCTTTTGGAATGGGAGATTTGTATTCTTCGTTCAGAACTTCCCAATCGTTTTCTTTTTCATCGAAGATTTTCAAAAACAACATCCATCCGAGTTGGGAAATGCGTTGGGCATCGCCATCAACACCCGCGTCCTTGCGCATGATGTCCTGGATGGATTTTATGGTAGAGGTGAGGTTAGACATGGTTTGTGTGTTTTATCATTTTGGTTTTATTCGATCCTTTCACATTAATTACAATTATTGTTGTTTGCTATAAACATTAGATGCCTCCGGCATCATTAATCCCAAAGGGATTGCATGTTTATAGAAACGCAATTTCATTTGTGTTCGACCCGCCAAGGGGTCGTATTTATTTTCCACCATTCATTCTATAAACATCGGATGCCTCCGGCATCATTAAATCCCAAAGGGATTGCATGTTTATAGAGATTTCGTTTGTCATTTAATTCGACCCCAAGGGGTCGTATCATCATTGCCGGTACATTTGCTATAAACATTGGATGCCTCCGGCATCATTGGCGATCGTAAATGCAATCCTATTTATTGAACCCAATCAAACAAATATTCCGGTTTGTGTTCAATTGCAAATTTGTTGAGAAATTCTATGTATTCCTCTTTGAATGTTTTCTTTCTATGGTGTTCTTTTTGTTTTTGTATATATCCTATTACATTGTCCAATGCCGAATGACTATACGAAAACGCACCATAACCTTCCTGCCATTGGAATGGAAAACCGGTAAACCGTTTTTCGTTGACAAAAGCATTGGAAGATTTCTTGACCTCTCGCACCAAATCTGCAAGACAACAGGATGGCCGCATACCAATTAGAAAATGCAAATGATCGGGCATGCCATTTATTGCCAACATCTTTTGTTCTTTGTTTTGAATAATGCCCGTAATGTATTTATATAGCTGCTCTTCCCAGGTAGCTTGAATCAGGCTCTCCCTGTTTTTAACAGCGAAAACCACTTGCAGGTATATCTGTGAAAAAGTGCCGGCCATATTTATGCAAATTGATACAATTGTTTTTCCAAATCCCTGATAGCCGCTGTATACTTTTCCTTGCTGCCAAACAAGCGAATGATTTCAGGCGGCGTTCCAAATTCATTGAAAGGATTAATAGATAAAACTTCTGTGCTTTCTATTGTTGTTATGCCTTCATCTGCATATTTATCCAGCAAAGCTTCCAATACTTTTCTCGATTGTTCACCATACTTAGTAAAGTAGTTGCGTTTCTTTACATTGTTGGCTCTTTCCTTTCGTGTCAGCGGTAGCTGGTCGTAAGCCACATGGCAGATCAAATCAAATAAATCCACCTCTTTGTTTACAGCATCCTGTAAAGCACTTACCAATACGCCTTGCTGTTCCAACTCTTTGATGATGGCAGCCTTTCGGTCTGCATCATTCCACTTACTTAAAAAATCATTTAAAGAAGCATACTGGCCTGTCACTATTTCCCTTGTGTAGTCTTTTAAACTTTTTGTTATCAGTTTGCCGTTTACATCAAAATGCAATTCCTGCGATTGCAGCACTGAAACATCTACGCCATTTACATACACTTTTTCCCGAGGCGGATTAGGCGGTAAAGGTTTTGGTTTTTTAATATCAGGCGTTTGCGGTTCGTTCATTACATTGCCGCCTTCATCACCGGGCGGATCATCAACCGTATCGTCATCCGTATCGTCATCCTCGTCTCCCAATGTTTCTTCAGCACCCTTTTCTTTTATTTTTATAGGGTCGCCATCAAAGTCTTTATCGGCAAATAACTTGGTAGCATTGCGGAAATCGAGAATCGTGAAATACAGCTTATTGAATTCTTCATTTATTCTTGTGCCGCGGCCAATGATCTGTTTGAACTCCGTCATGCTTTGAATATTGCTGTCCAAAACAATCAGCTTACAGGTTTGTGCATCCACACCGGTGGTCATTAACTTCGATGTGGTTGCGATTACAGGATACCTTTCTTCGGGGTTTATAAAATTGCTCAGCTCTCTTTTTCCTTCTTCATTATCCCCGGTAATCTGCATGACATATTTATAATTCTCTGCCACCAGGTCTGCATTTTGGTTGGCAATGGCGGAACGCATTCTTTCCGCATGGTCAATGTCAACGCAAAAAACAATTGTCTTTGAAAAGCGGTCGGTTGCTTTAAGAAACTCCGTTACTTTCCTGGCAACGGTTTCGGTTCTTTCATCAATCACTAAATTCCGGTCATAATCCTTTCTATTGTAAACACGGTCTTCAACTTCCATTCCTGCCTTATCTTTTTTTCCTTTGCCCGGCCGCCATCCTTCTTCAGTATCTGTATTGAGTGTTACACGAATTACTTTGTATGGGGCAAGGAAGCCGTCATCAATACCTTGTTTTAAAGAATAGGTATAAATGGGGTCGCCGAAGTATTCAATATTTGAAATTTCTTTGGTTTCTTTTGGTGTTGCCGTAAGGCCAATATGCGTTGCATTGTTGAAGTATTTCAATATATCACGCCATGCACTATCGTCTGCAGCGCTTCCGCGATGGCACTCATCAACAATTATCAAATCAAAAAAATCACGTGAAAATTGTTTGTAGGCGTTGGCTTCTTCATCGTTGCCTGATAAACCTTGATATAACGCTAAATAAATCTCGTAGCTTTTGTCCACCTTACGGTTTTTTACAACCGTCATCTTATCGCGGAAATGTTTAAAATCGTTTTGCTTTGTTTGATCAATCAGGGCATTGCGGTCAGCAAGAAACAGGATTCTTTTTTTTACGCCTGCTTTCCATAAACGATAAACAACTTGAAAAGCCGTGTAGGTTTTTCCTGTACCTGTTGCCATCACTAACAAAACCCTGTTTTGCCCTTTGGCAATGGCTTCAATTGTTTTATTAACGGCAATCTCCTGGTAGTAGCGGGGCTTTCTGCCTGAACCATCTTCAAAATAAGGCTGCGAAATAATTCTTTCTTCTTCCGGCGTTTGAATGCCTTTATATATTTTGAAACGCTGCCACAGCTGTTGTGGCGAAGGGAAATTATCTAATGCCAGTTCTTGTTCAATGGCTTCACCTGTTGCGGTTCTGTCGTGAAAAATAAATCCATCGCCATTACTGCTGAACACACAGGGAATATCTAAGGTGTGTGCATAAGCCAATCCCTGTTGCAAGCCGGCACCGATGCCGTGGTTATTGTCTTTTGCTTCAATGATGGCAACAGGATTGGAATTGTAATAAAGAATATAATCGGCTCGTTTGCGTTCTCCTCTTGCAGTGAGTTTGCCACGAACATAAATCTTACCATTAGTAAAAGAGACTTCTTCTAATACCTGCATTTCAATATCCCATCCTGCTTTAACTAAAGCAGGCGTAATGAATTTGGTGCAGATGTCCCTTTCAGAAAGCGATTTTTTATCGATCATGCAGTTAGAGGTGTTAAAAATAGAAAATGTATCCCCGATAACAAGAAATACATGAAACCTGGGTTAGTGCACAAAATAAGAAAAACTGAAGTTTTATGCCTGTGGTGATCTTTTTTATATTGGTGTGACCATCGGCATCGCCATAACAAGCAGGCAGTATGAAATCTTGCACCTTACATCTTAATCTCAATCTCACATCCGCCATCTATCATCATCTCCCTCACCAATCTTCATGGTTTAAAAACCGCCGCTTCACGCCAAACTTTATCAGCCCCACAGTTGAGGTCACGCCGCATTTTTCATAAAGCTTTTTGCGCCGCTTTTCTATGTTATGCGGACTTTGGTGCACCAGCGCCGCAATTTGATTGCTGGTTTTTTCGTCGGCAATCAACAACATGAGCTGCTGTTCCGGCGCCGCCAGGTGGTGCAGAGGGTCGTGGTCAAGCTCGTCCCGCAAGGCCACCCGGCAGTTCTCGTCGCAATGAATGCCGCCATTATATACCGTGTTCACGCAACGAATGATCTCGTCCTGGTCGGACTGCTTAGATAAAAAACCGGTGGCACCCGCCTCCCACATCTTATGGATATCGGCGTGGCAGCGTTCGTGAAAGGTAATGGCAATCTTAACGATGTGTGGAAACCTGGCGGTCAGCTGCCTGCAGGCTTCAATGCCGTTCATGCCGGGCATGCGTATGTCAATAAAAACAATGTGGGGCTGGTATTGTGCACAGGCTTCAATCAATTGAAAGCCGTTGCCTGCTATAGCCACTACCTGGTAGCCTGCGTTGATTAAAATTTCACGCAGCCCGGTGCGGTAGATTACATGGTCGTCGGCAATAATTATGGTGGCCGTCTGTGACAAGCAGGATGGTTTTGTATGAATGGCTGTTCTAATTTAAAAAATTGTTTGATATTAAATGATGCACCGGGGCGGCATGTGGAAAAGTTTTAATAACCGGGGTGTGATACTATAATAATGGTATGGGCTGGCAACCGTTCATTACTTGCTGTCGGTCTCAATGCGATGCTCGCTGCTTTAAGAAACCGGCTGCTACAGGAAGCCTCTTTGCTTTGTCACCCCGAGGCACGAGGGGTCTTTGAACTGCCCTTTAGGAAATCATGGTCAGCTTGTGCGGACAAGCTGTGGCTGCAGATTCCTCAGTACAGGCTGCGGAGGGGTCTTTGGATTGCTCTTTAGGAATGATACTGTCAGTAGTACTTCTTGCAATGGGTCGTTTATAGTGCGGTTCAAAGATGGCTCGTTCCTCGCCATGACAAACGACCAGTCATTACTATTTCAAGCACTCCGAAAATTAGAAAGGTTATAAAAGAAAAGTCTTTTGCTTTGTCACCCCGAGGCAGGAGGGGCCTTTGGATTGTTCTTTAGGAATGATACCATCAGTATTACTCCTGGCAATAGTCGTTTATAGTTTTTACCACAGATCCCTCCTTCGTCGGGATGACAAACGACCAGTCGGTACTGTTACTACTATTCCCTAATTGTAAGGGCTGACAATCGTAAACACTCTTGCTTGTCACCCTGACGAAGGAAGGGTCTTTGAACTGCTTTGTAAGGAATGTTACGATCTGTATTGCGCCTGGCAATAGTCGTTTTGAAAAGCCATCCAAAGATGCTTCATTCCTCAGCATGACAAGCCAAAAAAAGCATTACGGTTGGTCTTACTCCCTGCATTTTCAACCAGGAATCATCAAAATACATCAGTGCAATGGCCGACTTCATCGTGCAGAGAGCTGAATACATAAAGGGGACGGCCATTGCATTCATGCATTCGGGTCACCGCATCAATGCAAGAGCTGTTGCATTGATGAATTCTGTCCGCCGCATGAATGCAAGGGCCGTTGCATTGATGCATTCAGGTCACCGCATCAATGCAAGAGCTCTTGCATTGATGAATTCTGCTCACCGCATCATGTAAAGGGCTCTTGCATTGATGAATTCTGGTCACCGCATCATGTAAAGGGCTCTTGCATTGATGAATTCTGGTCACCGCATCATGTAAAGGGCTCTTGCATTGATGCATTCCGGTCACCGCTTTTTGTATTTCGCTTGTACAAGGCCGTTTCTAAGGCTAAACCTGCTGTTTTTAGGGATTACCGTATTAAAACGTAAGGATTTCCGTAGCAGGTTTGGTGGAAAACAGGATTGACACGGCAGTAGAAAGGATGCAGCTTTGTGGTGTTCATTATTTTTTAACTAAAATCTTACCCTATGCAAAAAATCAATTTAGGTTTCAGCCGCTTCACCGAAGCTGTTTTGCTGGTAATAGCACAGTATATACTGGCTTCCCTCACCGGCAATGCTTTCTTTCCAACCACTACACCCACCCTTGCAGAACTGCAGGCTGCTATTGACGCTTACACGGCTGCCCTTTCAGCCTCCATGGACGGCGGCAAGGCAAGCATTGCGGTTAAAAATGCCCGAAAGCAGGACCTCATTTCCCTGCTGATAGCCCTGGGCAATTATGTAATGCTTACAGCCAGGGGCAATGTAGAAATGCTGGCCAGCACTGGTTTTCCATTATCTAAAGTAAGGGAGCCACAGCCACCGCTGGACACCCCAAAGATCGTGAAGATGGAAAACGGCGTAAACAGCGGCGAGCTGGTTGTTACCATTGCTACCTTAAAAGGGG
>JBQCJM010000148.1:0-20674 GCA_051952715.1 Flavisolibacter sp.
ATTATGCCGAGGAAATTGAACGCATTACAGAACGCTTTACGCCGCTGGTAAAAATTTGCAAGGCGTACGGAACGGCCATGCGCATCGGTACCAATCATGGTTCATTAAGTGATAGAATTATGAGCCGCTATGGCGATACGCCGATGGGTATGGTGGAAAGTGCTATGGAGTTCCTGCGCATCGCCAGGGTAGAAAGTTATCACAACATTTTGCTAAGTATGAAAAGTAGTAATCCGCAGGTGATGGTGCAGGCTTATCGCTTGCTGGTGAAAACCATGAAGGAAGAATTTGGTGAATGTTATCCTTTGCATCTTGGCGTAACTGAAGCAGGTGATGGCGAAGATGGAAGAATAAAAAGCGCTGTGGGCATTGGTACCTTATTAGAAGATGGATTGGGTGATACAATTCGTGTGTCATTGACAGAAGATCCTGAATTGGAAATTCCGGTGTGCAAGGATATTATAAAACGCTACCAGGCAATTGGTGACAAACCATCTGCAGTTCCACAATTTGAGAAACTTTCTTACTCGCCTTTCGAATACAAAAGAAGAGAGGCACTTAGCATTAGCAATATGGGTGGCCATCAGGTGCCGGTGGTGATTGCAGATTTAAGCAAGCTGCAAGCCATTTCACCCAAAGATCTGCAGAGCGTTGGCTACAGCTACAATGAAATCACAGACAAATGGTCTATTGCCGATACGGCTGCCGATTATATTTTTGCCGGTCATAACATTTTAGATTTTGCTTTGCCAGGGACGTTGAAAGTAATTGTATACCCGGCTGCATGGCTTTTAGCAGAAGACAAAATAAAATACTTTCCCATTTTCGATGCTAGCGGTTTTGTCAAAGCAGAATTCAAAAGCAATGAGATCAATTTTGTAATGATTGATTGTTTCAATAATAATACTGCCATTGACGACTTCAGTTTTTTAAATGAAATAGCTAACGATCCTACAGTTGTTTTATGCTTGAGTAGTACTAATAAAAATGCGATGCAGTCTGTTCGCAGAATGTTTATTGAACTGATGAATAGAGGAATTGAAAACCCGGTTATTATCACTGTTGATAGTAACTGGCAAACGGCTGATGAACACTTGATTCATTATGCAACAGAAGCCGGTGCTTTATTGCTCGACGGAATGGGCGATGGCGTTTGTTTTGGGATGACAATAGAAAGTTACAAACGACAAGAATCAAGCATTAAAAATTCAAGCGGAAGAAATTATTTAAAGAATCAATCGTTAGAGCAATTTATCAATAATACAGCGTTCAGTATTTTACAGGCTACACGTACCAGAATTTCAAAAACCGAATATATCAGTTGTCCTTCCTGCGGCAGAACGCTTTTTGATCTGCAGGAAACAACAGCAAAAATCCGTGCTGTTACACATCATTTGAAAGGTGTAAAAATTGCCATCATGGGCTGTATTGTAAATGGTCCCGGCGAAATGGCTGATGCCGATTTTGGATATGTAGGCAGCGGTCCCGGAAAAATCACGTTGTACAAAGGAAAAGAAATTGTGAAAAGAAATGTACCAAGCGAAATTGCGGTGGAGGAATTGATCAATCTTTTAAAAGAACACGAAGCCTGGATAGAACCCCAGCCTGCATTGCAAAAGATCTAAGCTGCTGCTACAATTTTAATTTGTGTAATTGCGCTGCAAATTACACTTAACATAACAACACTAATTATGAGAAAAACTATCTTCTTCTTTTTAACGCTGTTTGCTTTTACATTAACAGGATGCCTGGATACGGTTGAAGAGATCACAGTGAATGCGGACGGAACCGGTGCCTACCAGACCACCATGGACATGAGTGGCATGTTTGATATGATTGAAATGATGGCAGCCATGGATACATCGGCTAACGGACAGCTAAAAAAATTATCTGAGAAAGATATAGACAGTGTAATGAACCTGCGTTCTTTTACAGACACATCTTCTACACTTACCGCAGAACAAAAAGCTTTGTTTGATGATGCTACTATGCACATGACGATGAAGCAAAAAGACAAGGTTTTCAAAATAACAATGACCTATCCTTTTAAAAACTTATCTGATGTACAAAAGATCATTGATTTAAATAGCGAAGGGAAAGGGGTTGATTTATTAGGGAAGAACAAACAAGATTCGCAGGATATACCGGATATGGAAAAGAAAGGCGGTTTCCCTTCTGTCAATAACTATTACGATGTAACAATTAAAAACGGATTGATTGAAAGAAAGATAAATGAAGAAAAACTCGCGGCATTAAAAAACGATGAGCAGTTCAAAGAAATGAAGGGCGCAGAAGATATGATGAGCAGCATTACCTACAATACTATCATTCATTTACCTAAAGCAGCGAAGAAGGCTGAAGGGGAAAAAATAAAACTTTCGACAGATAAAAAAACGATTACTATCAAATCTACATTGATGGATTTGTTTGATGATCCAAAATCGCTGGGCTTTGTAATAGAGTATTAAGAATGAGTTTAAAAATTCCAATTTGCCAAAAATGCTATAATGAGTAATCAGTGTTGAATGGCTGCCTTCAGGCATCGGGATACTTGTCATTGGAAAAACTTTTCGACTGATATCACTTCATTCCTCATTCTCTCATTGTCCATAATTTTGATGACTATATAAAGGCGTTCATTTTGAAATTATTATTTACATGCAGACAGATTTTTTAGTTATTGGCTCTGGCATTGCAGGATTGACTTATGCACTGAAAGTGGCACAACATTTTCCCGATAAACAAATTACTATTATTACAAAGGCTGCTGCCGATGAAACCAATACCAAATATGCGCAAGGAGGCATTGCCGTAGTAAACGACCTGGAAAATGACAGTTTTGAAAAACATATCGAGGACACATTAATTGCAGGTGATGGATTATGTAATAAAGACGTTGTAGAAATTGTTGTAAAAGAAGGGCCGGCCCGTGTGCAGGAAATTATTGATTGGGGCGCACAATTTGATAAAGACGCCGAAGGTGATTTTAAATTGGGAAGAGAAGGCGGGCACTCCGAGTTTAGAATTCTACATCACAAAGATGTTACAGGCAAAGAAATGGAAAGAGCTTTATTAGCAGCAGTTGAAAAGGCGCCTAATATCAACTTCATCAAACATTGTTTTGTTATCGATCTTATTACACAGCATCATTTGGGTTACCTCGTTACCAAATCCACTCCTGATATTTGTTGTTATGGCGTATATGTGCTAAATGAAAAAAATAATCGTATAGAAAAGATTCTTTCTAAAATTACTTTGCTGGCAACAGGCGGCAATGGTCAAGTGTATCGCACTACCACCAATCCATCTATTGCTACCGGCGACGGGGTAGCCATGGTGTACCGGGCTAAGGGAAGAATTGAAAATATGGAGTTTATTCAATTTCACCCAACAGCTTTATACGAAGCAGGCAAACGTGGCCAGGCATTTTTAATTACAGAAGCGGTTAGAGGCGATGGGGGCATTTTGCGCAACATTAACGGCGAAGCATTTATGGAACGCTACGATGCAAGAAAAGATTTGGCTCCACGGGATATTGTAGCCCGTGCCATTGATAATGAGATGAAAATTACGGGTACCGAGCATGTGTTTTTGGATTGTCGTCACATGGATATGGAAAAGTTTAAAGAGCATTTTCCAAACATTTATGAAAAATGCTTGTCCATTGGAATCGATGTGGCTAAACACATGATACCCGTTGCTCCGGCTGCACATTATAGTTGTGGGGGTATTAAAACCGATGAATGGGGCCGCAGTTCCATACAGCATTTATATGCTTGTGGTGAATGCTCCAGTACAGGTTTACATGGTGCTAACCGTTTAGCCAGCAACTCCTTGCTGGAAGCAATGGTATTTGCACATAGATGTTATGTTGATAGCACAACAGCAATTGAGCAATTACAAGAATTGCCTCCAATACCCGATTGGAATGCAAGAGGAACGTCAGAGCCAAAAGAAATGATTTTGATTACACAAAGCTTTAAAGAACTGCAGCAAGTTATGAGTGACTATGTAGGCATTGTTCGCAATAATGTTCGTTTGCAAAGAGCTATGAAGCGCATTGATTTATTGTTTGATGAGACAGAGGGATTGTATAAAAACACAACTGTATCTCCCCAATTGCTCGAGCTGCGCAATATGATCACCGTTGGTTACCTGATTACAAAAGGTGCAAGCTTTAGAAAAGAAAGCCGTGGCTTGCATTATAATACTGATTATCCAAATAAGTCGGACATTGTGCAAAATATAGTGTTGTAGAATTAAATGTATACGATTTAAGCAATTCGTACGAAAGCGACTGCTGCTTGTTATTTTTACAGGGCTCTATCAAAGAATTTGGTTCTATGTATTATGTTGTTTATGGTTTTTTATATGTACTATCTCTTTTACCGTTGAGGATTTTATACCTGCTTTCCGATTTTTTTTATTTTATTGTTTATCATGTAGCTGGTTATAGAAAGGAGGTGGTGATGCATAACCTTGCCATCGCCTTCCCGGAAAAAACAGCAACAGAAAGAAAAACTATTGCCAAAAAATTCTATAGGAATTTTACCGATTTTTTTGTTGAGACCATAAAACTGTTTAGTGCAAGTAGTAGTTTCTTAAATAAACGTTTCGTTTCAGATTATTCTGCATTTCATAAAATTAAGGAACAGGGAAAAAGGTGCCAGGTACACTTAGGTCATAATTTTAACTGGGAGTTGGGCAACCTTGCAGCCGTTCCGCATATACCGTTTAGAACGTTAGGAGTGTATATGCCTTTAAGCAATAAAACATTTGACAGGATATTCAGAAAGCTAAGAGCCAAAGGAGGCGCCCATTTACTGCCGGCAACAGATATGCGTAATGCGATGCTACCTTTCCGGAGTGAATCGTATGCATTGCTTTTGGTGGCCGACCAAAGCCCGCCGTCTCCGCAAAGTGGCATCTGGGTTGATTTTTTTGGCAAGCCCACGGCTTTTGTAAGAGGGCCTGAAAATGGCGCAAGGTCAGGTGATTTACCTGTAATCTTTTGCTATATTACCAAAATAAAAAGAGGTTACTATAAAGGCTATTTTGAATTGGCTGAAGAAAACCCTGCCGTATTACCAAAGGGCGAGCTTACAAAAAAGTATGCCCGTTTTTTAGAAGAAAAAATGAGGGAGCAACCCGAGAATTGGTTGTGGAGTCATAGAAGATGGAAATGGGATTGGAAAGAAGAGTATGGTGAAGTTTACCAATGAAAGCAGCTAATTCTTGCCTGCTTTCATTGGTAACAAAATCAATTCAACACACTTTTTTCTTTTTCTGTTTTGATCTTTTCCTGCTCCTTTATTTTATTCCATCCGCCTAAAATATTTCTTAGGTTATGAATGCCTTGCCGTTTTAATAAAGAAGAAGCAATCATGCTGCGGTAACCACCCTGGCAGTGCACATAAATGTTTTGATCTTCTTCCAGGGCCGACATATTCAAAGGGTCAACTAAATCATTTAATGGAATATTCAAAGCGTCTTTCACATGGCCGTCGGCAAATTCTGTTGGTTTCCGTACATCCAATACCACCAGGTTTTCGTCAAAAGGAATATCCATAGCCAGTTCATCGGGTTCTACATTAATGATCATATCTATTTCCTCGCCGGCTGCTTTCCACGCTTCAAAGCTACCACTTACATAACCGATTACTTTACTGAAGCCAACTCTGGCCAGTCGAATAATGGTCTCTTTTTCTTGCCCCGGCTCACTCACTAAAATCATTGGTTTGTCAAAAGGCAATAAGCTGCCGGCCCATTCGGCAAAGCGGCCTTCCAATCCTATGAAAATAGAACCAGTAATAAAGCCCTGCGCAAAAACATCAGCCGATCTCGTATCTAAAAGCAAAACATCTTCTTTACTATATCTTTTTACATCTTCAATAGACAATGGTTTCAAACCTTGTTCCACTACAGCATCTAAACTTTCATATCCTTCTTTGTTGATCTTTGCATTGATGGGAAAGTATTGGGGAGGTGCTGCCAGCCCATCTGTAACTGCTTTAATAAATTCTTCTTTACTTTTTGCCTGCAAAGCGTAATTGGTTTGTTTTTCTTCACCAATTGTGCTGTGTGTATTCGGCCCTAAATTTTTGCCACAGGAACTTCCCGGACCGTGGGCAGGATAAACAATTACATCATCGTTGAGCGAAATGATCTTTTTTTGAAGGCTCTCATACATTATACCAGCAAGGTCTTCCATCGTTAATTCGGCACCTTTTTGGGCCAGGTCGGGCCGGCCAACATCGCCAACAAACAGCGTATCACCGGTAAAGACACAATGATCTTTTCCACTTTCATCTTTCAGCAAATAACATGAAGATTCTAAAGTGTGGCCTGGAGTATGCAGCACCTCTATGCTACAGTTGCCCAACACAAATCTTTCACCGTCTTTTGCTACATGAACATCAAATTTTGTTTCTGTTTTTGGGCCATAAACAATAGTGGCGCCGGTAGCTTTAGCAAGATCAATGTGGCCACTAACAAAGTCGGCATGAAAGTGGGTTTCGAAAATATATTTGATAGTGGCTTTTCTGTCTGCTGCTAATTGCAGGTAGGCATCAATATCACGCAGAGGATCTATTACAGCGGCTTCTCCATTACTTTCGATAAAATAAGCAGCCTCGCTCAGGCAGCCTGTATATAATTGTTGTATAAACATAAAATTCCTTTGACAGCAAAAATACTTTATTTGCCAGCAAAGGAATTATGAGAATGATTAGGTGCTTATTTTAACAAGTCGTGCACAATGCTATGTACCTGGTCCAAACGGCCGTAATTCACCGAATAGAAAATGAATTTACCATCGCGAAGTGTGTTTACGTAACCAGCCTTACGCAGAATAGCAAGGTGCTGAGAGGCAACAGACTGTTCCAACCTTAGCTTTACATAAATCTCCGTGACGGTCATTTTACCATGCTGATGAATCAGTTTCAAAATTTGCTGACGAAGCTTGTGGTTAATAGCCCGTAAAATAAGCGCTGCCTTCTTAAGTTGAATGACATCAATCTTCAACTCGGTAGAAGGGGCTACAGCAGTTTCAAGAATTTCGTTGTTCATATACTTCTCCCTTGTTCAGTTATCACAAATTTATACATACCTAACGCTAATGCAAATCAAATTGGTATAAATCAATAATTTTTATCACTATGCTTTAACGTTGGATAAGTGAAAACTCTTACCGTAAAAAGGCTCGGTGTAGGCCAAATTAGCAAATATATTTTGCCTGAAGGCTGCGAAACTCAATGCCGGCATATCTTTGGCGTTGGCTTCAACGGTTTTAAAACAAGCATTTATGCTTTGTGAGATATTTTTGAACTTATCGCTTCCGTTTCCAAAAAAACACACTTTTTGAAGGTTTAAAACATTTGAGAACGACTCTTCTGTTAGAATAATATTGGCCGGAGGCACTAATTCTTTAAGACTTTGATCATAAATAGCTGTAAAAACTTCCATTCTTCTTGCATCTATCATAGGACACAGCAAGGCTGTATCTCCGCCTTGAGCCGCGGCAGCCATCATTTGCAAAGTATTAATGGTTATCAATGGTTTTTGCAGGGCGAAACACAAGCCTTTTGCAGCCGACATACCTACCCGTAGCCCGGTATAAGAACCTGGTCCTGCACTAATGGCAATGGCATCTAATTGAAGTAAAGAAACGCCGGCTTTTTCCGCCAAATCTTTAATAGCTGTATGTAGCCAGCTTGCACTATCTTTTTGCGAGGGATTAGTTTGCAAAACAACAGGCTTATCATCCGCAGCAAGGCAGATAGAAGCAGTTGTTACTGCTGTGTCAATATTCAAAATATAACTCACGGGGGCAAGTTACTTATTGCTTATTATAAATGCCGTGGTTTAATTCTCTTATCGTACTGGCGGTCGTGCATCATCTTTAGTAGTGCGGATAAGACTGATGCCTGTAAAAAAGAAAATGGCTCCCAATAAGCCATACACAACCAACGCTTTGATTTGGCGTTCGGCACCGCTTGACTTCATAAAAATGGCGGCAAAATAAATGAGGCCCGCAATACCCAATATGGTGAGAATGACACCAAATATTCTTTTCAGGTTCATACCGTAATTCTTTCCCTTCAGCTTACAAATAGACTGCCAGAGAGAATGCCCTGCATTTTTAACACTGAACTATAAAATCAGTTTTTCAATAAACCAACAATATCTGCTTTGGCTAACTTTAGCCCTAATTGTTGGTTTTCAGTAAGTGGAATTAAAATAGCAGGATTGTTATTGCTTATAGTTGTTTTGGCATAAACGCCTTTCAGTGGGCCTGAGGTAAAAAAAACTCTTTGTGCTGTGGCACTAAAGCGGTATTCTCCTTTATCGTTGCCTGGCGCTATTTTATAATGCCCGTCATCCAACAAAACAATATCGCCTTTATCCCACTTGCCATCGTTTTTAATAACGGTTTCGTATTTCCCTGCAGGCAAATCGCTTACCGTTTGTGCTTTTGCAGACAGCACGGCAAATGAAGAAATAATAAAAAGTAAAAATAATTTCATAGGTGATTGTTTACGGTTTTTGAGAAAGTAAGATACAAATAAAAGACCGCAATACAATCGTAAGCTAACGAGACCGGCAATGAAAAACTACGTTCTACGCAGGAGTTTATTCAAACTTTCTAAATAAAGTGAACAAGATCTTACGGTCATCATCAGTCAAAACAGGACTTTTATCAATTTGCTCATATTTTCTTTTAAAGGTTTGAATAACAGCAGCGGAGTCTGTTACATTATAACCAATAATGCGTAAGGCTTGTAAATCGTTGAAACCCTGTGGCACAATTACCCCGGTTGTATCGCTCCACCAAAGGCCGTATCCGCTATCGGCCAGCCTCTTCCATGGAAAATTTACATTAGGGTCATTTTTTCTTGTAGGTGCAATATCGGCATGGCCAATAAAGTTGGCTGTTGGTATGGCATAGGCTTTTTTAAGAGATGCAAGCAGGGTAATCAAGCTATTGAGTTGTTGATCGGTAAAGGCTTCATAGCCGTCATTATCAATTTCAATACCGATAGAAGAAGAATTTATATCGGTATTATTTCCCCATTTGGCAATGCCACCGTGCCATGCCCGCAAATAATCATTTAGCATATGGTGAATAGTGCCGTCTTTGCAAATAACATAATGAGCACTTACCTGTGTTCGCGGCAGTGTAAATGTTTTTAAGGTCTGGTCGCAACTATTTTGAGCCGTGTGATGAATAATTACAAAGTTGGGCTTGCGCATATTGAAATTGGTAGTGCCAACCCACGCACCGGTTGCTATGGAATCTTTAAGCGGCGCCTGCCTGATAATTTTTGAAAACGCTTTCGCTTGTTTTTTATAAGATTTGTTGGTAGAAGCGTAAGGGCTACGATTACAACTTACAAACAAAAAAGATGAGGCTAGCAGAATTACTGCGCAGGTAATTTTAAAATTATTCATAGTCATTGCAGGGGTTGAAAATACAGATTTTACCAATTGTTGTTTCAAGTAATTCAATTGAGCCATGGTGTTAAAGTAATTTCAATAAAAAGCTTTTGCGCACAACACGAACTCATTAATCATTACTGATTACTCCTTCTTCATCTTTCTGCTGGTTTGGTTTTTGTGGCCTGATAAGACTAATCTCATTAACAAAAATTTTAAACGAAATATTATGGCAAGAAGTGTTCAAGGTAAGAAGGTAGCCATTCTTACAGAAAATGGCTTTGAAGAAGTAGAACTTACAAGCCCCATGAATGCGCTGGAACAGGCTGGGGCTACGGTGCAAATCATCTCACCTCAAAAAGATAAAGTAAAGGGGTGGAATCATGACCACTGGAGTATTGAATTACCGGTAGACAAAAACTTAAGCGATGCCAATCCGGAAGATTACGATATGCTGTTATTACCTGGCGGTGTGCTCAATCCCGACCAGTTGCGTACAAATAAGGAAGCCGTTGCTTTCGCCCAGCATTTTTTAGAGCAGGGAAAACCTTTGGCTGCTATTTGCCACGGCCCGCAAACACTTGTTGAAACCGGCATGCTCGACGGAAGAACAATGACTTCTTACCCTTCTTTAAAAACCGACTTGATCAACGCAGGCGTTAACTGGCAAGACAAAGAAGTAGTGGTGGATAATGGTTTGGTCACCAGCCGCAGTCCAAAAGATTTGGAAGCTTTCAATAAAAAAGTAATTGAAGAACTGGGCGAAGGAAAACATGCTACAACAGGACAGTTTACGCACCACGATAAAAACTTTTAAAGTAAAAGTCCCGCACAGGCGGGACTTTTTACAACTAAACCACCAACAAACAGAGCTAATCAAAAAGAGGTGACGACGGCGGAAGTATAAAGGTGTTAACCAGGCGGAGCTGCATGGAAGCATCTCTTTTAAACAACAGCAGCCTTTCTACCTTAAATGAAGCATGAAAGCTGCGTTGCGCATATTCTTTTATAGCCTCGTTATAAATGTGTTCAGGCAAGGCTTCCACAATCACTAAGCGGGGCTTCGTTACTAACTGCAGAGGCGGACAGTCATTCGATTGGATAAAGCCATCTATTATTTTTAATGCGGTCGCTAATTTTTTAAATGGGTCAGGGTCCTGTACTCTTGCATAAATACAATGTGGCGGAAGTCCACTGAAATTATTTAGCGTTACACCAAAGCTTGTATGCAGGTTGCAAATGTTTTGAATCCATCTCGCAAGTATATCTTCCATAAGTTCTTTAGAAAGAAAGCTTGCAATAGTAATGTGAGGCGTAGCGGTGGTTTTTAAGCTATAGTGATTGCAAAAAAACTCTCTTTCACTCCATATTTTTTCATTTACTTCTTCATCAGGTTGGGCAACTAAAATGTACTCCCACAAATTGCAGTCGGTTTGAAACCCGGCTGAACTGTCCGCAAATTTCATAAGCTGTTTGTTATTCTCCGGATAAGATATTTAGCATAAATTTACTAAAAATTTTAGTCAAACCAACTGTTATGGATAACAATATTTTTTACACGCCTGATTATAAAGGATCGAAAGGCTATACGCAATGGGATGTGCCCACCGCCAACGCTACAGGCTTTGGCGCTGCAGCCGATGATTACGCTGAAAGGGGAATTGATTTAAATGAACAGTTAATCAAAAATAAGCCTGCAACTTTTTTTATGCGGGTGAACAGTGATGCTATGACCGGCGCCAGCATTTATAAAGGTGATGTGGTAATTGTTGATCGTTCGCTGGAGGCAAAAAATGGAAAGATCATTATTGCTGTTGTAGACGGAGAAATGCTGATACGCAAACTGGAATTTCATAACGGTAAAAAGCGGTTAATTGCCTTCACAAGCAAGCTTTCAGCCTTGGATGTGGATGAAGAAAAGTTTTCCGTTTGGGGCGTAGTAACGTACGTAATACATACTCTATGAAAGCCATTGTTGACTGTAACAGTTTTTATTGCTCCTGCGAAAGACTTTTCAAGCCTCACCTTGATCAAAAACCTGTTGTGGTTTTAAGTAACAACGATGGTTGTATCATTTCAAGAACAGACGAAGCCAAAGCATTGGGTGTGGGCATGGCCGGTCCTTACTTTAAAGCAAAAGATATCATTGAGCAAAATGGCGTAGCGGTGTTTTCATCCAATTATAATTTATATGGAGATCTAAGCCGAAGGGTAATGCAAACGCTAAAAGGAATGCTGGGAGAAAGCAGTGTAGAAGTGTATTCGGTAGACGAAGCATTTCTGAACCTACAGGAATTTACCAACAGCAATTTAGATCAGTTAGCCATGGATATTAGAAAAACTGTGGAGCAGTGGACAGGCATTAAAGTATCGGTAGGCGTGGCGCCAACAAAAACCCTGGCAAAACTGGCTAACTATCTTGCAAAAAAGGATAAAGCAATTACCGATTGTATAACTGTTTTAGATACGCAGCAAAAAATAACCGAAGCCTTAAAAGTAACCGATGTAAAAAATTTATGGGGCGTAGGAACTCAGTATGCCAACAAACTCAAAAACTTTGGCATTTGCACTGCGTGGGATTTGTATAATCTTTCCGAAGAATGGGTGCGCCGCTATCTCGGTGGGGTAGTAGGCGTTAGATTGATCAAAGAACTGCATGGAGAAGAATCTATTGTTATGGAAAAAGAATTGGTGAATAAAAAAATGATCACGACCACCCGCATGTTTGGCGCACCTGTTGCCAGCCTCAGCGATATTAAAGAAGCCGTTGCTACCTATACCTCACGTGCAGCCGAAAAACTACGCCGTCAACAAAGCGCCGCCAGCATTATCAACGTTTTTGTAGTACCGAAAGACCCTTTGCAAACAGGCCGCTTTCGCCATGGCCCCAGCATTGGTAGCCATGCTATTTTGTCAACGCCTTCAGCGCTTACACAAGATTTGATTAAGCCTGCACTACAAATTGCAGAACGCATTTATGAGCAGGGAAGATCATACAAAAAAGCTGGCGTGATCCTGAGTGGCCTTGTTCCCGATGATTCTATTCAGGCGAATTTATTTGAGTCGCCATCCAAAAATATCGGTCGCTATTTGATGGAAATGATGGATAACATCAATTTTAGCATGCGCAACGACGTAGTAAAGTTTGCTTCTTCCGGCACCAAACGCAACTGGAAAATGCGACAGGAGTTTCATTCACCCCGCTATACCACACGTTGGGAAGAAATGTATGAAGTGCATTAACTATGTGGGTTGATGCTAACTGACAATTACCGACCTTTCTTCATGGCTTGTCATTTGTAATGATAATGCCAAAATACATTATGCCCGAAGGTCCTTCACTTGTCATTGCCAAAGAAGAAATGTTGCCGTTCAAAGGAAAAAAAGTAATTGCCGTTTCCGGCAACTCAAAGATTGAGAAAGACCGCATGCTTAATAAAAAATTGCTGGACATTAAAACCTGGGGCAAGCATTTATTATTATGCTTTAATGGCTTTACCATCCGCATTCATTTTTTAATGTTTGGAAAATATCTTGTCAACGAACAGAAAGACGCTGCACCAAGAATTCATTTGGAATTCGCTGATGGCGAACTGAATTTCTATACCTGCTCTGTAAAAATTATTGAAGAGCCGTTGGATGACGTGTACGATTGGAAGGCCGATGTATTAAGCGATGTGTGGGATGCCAAAGCCGCCAAGCAAAAGCTGAAAGCCATTCCTCAAACCCTAGTAACCGACGCCTTGTTAGACCAAACAATTTTCTCTGGTGTTGGCAATATTATTAAAAACGAAGTACTATATCGTATCAAAGTACATCCAAAAAGTACAGTGGGCGGCCTGCCTGCTAAAAAATTAAATGAGCTGATTAAAGAGGCCCGCAATTATAGTTTTGATTTTTTGGAGTGGAAAAAAGAATACACACTCCGAAAGCATTGGCTGGTGCATACCAAAAAAATATGCGAGAGAGATGGAGACAAAATTGTAAAAGAATATTTAGGAAAAACCAATCGCCGCACTTTTTTCTGCAATACCTGCCAGGTAAAATATGATTGATATGGAAAGAAGCGGCCTCTCATATCAATCATACGCCTTTAGCTTAACTGAGTACGTCAGTTGAAGAGAATGTTCTTGCTATTACTAAAACGTTCTTTTTTTATTGGGTGAGGCACTCATATAAAAGACGATCTTTCCACCATTCATAATATCCTGGTGTGTAAGATAGGAACGCTTCAACAGCTGGCCGTTTAATTCTGCTTTTTCTACATACACGTTTTTATCACTCTGGTTTTTTGTTTCAATAGTAAAGACCTTACCATTTTCTAATTGTAGCGTAGCCTGGGTTACAGCCGGACTTCCTAATTGATATTGATCGGAGCCGGGGGCGAAAGGATAAAAACCGAGTGAGGAGAAAACATACCAGGCACTCATTTGCCCGCAATCATCATTACCTCCTAATCCATCAGGCGCAGCATGGTATTGTTTCTTCAGAATCATGCGAACACGTTCCTGTGTTTTCCATGGTTGATGTGTAAAATTGTATAGATAAGCCACATGATGCGAAGGCTCGTTGCCATGAACATAGTTGCCAATGATTCCTTCCCGGGTAATATCTTCTGTCTCTTCAAAAAACTTATCGGGCAGATGCATAGTAAACAAGGAATCCAAATGCGGAATAAAGCGTTTATTGCCGCCCATTGCTTTGATCATACCCACGGGATCTTGTGGGACGAATAGAGAAAAGTTCCAGGCATTGCCTTCAATAAATCCCTGGCCATTGGTAGACAATACATCGAAATTTTTGCGGAAGTTGCCATCGCTCATTCGCGGTCTCATAAAGCCAATAGTGGAATCGTAAACATTGCGCCAGTTGTGCGAACGTTGCATAAACTCCTGGTAAATAGGTTCCTTGCCTAGCTTTTTTGCCATCTGTGCAATGCACCAATCATCATAGGCAAACTCTAAAGTAGTAGAAACGGAAGTGCCGCCTTTTTTATCTTCCGGCACATAACCCATTTTACGATAATAATTCAAGCCATCATAAAAATCATTTCGTGCAGTTTGTACACAGGCGTCCAAAGCTTTATTGACATCGAATCCGCTATTGCCTTTTACAACAGCATCTGCAATTACGGCTACACTATGGTAGCCACTCATGCACCAGTTCTCGTTGGCGTAATGACTCCAAACGGGAAGCATGTGCTCTGCACTTTGATCGTAATGCGCCAGCATGGATTGGATCATATCGCGGTTGCGCTGCGGCTGAATGATATTAAACAACGGGTGAAGGGCACGATACGTATCCCATAAAGAAAATGTAGTGTAATTGACGAAACCGTCAGCTTTGTGAACGTTTTGGTCAAGACCTTTATATTCACCATTTACATCTATGTATTCAGTAGGGCTGATAAAAGCGTGGTACAGGGCTGTATAAAAGTTCACCATATCTTCACGGTTGTTCATCTGAACAGCTACTTTACCCAATTCCTTATTCCATTGGTCCTGTCCTGCTTTTTTTACTGCATTAAAATCCCAGCCTGGAATTTCAGTACGCAGGTTTTCAAGTGTGTTGGCTGTACTAACTGGCGAAATGGCAAACTTGATTTTAATTTTTTCGTCTTCTGATGTTTTGAAATCGAAATAAGCTCTTATTTGCTCTCCTGCTATTTCAGGAAAGTTGCGGCTTTGATTAAAGCGTCCCCAAAAGCCGCGGTATTGCTGCGTTTTAAAGTTTTTATTGCCATAGCTAACAAAAGGTTTGGAAAAGGTCATGGCAAAATAAACGGTACGGGTTCTGGCCCATCCGTTAGTTTGTCGATAACCTGTTACAAGCGTATCATTCTCTACCCGCAAAAAAGTCCACACATTTTTGTCATCATAGTTGTAAATACCATGCATCAGGTCAAGAATGATATGCGCACTGTCTGTTTTTGGGAAAGTATACTGATGCATGCCAACCCTTGTGGTTGTGGTAAGTTCGGCAGTGATGTTGTCGTCTTCCAGCTTTACTTTGTAATAATTGGGTTCCGCTACTTCGGTGCTGTGAGAAAATGCAGAGCGAAAACCGTTTTGAGGTGCATCTTCTATTCCCGGATTGAGTTGCAACTTGCCAACGGTAGGCATGATCAGGAAGTCACCAAGATCTGAATGGCCTGTGCCACTGAAATGTGTATGCGAAAAGCCAACGATGGTTTTATCATCGTATTGATAGCCTGCACAGTATTTGTACATGTCAGGATTATATTTTCCATTGGTAAACATGGCGATGGTATCTGTATCAGGACTTAGCTGCACAGCACCAAACGGAACGGTAGCTCCGGGATAAGTATGTCCCATTTTCTCCGTGCCGATCAATGGATTTACATATTGAATAAAATTTTTGGTTTGAGCTGTAGCAACAGAAGCCGTTGCCAGGAAGATAAAAAGAAGGATTCTCATGAGTGATTGAAATAGTGAATAATGGCTTCAAATGTAGTGCAGGACAATTGAATGACACGGTTAAAGGACTATTCAAATTTTGTGACTGCACGTTCAATAGCTTGCAAATAATTAGAGTTCCTGTTTCTTCTTTTAAGAAAGCTTAAGTGAAAACCTGTAAACTTTAATATTCTTTCTTTTCAAATTATGCAATAGAAACACTGGCCTATTATTTTGCAGCCAATCCGGTATCCGCTTATGAAAACATTCTACCCAAGGAAGAAATTGCCTTCTGCTGCTGCCATTGAAATGGCTTCCCAAAAAACTTTAATAGAAAAGATGGGCCTCACACAAGAAGAATTTGAAGAGGTAAACATTTTTTACGGCGTTAGTGCTGCCAAATTGCTTGAACTGATGCAATTAAGCAGGTATCAATTTATTGTTCCCGGAAAAGTGCCTGGTCAATGTGAACCCTGCAAAATGGTGGTTAGCCAAGGCCAGTTTTTGAGTATATAAGTTACTTCGAACGGCCTGCTGATGCTTTCATTACTGAAGTGCTTTGGGGAAAATTATTTTATAATTACCTCCCTCCGGGTTCCTGCTGTTTTATTGTGTGTACCTCCTCTTGTGATTTTAAGTTTACATAATTCCATTGCAAAGATTTCCATGATCGGAAACAATTGATGCTACCTGCCGGCCATCACCTCGCATTAATTTAATATTTTCATGTAGCTTTTCTATAAGACAAAGCTTTTCATGTTTTGCAGGCTCTTTTACTTCATCAACCTCAACTTTTTTTATGGCAGAAAAAAATTTGCGTTTCGAAACCCTTCAGGTACACGCAGGACAAGTAGTTGATCCTGTTACCAAATCACGGGTAGTACCTATTTACCAAACTACTTCTTTTGTTTTTGACAGCGCAGAACATGCGGCTAATCTTTTTGGCCTGCGTGAGTTTGGTAATATCTATACACGCATTATGAACCCCACGACAGATGTGTTTGAAAAACGGGTGGCAGCACTGGAGGGCGGGGTAGCGGCGCTGGCAGTGGCTTCGGGGCAGTCATCGCAGTTTATTACTTTGCAAAACATTTTGCAGCAGGGCGATAATATTGTTTCTTCTTCTTACTTATACGGCGGCACTTACAACCAGTTCAAGGTAACATTTAAGCGTTTGGGCTTTAGTGTTAGGTTTGCCGATCTTGATAACCCTGCCGATTTTGAAGCAAAGATCGACGACCGTACAAGAGCTATTTATGTAGAAACCATTGGCAATCCCGGCTTCAGCATTCCCGATTTTGAAAGGCTGGCCGAAATAGCACATAAGCACAATATTCCGCTGATTGTTGACAATACTTTTGGTGCCTGCGGTTATTTATGCCGTCCTATAGACTTTGGTGCCAATGTAGTAGTGGAAGCTGCTACCAAATGGATCGGCGGTCATGGTAACAGCATTGGAGGCGTTATTGTAGATGCCGGAAATTTCAACTGGGGCAATGGCAAGTTTGGTTATTTTACCGAGCCGGATGAAGCTTATCACAACCTGAAATTCTGGGATGTTTTTGGCAGCGACGGGCCTTTTGGCAATATCGCTTTTATTATTCGTGCCAGGGTAACAGGATTGCGCAGCATTGGGCCTGCACTAAGTCCTTTCAACTCTTTTTTATTCCTGCAAGGGCTGGAAACACTTAGCTTAAGGGTTCAACGTACGGTGGATAATACCATGCAGCTGGCCGAATGGCTGCAGGCGCACCCACAAGTGGAAAGTGTGAATTACCCGGGTCTGAAAGGAAACAAATACCATGAACTGGGCAAGAAATACCTGCGCAATGGATTTGGCGGTGTGTTGTCTTTTAAAATAAAAGGAGGTAGGGAAGCGGCGGATAAATTTGTTGACAGCCTGGAGCTGATCAGCCACTTGGCGAATGTGGGTGATGCCAAAACCCTGATCATCCATCCTGCTACTACCACGCACGAGCAACTGACCGAAGCTGAACAACTTTCGGCAGGCGTGGAGCCCGGACGCTTGCGTATATCGCTTGGTATAGAACACATTGAAGACATCAAGGATGATATGGAAGCAGCATTCAAGAAAGCGGTTTCATAAGCCGAAGTAAAGCAGTAACGCTTAAAAAGCGCATTGTTACTGCTTTGTAATTTTTCATCTAATTACACCAGTTCTACATGCTAAGAAATTGTTGGAAGATTTTATGCTGTATGTTTTTTGCCTGCGGCATAAAAGCGCAATCACTTCAAAAGCTATATCCCGTAAGTTTTTCAGAGGTACACATTAGCGATGGATTTTGGAGTCTCCGTATTGACAAAGTGGCTCACGTTACCTTAAAAGCCTGTATTGATTATACAGAAAATAAGACCGGGCGTATTCGCAACTTTGAACGGGCTGCTTTACACAAGAAAGGCAAGCACGAAGGCATGTACTACGATGATTCGGATGTGTACAAGGCGTTGGAGGCTATTGCCTATTCCTTGCGCAACAGTCCTGATTCGTCTCTGCAAAAAAAGGCGGAAGAATGGATAGACAAGATTGCTGCAGCACAATTACCAGACGGCTATTTAAATACTTATTATACACTGACGGGCCTGGAGAACCGCTGGACAGACATGGAAAAGCATGAGGATTATTGTGCAGGCCACCTCATTGAAGCTGCCATTGCCTATTACAATACTACGGGCAGAGACAAACTTTTAAAAGTAGCCATTCGCCTGGCCAATCATATCGATGCTACTTTCCGGCTAAGTAACAGGCATTGGGTATCGGGCCACCAGGAGATTGAGCTGGCATTAATGAAACTGTATCATCTTACAAACAATAAAAAATACCTGGAGGAAGCAGCGTGGTTTTTAGATCAGCGGGGGCATGGCTATGGCAAGGGTGTAATATGGGATCAATGGAAAGACCCGAAATATTGCCAGGACCAACTACCGGTGCGTGAACAAAAGGAAATTACGGGTCATGCGGTAAGAGCTATGTATTTGTACACGGGTGCAGCCGATGTAGCTGCGGTAACAGGAGATGTCGGTTACATACAGGCTATGAAAACAGTGTGGGAAGACGTGGTTTACCGCAATATGTATCTTACCGGTGGCATTGGTTCTTCTGGCTCAAACGAAGGTTTTTCTTCCGATTTCGATCTGCCCAACGAAAACGCCTATTGTGAAACCTGCGCTTCTGTAGGGATGGTATTTTGGAATCAGCGCATGAATATGTTGACGGCTGATGCCAGGTACATAGATGTATTGGAAAGAAGCTTGTATAATGGAGCGTTGGATGGGCTTTCTTTAAGCGGTGATCGCTTTTTTTACGGCAATCCGTTAGCATCAGCAGGAGCGTATAGCCGGAGGGAATGGTTTGGAACAGCCTGTTGTCCTTCTAACATAGCCCGGCTGGTGGCCTCTTTGGGTAACTATATTTATGCTACAGGCAATAATGGTGTGTGGGTCAATTTATTTATCGGCAGCAGCACCAAAGTAAAGGTGGCCAATGCTGATGTACAACTTCAAATGCAATCAGGCTATCCCTGGTGGGGCGATGTATCACTTACTGTAGATCCGGATAAAAAGCAATCTTTTGACATCCACCTGCGCATACCAGGGTGGCTGGCAGAGCCGGTACCCGGAAATTTATACAAATATGCAGATGAAAAAATACTGAAGCCGGAGTTGTTGGTCAATGGAAAAGTGATCACTTACAAGATGGAACAGGGTTATGCAGTGATTAACAGGGTATGGCAAAAAGGAGATACCGTAGAAATGCGTTTTCCTATGCAGGTGCGGAGAGTAATGAGTCGTCCGGAAGTGAAGCAGGATGCTGGCAGGGAGGCTTTGCAATATGGTCCGTTGCTGTATTGCGTGGAAGGAAAGGATAATGACGACAATGCGTGGAATCTGGTGCTGCCGGATGATACAAGTTTTGAAACCACGTTCAAGCCGGAGCTTTTGGGTGGTGTGAATGTTATAAACTTTCCTGCTTATATTGCCGAGGTAAGCGCAGATAAAAAAACGATCAAAACAATAACCAAAAAATTAACTGCCATTCCTTATTACTCATGGAACAACCGGGGTGCCAGTCCTATGCAGGTATGGCTGCCCACTTCCATTAAAGATGTTAAGATCAATTATTAGCACCCTTCACTTTAATTAAAGCATTGCACGCCTTATTGTGTAAGCACAATTATTGATAGCAGTAAGCCATGCAGAAGTTTGATTTTATTTCTTTGGAAACAAACAGCCTGGAATGTGAAGAATGCGGATGGCTGGGCCAGGGCTACGAAACAGAAAAAGGGTTTGGACTTTTGCCAGATGCTATTGAAATCTATTGCCCCGTGTGCGGAAATTATTTTGGCGAGATAACAAAAGCAGCAGCAGAAAAGCAACAAAACGCTTGTAATTAAAGCAATGCTACATCTTATTGAATCATTTTATTCCGGATAATTTCCATCAGGTCAGACTTATAACTTTCACCAATTAAGATTTCTGCTTTTACACCTTCCAGCCTTACAAGGTTACCTTCAATACCCGTGATTTTTGAAATAGGAATGATAAAAGATTTATGCACCCGCAGGAATTGCTTTTGTGGCAGCCGTTCTTCAATATCCTTCATGCTGGTGTACACCATGGTTTTTTGTCCGCCGCGATAGATGGCCACATAATTCTTCATGCCTTCGATGTATTCAATATCGTCTAAATTAATTTTAAGCAATTTGCCCTTTGATTCCGTTTTTACAAAAATATAATCGTCTTCCTCTTCGTATTTTTCATCTCCTTTTTCTCTCAAATCACTCACTGCTTTTTGTACAGCACTT
>JBQCJM010000149.1:0-4319 GCA_051952715.1 Flavisolibacter sp.
AAATAAACGGCAACAGCCAGGTCCTGTATTGAAACAAGGACCTGTTTGCCATTCATAGTCAGACGGTCTTTCATCATCTCAGTTCTTTATCCAGTTTCAGTGCTTTTGGGAAAAGGATATTATTTTCAAGATGAATGTGCTGGTGCAGATCTTCATCCAGTTCTTTTAATTTTTTATACAGGTATTGATAGCTATTGCATGCATCTGCGGGTGGATTGTATTTACCCGTTATTTTTTCTATGTCTGCCAGAATACCACCTGCTGCTTCGTGATCGGCTTCCATTATTTGAATGGGTTCCGTAAGCGAAGGCTGGCTGTTTAGGGCTTCAAAATTTCCTGTTCTTTTAGCCATTACCAGTGCTTTGATAAAAGGAAACACCACTTTTTCTTCACGCATAAAATGTGTATCCAACTCCTGCACTAATTGCGCAAACAAAGAATAAACATATTTTAATTCGGGATGATTATCGCCATGATGTTGCACTACTTTCGTAAGCAAGCCTTTAATTATTGGCAATTCGTTATAGTAATAAAGATGGTGTTGGTTATAAATATAATCGGTCAAAAAATCTGGCTCCCAGCGATTATAATCGTTTGTCGATGTTACAGCCTGAGTTGGGCTTTCAAGCTCCGCTTCTACAATGGCTACATCAAGTCCTTTTTCTTCACAAACCTGCTTCAATGATTTTTTTCCACCGCAGCAAAAATCGATGCCGTATTTTTTAAACACTTCTGCTTTGCGCAAATCTTTGGCAGCAATTTCACCAACGGTTTCACTGCTTTCCAAATCATTTTTCTTAATCTGCACTTTCCACCATTGAGGTCCTTTTTCCAGATAATTCCATGTAAAAATATTACCTCTCTCACCCAGCAATTGATAATACAAAGGCTTCGGGTCATGGTCGTTCAAAATCTGGAAGGCTTCACCTTCTTCTAATGCATCAAAATGTTTAAAGATGGTAGGATGTTTAAGCTTTGGCTCAATCAGTGTCACATTCAAAACAAAAACTTCATCTTTCGCTTCTGTCTTTTCTTCTTTTGCTGGATTTACAGAGCAAGCATTACCGCCGGTTTTGGTAATCTGCACTTTCCATACTTCCGGGCCATCTTCAATTTTTTTCCATTCAAATATCTCTCCTTTCTCAGCTTTCATTTCATAGTAAAGAGGTATAGGATCGTGGTCATTAACTAACAAAAAAGATTCCCCGCTTTCCAATTCATCAAATCTTTTTAAAACAGTGGGGTGCTTTAGCGCAGGCTGCAATGCAGGAACGAACAGGCTATCAATTGTGCTCATGTTTTTGATTATTTAGGGAATAAAAGTATTATAATACTTCTATTGCAAAACATGATTTTCATCATTTACATTTTTGCAACAAAAAGTGATAAATGTCATATTCACCAATGATGACCATCAGAGAAGGGCGGGTGTACAGAAAATAGCTTTGCGTCATTAAAGACACAGATGTCTTTTTTGAAAATCAAAAATTTATCACAGTATGAAAAGAAGAACAATTTGGACAATGGCGCTGCTTGTAATGACGGCTTTGGGCTTTATTGCCTGTGTTGATAAAACACCCACCAGCAAAGAGCCGCTTGATACGCAGGAATTGACCAAAAACCAAAAAGAGGTCCACGGTGAACAAATTGCTGCTGCTGATGTTGAAATCACGCACCCATTGAATGGACAATGGATAACAGAAGGAAAAAACATTTATGATTTAAAATGCCAGGCTTGCCACAAACTGACAGATGAAAAATTAGTGGGGCCAGGATGGAAAGGTGTTACGCAGCGCAGAAAACCTGAATGGATTTTAAACATGATCACCAATGTAGACATGATGCTGGAACAAGATCCACAGGCACAAAAACTTTTAGAAGAATGTTTAGTGCGTATGCCCAATCAAAACTTAACGAAAGAAGAAGCCCGTAAAGTGCTGGAGTTTCAACGCAGCAACGATGGGGAAAAATAAATGGAATTCAGAACGCTTACTACAAAATTCACACAATAAACTTCAAATAATATAACATGTCTTCAACTAAATTTTTATCAACCATAGTTCTGGCGGCAACAGCAGCCGGAGCTTTATACAGTTGCAAACCCAAAGGCGCAGAAGCGGCCATTAGCGGTGATGCAGCTGCAAAAGTGTACGTAGCCCCCGGCAAGTACGACGAGTTCTATGATTTCGTTTCGGGAGGTTTTAACGGGCAAATGAGCGTCTATGGTATCCCATCGGGCCGCTTGTTAAAGATCATCCCGGTGTTCTCTCAATTTGCTGAAAACGGCTATGGCTTTAGCGAAGAAACAAAGGCCATGCTGAACACATCACACGGTTTTGTTCCCTGGGACGACCTGCACCACATTGCACTTTCTGAAACCAACGGCGAACATGATGGCCGCTGGGTTTTTGCCAATGGCAACAACACGCCTCGCATTGCCCGTTTGGATATGAAATCATTCCGCACGGCAGAGATCATTGAAATTCCTAACAGCGCCGGTAACCACTCCTCTCCTTTCATCACTGAAAATTCGGAGTATGTTGTTGCAGGTACGCGTTTTAGTGTTCCGTTAGATGATCAAAACGGAGATGTTCCCATCGGCACTTACAAAGAGAATTTTAAGGGAACCGTAAGCTTTATCCATCCCGATTCGGCAACAGGCAACATGAGCATTGCTTTTCAGATCAGGACTCCGGGTGTGAATTTTGACCTGGCCCGTGCCGGTAAAAAAGTTTCACATGGATGGATGTTCTTTAGCTGCTACAACTCTGAAAAGGCCAATACGCTTTTAGAAGTAAATGCGTCGGCAAAAGATAAAGACTTCATCATGGCTGTGAACTGGAAAAAAGCAGAAGAATACGCCAAAGCAGGCAAAGGCAAAAAAGAAGCCGTGAAGTATGCACACAATGTGTATGATGAAAAAACCCACACAGCAACCTCAACAATTGAAAATGAAGTGCTGGTGTTAGATCCGAAAGAATGTCCCGACCTGTTGTATTTGATTCCTTGTCCCAAATCACCTCACGGTTGCGATACAGATCCATCAGGTGAATTTATTATAGGCAGCGGAAAGCTGGCAGCTACCATCCCGGTATTTTCATTTGCCAAAATTCAAAAAGCCATTGCAGACAAAAATTATGATGGCAACTACGATGGTATTCCTGTAATTAAATACGAAGCAGCTTTGCAGGGTGAAGTTCAAAAACCAGGTCTTGGCCCTTTGCATACCGAGTTTGACAACAATGGTAATGCCTATACCTCTATGTTTGTTTCTTCTGAAATTGTAAAATGGAGTTTGAAGGACCTGAAAGTGTTGGATCGGGTACCTACCTATTACTCTGTTGGCCACCTGAGCGTAATGGGCGGACCCACTGCAAAGCCTTATGGCAAATATTTGATCGCTTATAACAAGATCACCAAAGACCGTTATCTGCCAACCGGCCCCGAGTTAGCACAAAGTGCACAGTTGTACGACATCAGCGGTGATAAAATGAAAATGATCCTTGACTTCCCAACTGTTGGCGAGCCACACTACGCCGAAGCAATACCCGCAGATAAAATCTCTAAGAACAGTGTTAAGATCTATAAAATAGAAGAGAATCAAAATCCTTATGTTTCAAAAGGTGAAGCAGAAACCAAAGTGGTGCGCAAAGGCAATGAAGTGCATGTGTATATGACAGCTATCCGTTCTCACCTTACTCCGGATAATATTGAAGGAATCAAATTAGGCGATGTGGTTTACTTCCACGTAACCAATTTAGAGCAGGATTGGGATGTACCGCATGGCTTTGCCGTAAAAGGTTCGAACAACGCCGAGATATTGATCATGCCTGGCGAAACACAAACCTTAAAATGGACACCGGACAGAACAGGCATTGCACCATTTTATTGCACCGACTTCTGTTCTGCATTGCACCAGGAAATGCAGGGTTATGCACGAGTTTCTCCTGCAGGAAGCAATGTAGCCTTAAGCTGGGGAACCAACAAAACTCCGCTGATTACCGCAAGTGCAGGTGGCAGTTCTCCTGTAAAAGCAACCAAAAACTAAAACAACAGGAGCAGCCTTTTTACGAAGGCTGCTCTTTAAAAACTTTTTTATGAAAAAGATCTTCAGCTTCTCATTCCTTGCATTGGTTCTTACAATTACCGCATGCAATAGTGAAACAAAGCAAACGCAGACAGAACAAACAACAGAAGCCACAGCTGGCGGCGGACAATCTGCCGTACAGGATAATGAATCGGCAAAAGATGTGGTAAAAGTTGCAGCCGGTTCAAAAGATCATACCACACTGGTGGCCGCAGTAAAGCAAGCCGAGTTG
>JBQCJM010000150.1:0-4797 GCA_051952715.1 Flavisolibacter sp.
TAAAGTTCCCAATGGCGCATACGGCTGACCTGTCTTCCATTGCTTTGGATCGAAACGCAGAAAATAAGAGTGTGTGAACAAAATATTTTTCATCTTAAGAATTAGCAGGATTAGTTACCGGTGGCAAATTCAAATAGCAAACACAACGCTTGCAGGTTTCGTTGGTATCTATGTCCAGATGTTTTCTAAAATCGATGGCTGCATCGTTATTTATTATTGAATTGAATTGTTGCCGATGGATATTGCCATAACCGGAATGAAAAAAACAAGGTCTTACATTACCATCAGCTTCTACAACTGCCGATACCCATGGCGCATTGCATTTTTTAAAAGGGAAATTGCACATGCCATGAACAGCCTTATAGTAAACTGCAATATTTTTTAATTTTTGGGGAGATTCTGCAATAAAATGATTTTCAAAATCAGTTTGATATTCGGTGAGAATATAATTTAACACCTCTTCTAATAATGGCAGATCACTTTTTTCAATCAATACCTCATTCTGGCGTTCATAATCCCAAAGAATTTCCCTGTTAAAAGCATGGCTGCTTACATCGGCAGGCAAAAAGCTGATGCCATCAAGATTTATTTCTTTAGCAGTATCAATAATCTGGGGCCAGATTTGGAAGTTTAATTTATGAATAACGGCACGGGCTGTGATTCGGTATTCAGGGTTAATATTTTTTAAAAGTTGAACACCTTCACTCAGTTTCGAAAAAGCTCCATCAATATTCCTGATTTTGTCATGTATCTCCGCCGTACCGTCTATTGAAACTATGATCTCATCAACGCATTGCAACAATTGCTCAACATTTTTTTTAAGTGTGAGTCCTGTTGAAAGTAAAGTAATCTTAAAGTTTTCCTTTTTTAGAATCTGGCAGAATGTAAAAAACTTTGGATTTAACAGGGCTTCGCCGCCTGACATTAGCACTTGCTTTGTACCTAATTTTTTTAATGAAAAAACAAGAGTCCTGACATCTTCTTCATTTAATTGTTTCAGGTTTTTATTATCCTTCCAAATATCACACATTACACACCGGCAATTGCAGGCGCTGTGTGGCATCAGTATTACAATAGGCAAGGCACTAATTACATGCGATTGCAGGGTTTTATAACGATGCCATGTATGATATAATGATTGCCGGGACATTATTTTTTTATACAAATCCATGGGAAGGGATGTTTATAGAAAAAACGATCGATAATATTGGCCGGATCAAACAGGACAATATGTTGATACGGTAAGAGATCATTCAGTGAATGATGGAAATAATATTCATCCATTTGCGGAAATCCTTTGCTCTCAAAATAATTACGGCTTCTTTGCCTAGCTTCAATGGATGCTGCAGGCGTGTAAAACTTAGTATCTATAATGTGAATCTCCCCGTTGTGATTCAAATGACCAAAACAAGCACTCAATATTCTTTGAACAGAATTGAAATACTGAAAAGAGGCAGCAAATACTATGATATCAAAGTCCTTTTCAGGAATACCTGACTGTATATCTGCATAAACAAATTTGAGATTGCTTTTTTGAAATATGCGCTGCGCCTGGTCTAATTCCGTTTTATTGATGTCGATTCCGGTTACTTGTGTTTCTTTGACGCCAGCAAGCTGATTTGTTAGCCAACCATTCCCACAACCCACTTCAAGAACCTTTAATTTTTTCTGTTTACTTTTTAAATACTTTACAAGGCGCCGGCATGAGCTTGCTCGTATTTCCCACTCCTTTTTGAATAGATTTTCTTTTGTGGGAAATGGTAGCAAGGCAACTTCCTCATCCGTGTAGAGTCTACCTTCTTCCTTCCTTAAGGAAATATATTGCTGCTCAAACTCTTGTTGGCCCTGGGTTATATGGTATGCCTCATCATGCATTTTTTCTTTCTATTTGATAAATGAAATTTTCCTCAAGCCAATTTTTAGTTCTGAATACACAGTTCATTTTGAACGAATTTTCAGAAGCAAATTTTTTTATCATTTGAATATCGCATCCATCGCATAAGATCATCAACACTACGGAACTTGCATGAACGTAGCTCATAAGGTCTTTAAACAAACGTTGAAAGTATTCTCCTTCTTCTCCACAATACCAAGCATAATCAGCATCTGACAAAGGTTGTTTTTTGTAATACGGTGGGTTGATGGCTATGATATCAAAAGCGTGTGGAAGAAGAGATCTGAACAGATCGGATTGCACGATAGCAAACTGCACATCATTGATAAACCTGTTTTTTTTCAATGCTTGTATGGCGGCTGAATGAATATCTATGGCGGTTACCCTTGCACCGTTTTTTGCAGCATAAATAGAGATCAATCCGCTGCCTGCACCCAATTCTAAAAAAGATTTTTCACTAAGCGGTAAACTGTTAACATATTTCAGTAACAATTTTGTACTAAAAAAAAATCCGGGATGAAATACCTGTGGTGGAATTTCCAATTTTATGTTTTTAAAAGTATAAGTTCTTACGCCGGAAAGGTATTTAACCAATAATGGCCGGTAAGTTCTTGCAACAATATATTTGATGATGCTCTTCATTTAAAAACCTTCAATTTCTGGTTGGCGATATTTCCAGAGCACTTGCATTGCTTTTAGTTCATAAGGTTTTTTATAAATGCCTGTTTTGTAACGCAGCGACGCAATGGTGTGCATAGCTTTGCGTTTAAGTGCATTTAACCTTACATCCGAAACGGTTGGATAATAGCCGTTCAAAACAGTTTCAAAATCTTTTATCTTGTCTACCATTTCCGGTGTAAGCCATGGTGTCAACGGATTTTTTCTCAGGTCGAACTTATCCCACTGAGGACCGATCCAGTCTTCCAATTTTTCAGGAAAACGAAATCCGCTTTCTAATACTTTTTCATACATATCCGAACCTTCATTGGGCACAGGGCTGTACACATAAATTATAATTTCTGTTTTAGGATTAATGGATTTTATTTCTTTAATAAATGCAATGTCCTGGTCTATTTGCTTCATTACCTGCTCCGGTGTATCAGCTGGTGTTCCCAGCACAAAGGAATATTCAGGGATGATATCAAATTGAGCCATGCGGGCAGCAAAATTTCTGATTTGTTCGGCAGTTTGTGTACCCCCTTTATCCATTTTCTTCAACACTTCATCATTGCCTGTTTCGGCGCCGAAAAAAATCATCTTACAACCTGATTCCCGCATCAATGCCAGCGATTCATCTGAATATTTGTTGATGGTGTCGATTCTTCCTTCACCCCACCAGGTCATGTTTTCCTTTTTGATAAGCCTCGCAAACTCAACTGTTCTTTTTTCTGATACAAAAAAATTATTGTCGTGAAATTCAATGGCATTGCCGTCAAAATTATTTTTCAGATATTTTATATCCTTGTAAATATTTTCGGCAGACTTCCCTTTCCAACGTGCATTATAAATAGGCACTACAGCACAAAACGAACATTTAAAAGGACAGCCGATGCTTGAGTGATAAGCAATAGTTCTTGTACCCAGGTAGGTTTTTCCCAGATATTTTTTTAGCGGATAAAAATTATTTAGTTTTTGATAAGGCAATGCAGGCAGTTCGTCCTGATCATACAATTCATCTTTTGTTGTCTTCACAATTTCATCACAACTTTTATAGATCAGGTTGGGAATAAGTTCGTAAGAGGTACCATTTCCCAGTGCAGTTAAAAGAGCCGGAAAAGTTTTATCGCCGGGGCCATTTACAATGAAATCTACGTACCCGGAATTTAAAACGACCTTGGGTTGATTAGATGCAAAATATCCGCCCCAGGTAATAACGATATCAGGAAACAGATTTTTTATTTTTTTTGAAATGGGGATGGCCTGCTTTAGCTGTGGGCCAGGCATGCAAGTGCAACCAAAACGATTAAACTGACCTGTTGCCAGGTAGGAAAATATTTTTTCCCACGGATCTTGCTCCAGGTTACCATCCACAATTGCGTAATCGAATTTTCCTTCAATAGATGCAGCTATCGAAAGAATAGAGTTGGGAATGCGGGGTTTATAGTTGGCGCTTCGGGGATTGAATAATAAAACTTTGCTCATCTAAATTCAAAAGCATTTATGCTTCTGATTATAAACGTATTTAAAGACAAATGGTTGCCCAGCATTGCCGTTATAATAGTTGTGGGTCAATCTCTTTCCAAAAGCAACCTCCAATGATGAATTTTCGTTTCTCCAACTTGCAGAGGTTTGTTTATCCAAAATTATAGAGCATCATGCTTTTTTCGCAACGCTGATTATTAATGCAAGCAAAAAACCTTTTAAATACTTTGCCCGACATGCCCTTCAAGGCGTGGAAAAAGGAATATGTTCCAAAGCGTATATTAGCAATTCGCTTACAGGCTATGGGCGATTTGGTAATAACATTACCCTATTTACAAAATCTGAGAAATACACTGCCGGATGATACACGTTTGGATCTATTAACGAGAGAAGAGGTAGAGTCTATACCAAAACACCTTCAATTATTTGACAACATTTATTCTATTGGCGGAGGAAGAAATTTTAAAAAGCAACTTGCTCATACTTTTTTTCTGTTGCCTAAGCTATTATTTCAGCGGTACGACGCAGTAATTGATCTACAAAATAACGAGATCAGCAAACTGGTGAGAAAGTCTATTATGCCCGGTGCATGGTCGGAGTTTGACCGTTATTCTGCAGTGCCGGCCGGAGATTGTACACGTTTGGCTATTGAAGCAATTGGGCTGGGTGAATGTAAGGCTGATTCAAATTATACACTAAAAGTGCCGAAGACAGAAATTGAGAAGTTACTTAAAGAAAATGGTTGGGACGGTGTTAGTAAG
>JBQCJM010000151.1:0-7260 GCA_051952715.1 Flavisolibacter sp.
AGTCGATCTTTTTATCCCTGGCTGTTGAAACAATTTTAGGCAGGGCTGCCAGCAAAACAATGATGGCGATGATACCAAGGGGAATGTTTACATAAAATACCCAACGCCACGAAGCATTGTCGGTGATCCACCCGCCCAGCAATGGGCCGCCAATGCTGCTAAGGCCAAAAACACTACCCATAATGCCCTGGTATTTTCCTCTGTCTGCCGGTGGAAACACATCACCAATGATGGCAAAAGAATTAACCATCATGGCGCCGCCGCCAATACCCTGCAATCCCCTGAACAGAATGAGCTGCGTCATGTTTTGCGAAAGGCCGCAAAGCATGGATCCGATCAAAAAGATGATGATACCGAGAATGTATAAGTTGCGCCTGCCAAAAATATCGGACAGCTTGCCGTAAATAGGAACGGTAACCGTTGAGCCCAACATGTAAGCGGTAAATACCCAACTGATATGCTCCAGCCCGTGCAACTCCTGCACAATGGTGGGCATGGCGGTTGACACAATGGTTTGATCGAGGGAAGAAAGTAACATGGCCAGGATGACGCCGCTTAAGATCATCCGTTTACTCGTCTGCTGCTCCATAAAATTCAATTGTCAGCAGTAGCCATACAAAAACCATGACAGGAAGAGTTTCGGAGTTTGGAGTTAACAGTTTCATATCATACAAAGTTTTCTTTGAACACCAAACACAAAACGCCAAACTATAAACTCAAATTCTCCAGCATATCCTTTGTCATCTTCGGGAGATCGTATTCTGGTTTCCATCCCCAATCGTTGCGGGCAACAGAATCATCAATGCTACCGGGCCAGCTATCGGCAATGGTCTGGCGGTAATCGGGTGCATAGTCAATAGTAAAGCCGGGAATGTGCTTTTTAATTTCAGCAGCTATCTGCTCAGGCGAAAAGCTCATGCCCGAGATATTGTACGAGGTTCTTATTTTGATCTTTTCCGATGGTGCTTCCATCAGCTCAATGGTGGCACGAATGGCATCGGGCATATACATCATAGGCAGGAAAGTATCTTTCTGTAAAAAACAATCGTAGTGCTTTTCTTCCAGTGCTTCGTGAAAGATCTCTACCGCATAGTCGGTAGTGCCGCCACCCGGCGCTGACTTGTAAGAAATAAGGCCGGGATAACGAAGGCTTCTAACATCCACTGCATATTTATTAAAGAAATAGTTACACCAAAACTCACCGGCATATTTACTGATACCGTACACGGTGGTAGGTTCAATAATGGTCTGTTGCGGGCAATTGTTTTTCGGCGATGTAGGTCCAAATACGGCAATGGAGCTGGGCCAGTACACTTTGTGAATCTTTTCTTCTCTTGCTATGTCCAGTACGTTCAGCAATCCCTGCATGTTCAAATGCCAGGCAAGGTTAGGATTCTTTTCTCCTGTTGCCGATAAAATGGCGGCGAGCAAATAGATCTGCGTGACGCCCTGCCGTATTACCTGCACGTGCAGCATTTCCTTGTTCATCACATCAAGCGAAACATAAGGGCCGGTGCCTTGAAGTAGTTCGTTTTGCTCACGCAGGTCCGAGGCAATAACGTTTGCCGCACCATATATTTTTCTTAAGGCCAATGTAAGTTCAACACCAATTTGGCCCGAAGCGCCAATAACTAATATTTTTTCCTTTTGCATAATGAGGTTGCAAATATAGGATGAGGAACGATGCGCAACGAAGTGTACGTACTGCCCATACAAGCATAATGCTTGCGCAAACGTTGGCGCAGATTCTATAACACGAATTAAGTTTCCCGAACAGAAAATGAATCGTTCGCAATATCCATTTCAATATGCTTAGGGTGAATTAGAGAATAAAACGTCATAAATCATTCTTCAAGCCTAAGGATATTTCCAGCGCCTTATTGCGCATTAGCTAACGCCTTTAACTGCAATAGGAAAAGGTTAGCGCAATACCAGCGCCGTATAGACGCAACGTATATCACGACAACCAGCCTATCAAAAGAAGAGACCGTAACCACATTGACTGTTGGTAAGCCCCCTTTAGGGGGTTTGGGGGCGTGCGTGGGCAACGCTGCGCATGCGGAGCAATTGCGGCAGCGGGCCCTTTTTGCTCTACTTTTTTGGCAAACAAAAAGTAGAAAGAGAAGATTCGAAACCAGGTTAACGTGAAACTGCTTCACCAGAACGTTAACTTATCACGATCACCTACCTTTGCCGCCATGAAAAACTTTCTGTCCGACTTATTTGCACAACAGCAGTATGATAAAGACGCTTTCTTTTTAATTGCAGGCCCCTGCGTAGTGGAGAGTGAAGAATTGGTTTTTGAAGTGGCCCAAAAGGTTTCGGCCATCTGCAAAAAACTGGGAATCCCCTATGTTTTCAAAGCTTCTTACCGCAAGGCCAACCGCACCAGCGCTTCTTCATTTACAGGCCTGGGCGATGAAGTAGGATTAAAGATCATTCAAAAAGTGGCAAGGGAATTAAATCTTCCTTCCACCACCGATATACATACAGAACAAGATGCTGCATTAGCCGCCGGCTATGTTGACATTTTGCAAATACCTGCTTTTTTATGCCGTCAAACAGAATTACTGCTGGCGGCAGGCAACACAGGAAAAATTGTGAACGTAAAGAAAGGCCAGTTTGTTAGTGGCGCCGCCATGAAGTTTGCTGTAGAAAAAATACACAACACAGGCAACGAAAAAGTGCTGCTTACAGAAAGAGGCACTACGTTTGGTTACCAGGACCTGGTAGTTGATTATCGCAATATTCCCTGGATGCAGCAAAGCGGTGCACCCGTGGTAATGGATTGTACACACAGCTTGCAGCAACCCAATCAAACTTCGGGTGTAACGGGCGGCAACCCACAACTGATAGGCACTATTGCCAAAGCAGCTATTGCCACCGGCGCCGAAGGTCTGTTTATTGAAACACATCCCGATCCAGCCTGCGCCTTAAGCGATGGCGCCAATATGCTAAGGCTTGATTTGTTGGAAGATGTATTGGTACAGTTAATTAAAATAAGGAAAGCAGTGATAAGTTAGATGAAGACTAATGCAGTAGCAGCAATCATCAATTTTGACGGCTCCGCTGTACTTAACAATAAGAATGTTGCCTGGGCTGATAAAAGGCCAACGGTAATTGTAAACTTCACTTAATCTTAAAAACCAAACCTAAAATCTTTATTTTCGCCGCGGTTTAATATCTAACGGTTGCCTGCTATAACTTATAAAAGAATAAAAAGCTAAAATCTAACCTGCAACAAACCTTAAAAGCTGTGTAGAAACTACACACTAAAGACAAAACCTTATTTTTGAGGTTTGTTGATAGAGGTTGAAATTGGCCTCACTGAAATAAGGATAAAAGCAAATGGCAAAAAAAGTTAGCCGTATAGGTGTTTTAACCTCGGGCGGTGATTCTCCTGGCATGAACGCAGCCATCAGGGCCGTAGTTCGTACAGGTATCTACAATGGACTGGAAGTTTATGGTATCATGCGTGGCTACCAGGGTCTCATCGAAGATGATATTTTCAAAATGGAAGGCCGTTCTGTGGCCAACATCATTCAACGTGGCGGTACCATTTTAAAGACAGCACGTTGCAAAATCTTTCACACAGCAGAAGGCCGCCGCAAGGCTTACGAAATTTTAAAAGGCCGCGGCATTGATGGTCTTGTCATTATTGGCGGCGATGGCTCCTTTCGTGGCGCTGTGGAATTTAGCCGTGAATTTGATATTCCCTGCATAGGCATAGCCGGTACCATTGACAAAGACATTGCCGGCACCGATTTTACCATTGGTTTTGATACAGCCGTAAACACTGCGGTAGAGGCTATTGATAAGATCCGCGACACGATGGATGCACACGACCGTCTTTTTATTATTGAAGTGATGGGACGTGATGCAGGATATATTGCCCTGCACAGCGGCATAGCCACCGGCGCCGAAAATATTTTGATCCCCGAACGCAAAACTGATATGCAGGATCTAATTGCTTCTTTGCAGGAAAAAGAAAGAAGGAAAAAGTTAGTGAACCTGATTGTGGTTGCCGAAGGTGATGAATTTGGCGGAGCCAACGAAGTGGCAAAAGTGGTGAAAGAAAAGCTACCGCAGGTGGAAACGAGGGTTGCCATTTTAGGACACATTCAACGTGGCGGCTCGCCTACCTGTCTTGACAGATTGATAGCAAGTCGTATGGGGTATCATGCCGTTGAATGTTTGCTGGAAGGACGCCACAATGTTTTTGTTGGTATTCAGAACAACAAAATGAACTACGTGCCGCTCGAAAAAGTGCACAAGAAGAAAGGTACTATCAGCGAAGAGTGGATGAAGATCGTGAAGATATTAGCGAGTTAATACTATTTCCCCTGTCCCCCTGAAGCGGAGACTTAGGTGGAACAAACCATATTTATTTCAATTAGTTCTTTAGTATAGCGTTTATATTGTGTCACCAGCAACAGAAATCTATTAAGCTTCTGTTGCGTCGCACACTTGTACTATAACAATATTATTAAACACTTCAAATCTAAGTCTCTCCTTCAGGGGGACAGGGGCATATGAGTAAAAACATAGACAAATACTTTCACAGGCAGATGGATAAAACTGCCGGATTGGAGCACACCATTCATCGCACCAAAATTGTAGCCACCGTAGGCCCGGCCTGCGATACTTACGACAAATTGCTGGAGCTGGTAAAATGCGGTGTCAACGTGTTTCGCCTGAACTTTTCTCACGGCGCACATGATGATAAGGCAAAGATCATTGAACACATCAGGAAGATAAACACTACAGAACCTTACAACATTGCCATTCTCGGCGATTTGCAGGGGCCTAAATTAAGAGTAGGTGAAATGGAAAACGGCGCCATTGACGTAGTGCCCGGCGATATATTGACATTCACCAATGAAAAATTAGTAGGTACGAAAGAGCGTATCTACGTTTCTTACCCAAATCTCCATGCCGACGTAAGAGTAGGCAACAAAATTTTGATCGACGATGGGAAGCTGGAAGTGGTGGTAAAAAAAGTATTGAAGAACAATGACGTGCAGGTAGAGGTGACCATGGGTGGAAAGCTCTCTTCGAAAAAAGGCGTCAACCTTCCCGATACTAAGATTTCTCTCCCGGCATTAACAGAAAAAGACCTGATCGATCTTGAATTTATCATTGAGCAGCAGTTGGATTGGGTAGCACTTTCTTTTGTAAGAAGTGTAAAAGACATTACCCTGCTGCGCTACAAACTTGATGAAAAGAAAAGCAAGACAAAGATCATTGCTAAAATAGAAAAACCTGAAGCATTAAATAACCTTCGCGATATTATTGTAGAAAGCGATGCCATTATGATTGCCCGTGGCGACCTCGGTGTAGAGCTGCCGGTTGAACAAATTCCTTTGATTCAGAGGAACATCATCCGTAAATCATTGCACCGTGCCAAGCCTGTAATTGTGGCTACACAAATGATGGAAAGCATGATCGATCGCAGCAAGCCAAACCGCAGCGAGATTACTGACGTAGCCAACGCAGTTTTGGAAGGTGCCGATGCCGTGATGTTAAGCGCCGAAACCGCCACAGGCCAACATCCTAAGCTGGTGGTAGAAACCATGCGTAAGATCATTATGGAAGTGGAGCGAACAGAATACAGGTACAACCTTGAAGAGACGTTGACACCACAGCCCCACTCTCCTTCTTTTTTAAGTGACGCCACCTGTTACAATGCCTGTAAACTATCGCAGGATGTGCAATCAGAGGCGTTGATAGGAATGACACAAAGCGGATATACGGCCTTCATGTTAAGCAGCTATCGTCCCAAATCACCATTGTTTATTTTCACTAAAGAAAAATCATTGGTAAACCAGCTAAGCCTAAGCTGGGGCGTTCGTGCCTTTCACTATTCAGAGGAAGAAAGTTTGGATGATATTATCTTTGACCAGATCAATATTTTGAAAGAAAGAGGATTTGTAAAAAGTGGTGATATAGTGGTGAACACAGGGAGTACGCCGGTTCATTTACACCTGCCTACCAACGTGGTAAAAGTTACCAAAGTGGAATAATAAAATAAAAAGCCAGTGGCGAGTCTTCGCTACAAAACTTAATTATAAAATAAAACCCGTTCTTACAATAGAACGGGTTTTTACATATTTGCACTAGCTCCTGTTATGCCTGTCGTGAATATATTCTTCTATTTCCTCTTTATCGAAACCCACTTCCTGGATGGCTCTCATAATATCTTCAAGCGGGTATCTCAATTGTTTTGCAAGGCTTTCCATTTTATCATCGTTAGTACCAAATACTCCATAACGGTCGGATCTTGAAATAAAACTATTGTAGTTACGCATAGGTTACATTTTAGTTTATTAATTCTAAAAACATACCAACTATTTAGTTAGCAATGAATTTAGTGAAAACTGTCGAATGAAAAAATGCAGCAAAAGAACAGTAACAGCAATTACTACCTGAGGCTTAGTTCCTAAACTCCTGCGAGATCATTAATCCATGAATGCCACCGTCTAAAATGCCAATGCCTAATCTTCCATAAGTTGGCCGTAAGATATTGGCTCTGTGCCCTGGCGAATTCATTAGTCCCTGGTGGCAAATGGTGAGAGTTTGCCCCAAAGCAAGGTTCTCTCCTGCTGCAATAAACTTTACACCTGCATCTTTCATCCTGTCAAACGGATCTTCGCCTTCGGGTGTGTAATGCGAAAAATAGCCTCGTGCAAACATATCTTTTGAATGTTCTCTGGCCACCGCTGTCATTTCTGCATCAGCCTTCACAGGCTGCAGGCCTCTTTTCGTTCTTTCTGCATTTACCAGTTGCAGCATTTTTGCTTCAAGGTCAGGACGAGGTGTTGGATCTTTAACAGTGAAATGCAGTTCAACCGTTTCATCCGATTTTGGTTCTACAGTTAAATTATTGAGCGTTTGCTTGGTAGCGTCTTTAAATATCGGCGATAATTTATCATCGAGCCATTCAACACCGCTGGCTAATCTGTCTGCAAGTTGGCTTGTCTTTGTTTCACTTGAAAATTTTTCTGACAAAGGAATTGCCAATAGCAAAGCGGCAGCAATAGTGGCGTACAAAATTCCATTGACAAAACCAGGCACTAAACCCAATGCATGGTTAACGCCATTTTCATGTGCCTCTCTTGAAGTGGTTCGTAAAAAACGATTGAAGATAAAAGCCAGTATAATGCGTGCAAGAATAATGGCGACAAAAAATGCAAGCGGCAATCGCCAAACACCCAGGGAAGGAAATATATTTCCGAGAAAATCACCTAAATATTTATAACA
>JBQCJM010000152.1:0-9999 GCA_051952715.1 Flavisolibacter sp.
AGCAGTTTTTTATTGCCTTGTATTAACCTGTTAATATTGTAGCCGGAAATAACCTGCAGAAAAACAATAACCAAAACTCCCAGCAGGAACAACCATAATACCCAATATCTTAACTCCGGTTTTCGCATACTTATGCTACCGAAAATACGAAATTCAGCTATGGCTTTGCGAGTGTTTTGTGTTGCTAATGGTTTTTTTAGCGAAGCGGAAGATACCGTAAATAGCGATCAACATAAAAAGCAGGCTTGGTAGTAAAATGAATGTTCTTTTTTTGGAGAACATTTCAATAAAGAAATAATATTCTGCAATGATCAGAATGGTGAGGAATAATATGAAGGTTAAAAACTTTTTCATAAAAAAGGGAGGCCGGAGAGGCAGCCTCCTTAGTTAGTTAATTGCGTTTATAGGAAACAATACGGTTGATCTTTCATAGGTAATTCTTTGGTTGCGACCTTCACGACATGTATTGTAACCATCAAGAGTTACGAATTACGATTAGGATATTGGCATTAGTTATACTAACAGGCACAAAAATAGCTGCGTGTTTTTAGTAAAAAAGAACAGTTAGGCTAAACATTAAAACGGTTCGACGAAGGGGAAATAAGCAACGTTGAAATTAAAGCAGGTTTAAACGCCGGTTCAGGTTGGCCTTATGTGTATCGGCAACAGGTATGCTTGTTTTGCCAATGCTGATAGTTCCTTCCTGTATGTAATCAATTTTATTGATAGCTACAATGTAGCTTCTGTGTACACGAATAAATTTGGAAGAAGGCAGTTTTTCTTCGATGGATTTTAATGTAGCATGCACCACATGAAACTTTTGCGCCGTATGCACTTTTACATAATCACCCATGGCTTCCAGAAACAAAATGTCATCAATGCTGATCCTTTTAAGTATTCCATTGTCTTTTACAAATACAAATCCCTGGTCTTCTACTTTTACTTCTTCTTTATCGCTTTCCAGAGCCTCGGCAGCTTTTTCAATAGCTTGCTTGAAGCGGGGCAATGCAATGGGTTTTACCAGGTAATCCACAACATTCAATTCAAACGCTTCTACAGCATAATCCGATTTTGCGGTGGTGAAAATAATGAGCGGTTTTTTATTGCCCATTTTTTTTATCAGTTCAAGCCCTGTCATGCCGGGCATTTCAATGTCAAGCAGTAAAAGATCGATGGACGCATTGTCAAGTTGTTCCTGCGCTTCTACAGCATCGCTGCACTCGGCAACTAAATCAAGATTATTTGCCTGCGCAATTAATTGCTTGAGGGCCATACGGGCCATTTTGTTATCGTCGACAATTAAACATTTCATAGTTAAGGGTAAACAAATATAATGGGATTTTGAGATTTGTGAATAGAGATTTTGAGACTTTGCAATTGATAATATGAAAAATCTCAAAATCTCTGGGCCGGAAATCAAATATTATTCTTTATCATCAACCTACTTATTTTACGCCAATTACCGGCAATGCCTTTTGACGGATCAGCCCATTGAAAGCAGGAATGTCTTTTTCCTTAACGGCCTTCAATTGATTTAACTGCACGTCAATTTGCGAAGCAATATCAGTATACACTTCAGTAACTTGTTTGCTTGGTGCAAAATTGCCGCTGTTGGCTACATCAAATACGCCGGAAAGTTTATCATTGAGGCGGATGGGATAATTTAAAACATCCTGCCCGCTTTTGGCTTTGGTTTGATACAAAGCTTCTTCAATTGTGGTTAATTGTTTGTTGATGCTGTCGGCCATCGTTTTCACCTCTTTAGGTGCATCTTTTCCCTGCAGGCTGATAAATGAATTGATTTGCGTTCTTAATGCACGAATGTCTTTGATCGCTTTTTGTGTTTCGTCAAATTTATCCTTTACTTTCTTTAAAAAAGCAAACTGTTGATCATACTCGGCCTGTGTGGTTTTGTAATTCGGATCGGCTTTAATGGTGAAAGGCACTTCCATTGAATCCTGCGCTATTTTAAATTTTGCAAAATAATTTCCTGGAGGCGCAACAATACCGTTGGGTACACCATTCCACAAAATCATTCCTTCAACCCTTTGTGAGCCTGGATATAACAGGTTCCATGCAAACTGGTTCATGCCTTCTGCAATATCCATTTTTTCGTTAGCTTCTTTTGCACTGGTTGAAAACGTTTTTACCGGCTTATGTTCCTTATCCATAATAGTTATAGAAGCCTTGGTAGAATCGTCAATACTTTTGACGTAATAATTAAATACAACACCGGCAGGCGGATTGCTGCCAGCATTTTTAGGTGTACCAAAGTTTTGCGCAAATGCGCTGCCGGGTATACGATAGGCAGCATTTACATCAAATACATGCAATGGCTTGTTAATGATGGCGCTGTTCATTTGTTGCAGTACGCCCAAATCATCAATCACCCAAAATGCCCTGCCCTGTGTGGCCACCACAAGATCGTTTTCTTTGATGGTCATGTCGGTAACAGGTACAATAGGTAAGTTCTGTTGAAATGGTTTCCATGTTGTGCCACCATCAAAAGAAACGTACATGCCGTACTCTGTACCAGCGTACAACAGGCCCGGACGTTTTTGATCGGCACGCAGACATCTCGCAAAATGCATTTTGTCAATGCCATTTGTAATCAATTTCCACGATTTACCATAATCTTCTGTTTTGTAGATGTAAGGTGCAAAGTCATCCAGTTTATAACGTGTGCCTACAAAATACGCGGTGCCCTTTTTAAAAGGGTCGGCTTCCACGCAATTCCACATCATCCATTTGGGTGCGCCGGCAGGTGTTACATTTTGCCAGTTTTTGCCTCCATCGCGGCTTACATAAATTACACCGTCATCACTACCTGTCCATAATAGATCTTTTTCGTAGGGTGATTCAGCAGCAGTAAAAATGGTGCAGTAATATTCCACAGAAGTATTATCCTTTGTAATGGGTCCACCACTTGATGCCTGTTTGCTCTTGTCGTTAGTGGTAAGATCGGGAGATATCTGCTCCCACGTTTGGCCTTCGTTTTCCGTTGCAAATAACACATTGCCTGCCGTGTATAATTTTTTAGGATTGTGCGGCGAAAAAAAGATGGGAAAGTTCCACTGAAAGCGATATTTCTGCACATCGGCGCCTGCACCCATTGGATTATCGGGCCATGGAGAAACGGCACGGTCTTCACCGGTTTTATGATCAAGCCTTGATAAATAGCCACCGTAGTTGCCACCATATACAATGTCAGGGTTTAAAGGATCGGCTACAACATAGCCACTTTCTGCACCGGCGGTAGGCTCCCAATCATTATCGGTAATAGAAGCGCCTCTTGTTCTGCTTTTAATGCGTATGGTTGAATTGTCCTGTTGTGCACCTAAAATTCTATAGGGAAAAGAATTATCAGTAGTTACACGATATATCTGTGCTGTTGGCTGATTATAATAAGTGCTCCAGTTGTTACCGCCGTCGAAAGAAATTTGGGCACCGCCGTCATCGGCTACAATCATGCGATTGCCATCTTCCGGATCAATCCACAGATCATGATGATCGCCGTGAGGCGTGTTGATGGATTGAAAGGTTTTGCCGCCATCGCGGCTACGCATAAAATTTACATTCGGTGCATACACCAGGTTTTCATTCCTGGGATCGATAAACACTTTGTTATAGTACCAGGCCCGCTGTCGGATATTATTATCGCTGCTCGTGAGATTCCAGGTTTCACCACCATCGTTCGATGCGAACATGCCGCCATCTTTATTCTCTATCAAAGAATAAATTTTATCAGGATTGGATTGTGAGACTGCAACGGCAACAATTCCCCAAATGCCCTTGGGCAAACCTTTTTTAGCTGAAATATTTTTCCAGGTTTCGCCGCCATCGGTACTTTTCCAAAGGCTGCTTCCTTCTCCACCGCTTTCCATGCTGTAAGGCGTACGCAAGGCCCGCCACATACCTGCATAAAGCACTTCAGGATTACCGGGTTCCATTACTAAATCTGAAGCGCCGGTTTGATTGTTCACATATAAAACTCTTTTCCACGTTTTACCGCCGTCGGTAGTTTTATATACGCCTCTTGTTTCATTAGGGCCAAACAAATGTCCCATAGCTGCTACCCATACAATATCAGGATTGCGTGGATGAACCACAATGCGTATGATATGACGTGCATCCTTTAGCCCAATATTCTTCCATGTTCTTCCAGCGTCATCGCTGCGCCACATTCCTTGCAGGCCTTCGCTAACATTGCCCCGCATGGTGTTTTCGCCTTCGCCTACATAAACAATATTTTCGTCGCTTGGTGCAACTGCTACCGAACCAATGGTACCACCAAAATATTTGTCGGTAATATTTTTCCAGTTGCTGCCTCCGTCTGTTGTTTTCCATACACCGCCGCCGGTAGCGCCAAAGTAAAATGTGTTCTTGCTTTTATAGCTGCCTGTTACAGCACCACTGCGGCCTCCACGAAACGGGCCAACCAAACGGTATTTTACTTTTGATAAAAGGATAGAATCAGCGTCGCTGTTTACAACTGTTTTCTTTTTTTGTGCCACTGCACTTAAAGAGATGCAGGCAGAAGCAAAAAGCAAGAGTTTTCTCATGTGTGTTAGAAATTGAGTGCAAAAGTTACAACGGTGAACTTAATTGGAAAAAATAAATTGGATTTTTTCAAAGCAAAGAGACCATCACTTGAATGTGATGGTCTCTTTAAAAACGAGTGACTATGGTGTGCTCATGCATTTGTGTAGATATCGTTTGGTACAATAATGCAATCACATCATTACACTAAAACGCCTTCATTGGCTTTGCATTTTCTTTTGCGGATAAACCTTCTTTGTTTAAAGCTGCTTCCACTTTTGCATCATACTGTTTCACTAAAGCAGTTTTGCTTTCTCCGGCCTTTACTACGTTTTGTTGCAATTGTGTAATTCGTTGTATTTGTAAATTAGATGGTCTTGCTTCTTGTGTGCATACAGCAACGTACACATCCGAAATATCTTCTCTTAATTTCTTTTCATCAGCAAAAATTGATTTCTGCTTGGTAGGCAGTAGTGTGCTGCGCAGATCTTCCAGCTTTGTCCTGTACTCCTGCAATAGTTTCTTTGAAACAGAATCTTTCACCAACGGAATATTTGCCTTTAGCATTTTTTGTTTTTCATTAAGCTGTTCAACTGTAGCGGCCAGTTGTTCATGCAAATTATACAACTGCATGGCAGTTTTGAATTGCTGTTGCCGGTCTTCCAGCGTGAAATCTTTGTTTTTTGCATCATGCAATAGCTTCAGTGGCTTGGTGTACACTTTATCTCCCACTTTTAATTTTACAGTATAATCGCCGGGCAAAACCATTGGTGCTACAAAAGTGCTATAGTCGATCTTTGTTCCGCCACTAGCTACTTTAGGCGGCTTCATTTTCAAATCCCATGTTATTTTGTTTATGCCTTTGCGAATGGTGCCTGGAATTTCTTTTATCAATTTACCCGTCGGATCATAAATTTCAAGATTCACATCACCAATGCTCACTCTTTCTTTTAAGTAATATTGGATAGGCGGAATGGAAGCAGCATTGGGAGCGGTCCAGCCGCCTGTGGTTGGAAATCCACCATCGCCGAATTTTCCATTGGTCAATGCAATTGGTTTTGTGTCGAACATGTACACATCCTGGTCAATAATATTTTTTGTAAGCGAACGCATGGGTGTGATGTCATCAACGATCATAATGCCGCGGCCGTGCGTAGCAATCACCAGGTCGTTAGTGGCTGGTTGTATTTGAATGTCCCGAACCATGACATAATCAGGAATGTTATTCTTCATCCGGAACCAATTCTCACCCCCATCAACAGTTGCAAACAAGCCTCTTTCTGTACCTGCAAAAAGCAACTCGGCATTTTTAGGATCTTGCTTTATTTTATGTGCAAAGCCGGTAAATTCTTTGCTGCTAAACAGTTTCCAGGTTTTGCCCATGTCAGTTGAACGGGCTATGTAAGTTTTATGATCACCATACATATGGTTATCGAAGGTGGCAAACACTACTTTTTTGTCAAAAACACTGGGCTCAATGCTACTTACCCAGGTTTGTGCAGGAATGCCTGCTGCTGCATAATTTTTTGCAACGTTGGTCCAGGTTTTCCCTCCGTCAATGGTGTATTGCAAATTGCCATCGTCGGTGCCTGCCCAAACCATATTTTCATCCAGCGGCGATTCGGCTATGGTAAAAATTGTGCAATGGTTTTCGGCTGAAGTGTTGTCGGCACTCAGGCCGCCACTGTTGTCCTGCTGCTGTTTTTTCTTGTCATTAGTAGTTAAATCGGGAGAGATCTTTTGCCAATTGCGACCCTGGTCTGTGGAGCGATACAGGTATTGTGAACCCATGTACAGATGTTTTTTATTTTTTACACCTGTAACAATTGGTGTGTTCCAGTTCCAACGTAATTTTTCCTCGCCCGGTCCCTGCTGTGGTTTTATATTAATGACTTTTATTGTTGTTAGATTTACCCGTCCTGCCTCGCCACCTTGTGCTTCTGCATAAGCAACGTTTGGATCAGTAGGATCGGGTTGTACCCAAAAGCCATCGCCGCCATAAATTGCTTTCCATGCAGCATTGGTAACGCCACCTGGTGCGGAAGAAGGCGCTGTCCAACTTCCATTGTCTTGCAAGCCGCCATACAGGTTGTAGTTTTCTGCATTGTCAACTGCCACATGGTAAAACTGGCCAACAGGTAAGCTTTGTATAAAGTTCCAGGTAGCCCCTCTGTCCAAACTGTAATATACACCGCCATCTGTGCCTACATACAATTGGTTGGTGTTGTTCGGATTGATCCACAGCGCATGCATATCGCTGTGTAGCCAACCGCCTTCATTATTGGCATCGGCAAATGAATATCCTCCATCATTAGAATAAGAAAAAACATATGCCGGACGATACACACGTTTAGCATCTTTGGGATCAACTGCAATGGTGCTGAAATAAAATGGACGGGCTACAATATTTGATGTAGCACTTTGCTGCTTCCATGTTTCGCCGCCATCAGCTGAAATAAATAACCCTGTTTCATTCGATTCAACAATGGCCAACAAATTGTTAGGTGCACTTGGTGCCAATGTAAAGGCAATTCTGCCAAAAGGCTTTTTGGGTAAACCGTTACTTAACTCTTTCCAGGTTTTGCCCCCGTCTGCACTTTTATACATGCCGCTGCCATTGCCGCCAGAATTAAAGGAATAAGGCAAACGGCGAAATTCCCATGTGCTGGCATATACAATATCCGGATTGGATGGATCAACCGCCACATCTGCACAACCTGATTTTTCGTTGATGTATAAAATCTTGCTCCATGTTTTCCCTGCATCGGTTGATTTGTACAAACCGCGATGCTGGCCATCGCTCCATAAAGGCCCGGGAGCCGCCACATAAATGTTGTTTGAATTTTTAGGATCAATTACAATTTTGGCAATGTGTTCCGTGCTGTCCAAACCAATTTTTAACCAATTTTCTCCGCCATCGGTGCTTTTATACATGCCATCACCAATGGAAACCGAATTGCGCATATTGCTTTCGCCGGTGCCTGCGTAGATAATGTTTGGATTTTTCTGATCCACAGCAATGGCCCCGATAGACTGACAGTATTTGTCAAAAACAGATTTAAAAGAAGCACCTGCATTGGTTGATTTCCAGATGCCACCACCAGCCGTGCCTACGTAAATAGTTTTGCCATCTCCGGCTACGCCATCAATGGCAGAAATACGGCCACTCATAGTGCCGGGACCCAGGTGGCGGGCTTCCATTTTACCAAAGGTGGAAGAAGAAATTTTTGTTTGAGCAAAAAGAGGTGTTGCAGAAGAAGCAATGATGAAAAATGCAATTATTTTTCGCATAAAGCAGATTTTGAAATGATCAATTAGTTGGTTTGAATGTGTTTTCATCAATAGAAGTATTGACTTCCACTTTTTTGATTTTTAAAGGGTTGCCACCATTGCTGATATTCATGGCCACCCAAACGCCTTCGGGTAATTTTTGGTAGTTGCTGTAGTCGGTTTTTGTTTCTACTTCCTGCCCATTGGCTTTCGTCAATGTAACGGTATGGATAATAAAGTAATTAGAAGGATCAATATAGAACGTGATGACCTTCCCTGATTTTTCCGTAAGCTTTATTTTATAGCAATCCGTTCCTTCAAAATCATCGGTGCCTAAATATTCTGCACTGTGGCCTTTTTCTTTGTAGTCGACTAATGGGCCTTGCACATCCAGATTGTCCTGGTTTTCATTTACGTCTTCGGCTGTTAGTGCTTCTGCTTTCATGTGGCCCTGCCATGGAAAAAAGTTCCAACCCGATGAAGGTGTATATATTGTATAGCCTTGCAACCCTGCCACAGAAATGTTTTGCCGCGATCCTTTGTTATGCAGTGCAATAATGGTGAAGCTGATCTCCGTTCCGTTTACATTTAAGATCCCTTGTTCTTGAATGCTGTTTATTTTTCCCCAGGCTTCCTTTCCACCCATAGCCTGAACATGTTTAGCGATAATGTCGTCGGCGGTTTGCGCTTTTGCATTTGCAACACAAACCAAAATAAGAACCGCTACTAAGGTTTTGTATAATTTCATGAGCGTCGAGTTTTGGTGAATTAATATACTAAATATATTAAAATTAAATTGCAGTATTGACGACAATCTTATACGTATGACAATTATCACCGGCAACCTTGTTGACCTGTCCCAGCAAAGGGTCTATCCAGCAGAAATTAAAATTGAAGGAGAGAGAATTATTGCTATTCAACCAATCAATCTTTCAACCGACCGACCGCTCAACTATATTCTTCCCGGCTTCATTGATGCGCATGTTCACATTGAAAGCTCTATGCTCATTCCATCAGAGTTTGCAAGATTGGCCGTAGTGCATGGAACGGTGGCTACCGTTAGCGATCCACACGAAATTGCCAATGTGTGTGGCATGGAAGGCATCAACTTTATGATTGAGAATGGAAAGACAGTTCCTTTTAAATTCAATTTTGGCGCACCAAGTTGCGTGCCGGCCACAAGCTTTGAAACGGCGGGTGCTGTTGTTGGTGTAGAAGACATTGAGGAATTGATGCGCAGAGAAGATATACTTTATCTAAGCGAGATGATGAACTTTCCAGGTGTGTTAAATAGTGATGAAGAAGTAATACAAAAAATTGCGGCTGCCAAAAAGTACAACAAGCCGGTGGATGGACATGCGCCGGGACTAAGAGGACAGGCGGCGAAAAAATATATTGACACAGGTATAACAACCGATCATGAATGCTTTACCAAAGAAGAAGCTTTGGATAAGCTGCAGCATGGAATGAAAATTTTGATCAGGGAAGGAAGCGCCGCTAAAAATTTTGAAGCGCTGGTTGATTTGTTACATGATAATTCCGACATGATCATGTTCTGCAGCGATGATAAACATCCCGATAGTTTGGTAGAAGGCCACATTAACCAATTGTGTGCAAGAGCCGTAGCCAAAGGAGTTGATGTATTTAAAGTATTGAAAGCAGCTTGTGTTAATCCGGTAAATCATTACAAACTAAAAGTGGGCTTGCTGAGGCAAAATGATTTTGCCGATTTTGTAATAGTGAAAGATTTAGAAAAATTCGAAGTGCTGCAAACATATATCAATGGAAATTTGGTAGCAGCGAATGGAAAAAGTTTGATTGAAAGAAAAAAGACAACAGACCAAAAACCTGTAAACCATTTCGATTGCAGCAAGAAGAACGTTGAGGATTTCGCGGTACCATCATCTGTCATTAACTCTCTATCATCCTTACCCGTGATCGAGGCACTTGACGGGCAACTTATCACCAAAAAGGTTTTGGCAACTCCAAAAATCGTCAACGATGAAATTGTAAGTAGTATTGAAAACGATATTCTAAAAATTGTTGTTGTAAATCGTTACAAAAATGCACCTGTGGCTAAAGCATTTATAAAAAATTTTGGTTTAAAAAAAGGAGCCATTGCATCTTCTGTCGCACATGATTCGCACAATATTGTAGCCGTTGGAGTAGATGACGAAAGCCTGAACAAAG
>JBQCJM010000153.1:0-2043 GCA_051952715.1 Flavisolibacter sp.
CATTCCGCCAACGAAAGCATTGATGATAACCAGCAAAGTGAATTGCCGCCAGTTTTCTTTCAATCCTAATTTTACCTGCATTGATCACAAGATTAAATTTCTGACAAATCATTTTTATTTAGACAGACACTTCCGCCACGAAGAGATGAAGATTATACGTTCTTCAAAGGGCATGGATTGCTGAACCGGCATTTATAAAATTAACCGATTTATATGACACATTAAGCAACGTTCCTGCCTCGAGAGTTCCCGGGGATGAGACCTGAGAATGACCACAAGCATACCTCGCGCTGACAGCCGGCATTGACAATAGACAGAGGAATGAAATAACTTGTTACAAAATATTTAATCACCTGTTAAATGATATTTTTATGCAGCCAACATCAGATTCTCAATTGCATGAAGTCGCCCGGAAAAGGGTTGATTTCAGGAAACACTTAATTACCTATTTGATAATAAATGGCCTGCTGTGGGGTATTTGGTTTGTTACCGGCGCCAAATATCCGTGGCCAGTTTGGCCGACAGCCGGATGGGGAATTGGTCTCATCTTTCATTACCTCTTTGAATTTAATCCTTCACGTTTGCTTTCTGAAGAAGAGGAGTTTAAAAAAATGAAGAGAAAAATGGAAGAAGAAAAAAACCTGGTTTAATAAAAAAACGCGCTCAGTGTGATCTCTTTTTTGTTGCTGTTCAGGCAACAAGGAGTGAATAGTGAACGTTGCCCATTGTAACTATCTTCTCTTCTTTTGCTGACAATCCTACAAAAGCTTTTCTTACAGGATTTGCAAACGACTTTTAAAGGTTATTGGATTGAATGCTAACTTTATATCCTGAAGTAACCATTATTAATTCCTTATGGACTAACGTTTCATGGCTTTGTTTGATCATGTGTCATATTTGAATTGAACAATGAAACCTCCGATAAAGTGATATTTTCTAATCTTAATATTTTTTTTTAAAAAAAAGGAGTACTATCATGAATGCACATTTCAATTGTAGTTCAGCAAAAAGAACAATTTTATTTACAATTGTTCTTTTATTTTCTGCTGTATTTTTTATGATGCCGGCCTATGCCAGCTTTATTCCCGCTAACGCTACAGGGGCAACCATCCACCAGCCATCAGATCCGTTTCAAACTGCAACCAGACATGCAGAGATGGCAGTAAATGCAACATCGTTGAAAGACGTACAGATGCATTTACATCATGTACTTAATTGCCTGGAAGGAAAATCCGGAAAAGATTACAACGATTCATTCGGAGATCCCTGCAATGGCCAGGGAGCGTTGAAAACACTTAAAGAAGGCGCTGCCGACAGGACAAGAGCTGACAACGCCATCGCGCTGGCACGAGTAGGCGTTAAACTTCACGATGAGAAACCGGCCAGGTTAGTTGCCCAGGCGGTTTATGCAATTTTAAGCGAAAGCAAGTAACCGCTTGCCTTAAATATGGTGAACTTACATTTTAGGAATTTTACCACAAGTAAAGCCAGTGATATTGTATTGCTTTAAATGAAAGAAATTTTTAGTAGCCGCCATCTGGTCTCTGTGACCAACGGCAACAAGTGCTTTAGCAACACTGTTTTTTTATCCTTTATGAGTGTTATGAGTATTACTTTTTCTATCTTCCTGATGAACAGCAGGAAAATCCTTGAATTGTCAAAGCTGCAAAAAACGACAACTACATCATTTTGAGCGAACAAATGTTTAGCGCACTTAAATAAAAAACCTGCAGGTGAAGCGGAGGAAATTCATATCCGATTTATTTGCTATTAAAGTACCTTCGCAGTAAGAAATAACCTAATACGAAGCATCATGAAAAACGTACTCATCTTATTGGTCGTGTTGTTTGCTGCATCTTCAGCTTTTTCTCAAAGCAAAGAAAGGCGAGGTGATAACAGGTTTGGTATCGGACCCGTAATTGGATTTGCAACAAGTAATCCATTAAAAAATGAGCCAGAAAATAAAGGCTGGGGCCTGGGAGCCGGTGGCATGATCCAGTTAGAACATTTTTTCCGCGGCAGTTTGAGTGCTGTCGCACAAGC
>JBQCJM010000154.1:0-3256 GCA_051952715.1 Flavisolibacter sp.
TTGAAACAAGGCAAGTAGAGATTATTGGTTTTAGAACAGCAGTATTGGAGAATTGATGATTAGTATTACAAAACGACGAACGGATTGCGATGCTTCGACTTCGCTCAGCACAGGCTGCACAGGTTAAGCGTTGCAGTTCGTATCATCAAAAAATAAATTTATGGCAAAGTTGAAACTAACAGGAAAGCAATTAAGAGCTATCGGTTATCCTGAAGGACCGGTGATCTCAATTGCTATGAACATAATGGAAAAGAATTTCAAACATCTGCCGGAAGCGGATGCATTGGAAATATTGAGCAGCATTTTGCAAAGCCCCAATCAATATGCACAGGATGGAGTGTTGGGAAAAATTGCAGAAGCCTTATTGCCCAAACCAAAATCAGAAGGCGCAGAGATCTCATTGAATCAGAATGGCATTCAGTTCAATGTTTTTGGAAGCGAAGGTATTGAGCAAGGTGCCTTGCATCAAATGTATACAGCGGCTAAATTACCAATTGCTGTTGCCGGTGCCTTAATGCCCGATGCACATGCCGGCTACGGTTTGCCTATTGGTGGTGTGCTGGCAACAGAAAATGCCGTAATACCTTATGGTGTTGGTGTGGACATTGGTTGCAGAATGTGTCTTTCCATTTTTGATATTGACCCAAAAGAGCTGACACAAAGAGAAAATTATTTCACAAGAGAATTGAATGAAGCTACGCTGTTTGGAAGCGGCGGAATGTTTGACCGGCCGGCCGATCATGAAGTGATGTACAGAAAGGAATTTGATGAATTAGGATTATTGAAAGGTTTGCAGGGAAGGGCATGGAAACAATTGGGTTCATCGGGATCAGGAAATCATTTTGTAGAATTTGGAACCGTGGAAATTTCGGAGAAGGATGAAGTGTTGGGCATTGAAGCTGGAAAATATTTGGGATTGTTATCACACTCCGGCTCCAGAGCATTGGGTGCCAACATTGCGAACCATTACACCAAGATTGCGAAAGAAAAAAGAAGATTGCCAGGTGAGGCAAACAATCTTGCATGGCTATCATTGGATGAAGAAGAAGGGGAGGAGTATTGGATGGCCATGAACCTTGCCGGTGATTATGCGTCGGCCTGTCATCACATTATTCATGCGAAAATTGCAAAGCAGTTGGGGAGACAGCCATTAAAGATGGTGGAGAACCATCACAATTTTGCATGGAAGGAAATGCATAATGGAAAAGAAGTGATCGTTCACCGGAAAGGTGCAACCCCCGCCGATAAAAATGTGTTGGGAATTATTCCTGGTTCTATGACTGCTCCCGGTTTTATTGTAAAAGGATTGGGTGAAGAAGCTTCTGTAAATTCTGCATCGCATGGTGCGGGAAGAAAGATGAGCAGAACATCAGCCATCAAATCCATCACACACAATCAGCTCAATGAAGCTTTAGCAAAACATGGAGTGAGGTTGTTAGGTGGCGGATTGGACGAAGCACCATTCGCTTACAAGGATATTCATGAAGTGATGAATGCGCAAAAACATTTGGTGGATACACTTGGTCTATTTTATCCTAAGATTGTGAAAATGGATGGAGCGCAACCAAAGCAATGGAAACGCCGGGACAAGGATTTAAGCGGACCGGGTGGGCCAACAGGAGAATGATCTGAACCTAATTTGAATGGATTGACAGGAAATCAGTAACATCCATTATAATAAAAAGAGTCTTCATTAATTGAAGACTCTTTTACGTTCGTGATAATCTATTGAATCCATCCAAATCATGGTCAGACTTTGATGTAGATATTTTTCTTATCTAACCAGTAACAAATGGCCCACATAAACAAAATAACCGTGAGGGCAAAAGCCAGTGAGCCAATTTCAGGAGCCCCCGGCATGAACTTGTAAACCCTTTCGTACAGCCAGTTCCACGGACTTGTGTAAATTGCATCTCCATGTGCATTCAGGCCGTTGGGAATGCGTATCAACCTTAATCCCTTTGGTAAAAAAGCACTTAAAGCAAAAACAAATAAGGCATTCTTTCCAAATACATCAAAAAAGCGGGTGAGCCAGTTGCGGATGCCTTTTATTTCAATGGCATAAATTAAAGTTGCCAGTATAGCTATGGCCATTCCTGTAGTAGTAACCACATAAGAACTTGTCCATATTTTTTTATTTACCGGGAAACTTAAATTCCACACATAACCCGTAAGCAACAGGGCCATGGCTGCAATAAACAAACCGGTAAGTGTACGGTAAAGTGTTTGCTGTTTTATGTTTTGTGTTTTGTGTTCGGCGTTTGAAATTGTCATTGATTCACTAAACGTGGTAGTGGGGCTGGCAACTACGGAAGATGCTATATTATTTTCTTTATAAGCTGTGGCCTCCATTTCACCGGCCTTTCCTCTTTTAATAATATAATCACCCACTAAATAACCAAAGATCACCTGTACGATGGCTGGTAGGGTACTCATGATGCCTTCAGGATCAAACACTACGCCTTCGCCATGATACATGTGTTGGTCGTGTAAAATAGAAAGATCGATATCGGTTCCAAACCACCCGGCCAAACTGTACGGATCGGCAGGATTGCCCATCACGCAAAGCAGCCAGTAAAAAAGCAAAAGGATGGTACCTAGCAAAAATGAACCTCGCACTTTTAAATAATAAACAATTACTGAGGCAAAGAAATAACAAACCGCAATGCGTTGCAATACGCCAAAAATGCGAACGCCAACCAGCTTTCCCTGTGTATTCACCCAGGTCCAGCCATTAGCTACCAATTCGTTATTTTCCCAGCGGCTGAAGGGCCACCAGTTTAAAAAAAGGCCAATGCCGAAAATCAGTAAAGTACGTTTGATCACCTTACGCCAAAAAACGCCATCGCCACCTGCTTGCAGCCGCGGCATTACAAAAGCCATAGCATTGCCTACGGCAAATAAAAAGAAAGGAAACACCAGGTCGGTAGGCGTTAGGCCGTTCCAGGGTGCATGCTCCAGCGGACTATAAATATGCGCCCAGCTACCAGGATTGTTTACAAGGATCATGAGGCAGACGGTGGCCCCGCGAAATACATCAAGAGAGTAATAACGTTGTTTCAAAGGAGTTGTTTTGATAAATGTAGCAATTAAATGGAAGCAAGCTAATAGTGAGGATTAACTAGAGAATCCGCTAACCCGGGCAAATCGCATCATAAAGGATGAGGCATTGTACCGTTAAAGTAAAAAAACTTTGCCTAACGCCTGCACCACTGCCTTGGTTACGGCAACTGCCGACCCTGGTTATTTGTGCAGA
>JBQCJM010000155.1:0-2128 GCA_051952715.1 Flavisolibacter sp.
GCTTTGTAGGACCCCAGGCTCCTGAACAGTTCGGCTAAACACTGAAGAAAAAAAAATAAATAAAGAGGTTCGTGAGAAACTTCAAAGTATTAATTTCAGTGAATTGTTGGGAATGATTAGAAATAAACAATAATTTACAGAAACATTTTAAGCATCCGGAAATTGAAATAAAAATGAGCAATTGGACATTTTGTGTTTTTAAAAATTACATCATTCTAATGAATTTCTTTTGTGCAAAACGTAAACCAATCATCTCTGCATTTAGTTTGGTTTTATTTTTATGTTCTATTCAATTCAATTTGAATGCGCAAAACACGTCGAAAGATAAGTTGTATCAATCTTCTGAATTCACATCTCCCAATAGCTTCACTAATGGCGTGGAAGGGCCGGCTGTAGATAAATCCGGAAATGTGTATGCGGTTAATTTTAATCACCAGGGAACGATTGGAAAAGTGACGCCTTCGGGAGAAGCAAGCATTTTTATTGAACTTCCGGAAGGAAGCATAGGAAATGGAATCCGCTTTGATTCGAAGGGTGATATGCTTATTGCCGATTACAAAATGCATAATGTGCTTAAGGTGAATATGTCTACAAAAAATATCACCATATATGCGCATGAACCGCGGATGACGCAGCCGAATGATTTGGCAATAGACAGTAAAGACCGGGTCTATGCAAGCGACCCGAATTTTAAAGAAAATACAGGCAGGATATGGCGGGTGGATAAAAGCAAAACTGCTGTATTGTTGGATAGTATTGACGGCACAGCAAATGGCATCGAAGTAAGTCCTGATGAAAAAATACTGTATGTGGGTGCGGGCCGAAAAATATTCAGGTATTCTTTATCAAAAAAGGGGCAGGTGAAAAACAAGAAATTATTGATTGAATTTCCCGATTTTAGTACAGACGGTATGCGTTGCGATGCAGAGGGCAATTTATATGTGGCCCGAATCGGGAAAGGAGTTATCGCAAAAATTTCGGCATCGGGAAAATTATTAAGGGAAATTCAATTGACTGGTAAAAAGCCTACTAATGTGGCCTTTGGCGGAAAAGATGGAAGAACGGTATATGTTACTTTAATGGACAGGGGTAACCTGGAATATTTTCGGGCTGAAACGCCGGGCAGGGAATGGAAACAAAAAAAATAGAACGTTAAAATTATCTCAGTATCAAACTATAAATTATGAAACGCAGAGATCTCATCAAAGGGCTATCGCTTCTTCCGTTAGGAGGAACTCTATTGGGAAATGCTATTCCGCTGCAATCAATAGCGGGTACGTCCAAACCTGCAGGCAAGGGTCGCAACCTGGTGAAAGAATTAGGCATACGCACCTTTATTAATGCTGCAGGCACTTACACCACAATGAGCGCATCCCTGATGCACGAAGAAGTAATGGACGCTATTGATCAGAGCGCCAAAGAATTCTGTATGCTAAACGAAGTGCAGGATAAAGTAGGCGAAAAAATCGCTCAAATGGTACACGCTGAAGCGGCAATGGTGACAGCGGGTGCCTTTTCAGCCTTAACCCTGGGAATGGCTGGTATTTTGACAGGTACAGATGCTGAAAAGATCAAAAGATTGCCTCACCGGTTGCAGGAGGCCGGGATGAAATCTGAAGTGCTTTTGCAAAAAGGCCATTTTGATGGATATGAACAGGCGCTTCACAACACAGGTGTGACCATCATACCCGTAGAAACTGCTGAAGATGTGGCGAGGGCAGTGAATGAAAAAACCGCATCTATGCATTTTTTAAATTGCAATGCCCTTGAAGGAAAGATCATGCACGATGAATGGTTGGCTCTGGCCAAAAAATACAATCTTCCTGCTACAATAGATATTGCGGCAGATGTGCCACCGGTAACTAATTTATGGAAATACAATGATATGGGCTTTAGTTTCGTGGCGTTGTCGGGTGGAAAAGCCATTCGCGGTCCGCAAAGCACTGGCATTTTAATGGGAAAAAAAGAAATCATTGCCGGCGCCCGCCTGAATGATTCGCCCAACGGCGTAACAATTGGAAGAGGAATGAAGGTAAACAAAGAAGAAATGCTCGGCATGTACGCCGCTTTGGATAAATACATCAATGAGGATCATGACAAAGAATGGAAGATGTGGGAAGATAACATT
>JBQCJM010000156.1:0-4028 GCA_051952715.1 Flavisolibacter sp.
TAAACTACCTGGTGCGTTATTATGGTGTCGATCCTGCCGATGGTTTGCCTATTTGGTTAGACAAAAACGGTAAGCAAACTAAAACCTTCTCATTAGACCATCGGGTGTACGCTGGTTCTGTTGTACCGGATTATATTGGTGGATTTAATACACTTTCCAGTTATAAGAACTTTGATCTTTCGGCGCTGTTTAGTTTTGTTATTGGTGGTAATATTTACGAGAATTCGGGTAAATACCAATTTCTCGGCGTCTCGAAAAAGAACTGGAATTTCAGAAAAGACTTTTTGGATAGATGGACACAGCCTGGCGATATAGCCAAATATCCGAAATTGGTTTATGATGCTACCGATTATCCAGGGGTGCCTAGTGAAGACCAGTTTAACTCTACCATGTTTTTACGCGATGCATCTTATATGCGTTTAAGAGAATTGAGTCTTAGCTATCATTTTCCAAGGAACATATTCATCAACTCTTTTGTGAAAGATCTGCGCTTGTTTGTTACGGGCACTAACCTTTTGACATTTTCAAAATATCCTGGCGGCGATCCTGAAATTACCCGTGATTTTGAAGACGCACAAGATAGAAACCTTAGCCCGAACATTACGTATCTCACAGCACCTTCTCAAAAAACAATCGTGTTTGGCTTAAACCTGAACTTTTAATTCAAAACTTGTTATTACATGAAATTTAATAAAATAATTATAGCATGCATGGCTGCAACCGTAGCGTTTGCGGGTTGTAAAAAGTTTTTGGAACGGGCGCCGGAAGGCCAGTTAACCAAAGAAGTAGCTTTAAAAGACGAACAGGGCTTACTCGATTTTATGAATGGCATTTATGGCTACATTGGCGATGGCGACTTTATGGGTGGCCGTGTTCAAATACTCAACGATCTTTTGGGCGATGAATTAAAAGGCGATCGCTTTACAGGCGATTTCGCAGAGATTTTTAAAAGGCAAAACTCCATTTTTGGCGGTACCCGCGATGCGGCGTATTTAAAAGGATACAAGATTATTGACCGCTCAAACGTAGCATTGGAGAATCTATCAATCGCTACTACACAAAAAGACTTCATAGAAGGGCAGGCCAAATTTTTTAGGGGCATAGCACATTTTGAACTGGTGCGTTTGTTTGCTCAACCCTGGGGCTATACGCCGGATAATAGCCATCTGGGCATTCCGTTGCGTACAGTAAGCAGTTCTGAACCTTTAGGTAGAGCTACAGTAAAAGAAGTATATGATCAAATCATAACAGATTTAAAATCTGCCGATACCCTTTTGCCCGCTGATGCTGTAGGTGGCAAATTTTATACAGCCACTAAATGGGCAGCCGAAGCTTACCTGGCAAAAGTTTATTTCCAGATGAACGACTTTGTCAACGCTTATAAATATGCCGACGAAGTAATTAAAAGTGGTAAGTTTCAATTGGATGCTACTTACGATAAACGTTTTTCGCAGGGATTGAGTACCGAAGGAATTTTGGTGATTAAAGATCAAACGACGGCGTATGCACCCGGCGGCGATTTAAGAAATAACTATCGTTCCGACAAAGGGATTCCAACCTTGAACTTCACTGACCTGTATTATAATTTTGCTACCGCTAAATCAACAGATGTTCGCAATGCTTGGTACAGCAATACATTGCAGCCGGGCTACAATGTATTGACCAAATACAACAAAGACTATTTTGACCTGCCTATAGTTCATCTTACAGAAATAAAATTGATTCGTGCTGAGGCAGGTGCCGAAATTGCTTCGGGCAATGCAGCAGCTTTAACAACAGCTATCACTGACATTAACGATATTCTTACAAGAGCCTATGGAGGTACTTCACAAAATCTTTCCTCTTCGGCAAGTGCCGCAACTGTTATCAGTACCGTGCGCACAGAAAGAGAGTTGGAAATGATTGGCGAAGGCAACAGAACCCAGGAAATTAAGAGAATCGGAGCCAGATCAAATACTAATATTGATCGCAGAAGTTCACCATGGAATTGTAATGGTTTAATTCTTCAATTTCCAAAATCAGAACAAGATGCGTATGCACCCTTTCAGATGAATCCGGAAGGCGGCTGCTTTTAAAAATTACTTAAAGACTGAATTATGCAAAAACTATTTAAACTAAGCTTTTTGATAGCAATGGCAGGAATGATCTTCTACTCCTGTAGGCCTGAAAAATTCAAAGATATAGGGAAGCAGCAAACTGTTGCCTCTTCCCTGGCAGGTACCTGGAAGCTGGTAAAGGTTATACAAACAGATGAAGACGCCAAGAACAAAGGCTTTTTGTACGGCCCTATCAACGTGCAGCAAATGGATATTACCAGCGCCTTTTCTTACACCGATTTTAAATTAACACTGAATGCGGATGGCAGTGCTCCTACCACCTTCGCCACTACACCAGGTAACTCGCCAAAGATCATTAAGCTGGCCAGTGGCAATTGGTCTTTCGACGATCCAAAGTATCCTAAAGTGTTGACGCTTACTAATGGCACTACCAGCGAAAAGGTGACTTTAGGAGCTTATCCAACAGCCAGTTCGCCAACACTTAAAATTACATCGGAAAGAAGAGATGCCTCTACCAATAAATTATTGATCACTTACTCTTTTGAGTTTGCAAAACAATAAACACTGTTATGAAAAAAATTCTTATAACTATAATGAGTGCATTTGCCGCCTGCCTTACTGCAAATGCACAGGTAACTTTTTCGCCGGGAACATTTACGGCAGATGACCAAGTGACTTTAACCGTAGATGTCTCAGGTACGCCTTTAGCAGGTCAGGCTGATGCCTACATTTGGATATGGGCTAATCCTGGAGGTGTGGGGCCTGCGCCAAACGGCACGGTAAATGGCGACTGGGGCAACTCTTCGGCTGCAGCCAAAATGACCGCTGCCGGAACAAACAAATGGTCATTTACATTTACGGGCACAACACTTTTTGGTTTAACCCCTGGCGACCTGCACGATTTTGGTTTTTTGGTGAAAGCCAAAGATGGCTCTAAACAAACCGCCGACTTCAAGCCTTTCAAATTTGATCCACTAACCTTTACACCAAATAAGCTACGCGTTTTTCCTTCTAAGGTGGGCAAAGATGATGTGGTAACTGTTTTCTTTGAACAAGCACTTGGAACCACTTTGGAAGAACAAAGAATGAAGCCCTTGGCAGCTACTATTTTTATGTATGATGAGACGAACGCTGCTGTAGGTTCACCGCTTACTATTAATGCAAGAAAAGTGGCTGATAATATTTGGGCTGTTTCGTTTATTCCTTCGGATTCTTTCACTCCTGCGGGGGTACATAAGCTAGCCAGATTCACTTATCATTTTAGCGGTACAGTGTTAGGCACTACAGGAAGTTCTCAAACCGCCACTACTGCTGATGCTTCTGTTGATTTTACTGAAATGAAATAATTAAAGCTATATGAAAAAAATATTTATCTTATTTATCGCCTTTTTCGGCGTTCTGTCCGGTTGTAAAAAGCCGGAGCTTGCTGATAACGATGCAACCGGCGAAGGTTTGGTACCTTTTTCTTTAAAAACACCATCGTCAGGGACAAATCTTGTTTTAAATGCCGCCACACCTGCTGCAACTATCGATATCACCTGGAATCCTTCTACACCAGGTTTGCACACGGCGCCTACATATAACTGGATTGCGGCTTTAAAAGCCACCGGCAATCTTGATAATCCTGTTATCTCCATTCCTTCCGGTAACAATGGAGCAGACGCCAAATTAACGTTAACTTACAAGCAATTAGATGATGCATTAAAAGCAGCCGGTATTGCTGACGGTGCTAAGGCTGATTTGATTTGGAGCATACAGGCCGATAATGGGTCAACTAAAATTGTAGCGCAGAATACATTTAATTTATCGGTTACCCGTTTTAAAGATGGTGTTACGCCGTTCAGCATTCTGGGTCCTTCATCTTCTACCGCACCGCTTACGATCAACCCAAATTCCACAAGTGATAGCCTTACGTTCAACTGGACAAAAGCACTTCCCGCTTCCGGAACTACAGGTTTAAAATACCGTGTC
>JBQCJM010000157.1:0-3923 GCA_051952715.1 Flavisolibacter sp.
TGGCAACTAACAAGCTTCTTAATGCGAGGCATTAAGTTTTCCAAGTTCAGCTAACGCTTAAATAAATACAACCGAAAGCGTAATAATGATCGCTAAAACGACTGCAACAATTAAGGTGTCCTGTACTTTTTCATCATGAAATAGGGCGTAAACTTTTTTCATACACAGTATTTTAAAGTGTTAAGATTAATTGGCTTAACAAGTGTATTGGATGCTGGTATTACTGTGTTTTTAAAGGGAGGGATTGATGGGATAAATGTATAAACAAAATTCTAAACTGCAAATACGTAAAACTACGAAGCTACTTCGCTAAGTTCCAGCCAGCGCAGTTCCTTTTCATCAATCAGTTGGTTTATTTCATTAATTCTTTCAGCATATTGCTGCAATTTTTCAAAGGGAAGATCAGGAGATGACATTTGCTCATACATCGTTTTCCGTTCATTTTCAAGGCCCTGTAGCTCTTTTTCGAGCATTTCAAATTCTCTTTGCTCCTTGTATGACAACTTCTTTTTTGATGCCGCAACAGGCTCTGCTTTTTTTACTTCAGTTTTAATTTCCGCTTGTTCTGATTCTTTTTGCTTTTCCCATTCTCTGTATTGTGAATAATTTCCCGGGAAGTCCCTAATCGTACCTTCTCCTTCAAAAACAAAAAGATGGTCAACCAACCGATCCATAAAGTAACGGTCATGGCTGACAATGATTAAACAGCCTGCAAAATCCAGGAGAAAGTTTTCGAGTACCGAAAGTGTTGGAAGATCTAAATCATTTGTTGGTTCATCAAGAATTAAAAAGTTAGGGTTACGAAATAAAACGGTCAACAAATGCAACCTTCTTTTTTCACCGCCACTTAGTTTGCTGATGTGAGTATATTGTTGTTCGGGTGGAAAAAGAAACAGGTTTAAAAATTGTGCAGCACTTAATGAACCACCATTGGCCAAGGGAAAGTTCTCCGCAATGTTTTTTACATATTCAATCACACGCATGTCTTCTTTCACAATCAATCCCTGTTGGGAATAATTTCCAAAAACAACCGTATCGCCAATATTGATCTTACCGCTATCTGCAGGCTCTATTTCCTGAATGATGTTGATGAATGTGGATTTGCCTGCGCCATTCTTTCCTACAATACCAACTCTTTCACCTTTTTTAAATGTATAATCAAAACCTTTTAAAATGGTTTTCTCACCGTAGCTTTTATATACTTTTTTCAATTCTACCGTTTTACCACCAAGCCGGTTCATTTTGCTTTGCAATTGTAACTGCTGATCCTGCAATTGCTGTTTTGCTTTTTGCTCTACTTCGTAAAAAGCATCAATGCGGCTTTTTGATTTGGTAGTTCTTGCCTTTGGCTGTTTGCGCATCCACTCCAGCTCTTTCCGATAAAGATTACGGGCTTTATCAATACTGGCTGCTTCACTTTCTTCACGTAAGGCTTTCTTTTCTAAAAAATTTTCGTAATTGCCTTTGTGAAAGTATAGATTTCCATCACCCATTTCCCATACTTCATTGCACACAGCATCTAAAAAGTAGCGATCATGCGTTACCAATAAAAGTGTTACGTTTTCTTTGTTTAAATAATGTTCCAGCCATTCCACCATACTTACATCCAGATGGTTGGTAGGTTCATCCATAATAAGCAATACATGTTTATGCTCGAAGCCAATATCAATTAGTGTTTTAGCCAAAGCAATTCTTTTACGCTGGCCACCGCTTAAGGTTGAAACGTCTTGTTGCAGATTGTGAATATTAAGCTTACCAAAAATCTGTTTCACTTTCGATTCAAAGTCCCAGGCATTCATTTCGTCCATCTGCGTAAGACAATTACTGATTTTAGCATCGTCCTGTTCATCTACTGCAGCTTCATATTCTTTTATAATATTAATGACAGGATGTGCAACATGAAAGATATTATCAAGCACTGTTGATCCTTCAATTAGTTGCGGCTCTTGCTCAAAAAAAGCAACATCAACATTCTTGTTAACCCAAAGTTTACCTTCATCAGGAACTTCTTTTCCGGCAATAATTTTTAGCAAAGTTGATTTACCCGAACCGTTGCGGGCCACTAACGCAATTTTATCGCCTTCGGAAATATGAAAAGAAATATTTTCAAAGAGAGGTTTAATACCATACGACTTACTCAAATTCTCTGCTGACACATAATGCATGGCGTAAAGGTAAATCAGCTTTGCCAATTCGATAGTGATGGCAAAAGAACTAATTTCAGTAAATGAAAGGAGCTTTAGTTTTATGCGTGTTGCTAAGCAGTTTGTTTGCTCACGCCCAAAGCATTCCTTTTTTTACAATGTATGGAGATGTCACTATCACTGTAGACACTTCGGAATTTCAACAAAAAAAACCCACCATTATCATATTCTATGCTTTGCCCAATGGGAATACCACAGTACAAACAATAGGGAAAAAAATGACAGAAGGCGATGACTGGCATTATGATATTCAGCATGTAAAAGCACAAACCGATTTTATAAGAGAAAAAATCAGCAGGAAAAACATTGCAGTAGTTTATCTGGAGAATCGGTACAAATCATGGCCTCTTTGGAAGCAAACCCATTTAGACTATAAACAAAAAATTGCCCACCTTGTTGATACTGTTGTCAATTTATTTCATGTAACGCACAAAACCATTTATCTCAATGGACATAGTGGCGGTGGCAGTTTTATTTTTGGATACATTGAAGCAATGAAAAAAATTCCCCCCATTATTAGCCGCATAAGTTTTATTGATAGTGATTACGGTTATGACAGCTCTTACTACATTAAATTAAAAACCTGGCTATTGCAAAATAAGAAGGCTTACTTAACAGTTTTTGCTTACAATGATAGTGTGGCTTTATACAATGGCAAACCCATTGTTTCTGCAAAAGGCGGGACATGGTACAGGTCGCACCTTATGCTTCAGCATTTACAAAATGATTTTTCTTTTGAAAAAACAGATAATGACAGTTTGATCAGCTTTGAAAGCAGTAATAGAAGAATTCTATTTGTTTTCAAAACTAACCCTGAAAGAAAAATATACCACACGCAACAAGTAGAACTTAACGGTTTTATCCACTCCGTTTTATATGGTACCAAAAAAGAAAACGCAGGGTACGAATATCTTGGGCAAAGAGCCTACACCAAATTCATTCGGTAACCAAAGTGCACGAATACAACTGTATCGGCCTATTTACCAAGAGATCTTATCCAATCCACCACTTCATCTTTCGTTTTACCTAACTTGTTCTGCATACGGCCAAAAAATTCCTCATCTTTTCCTTCTTCCCATCTTACATCGTCGTCGGTTAAATCGCCGTGTGCCTGTTTGGCCTTGCCTTTCAGTTCGTGCCATTTACCTCTTAATTCTAATTCATCCATAGTATTATTTTTATTAAGGAAATAAAAATTCTATGCCAATTTATTTTGAGATGCCGGAGGCACCATAACCATAATGATCTGCGGAAGCAAACGGGCTTTAATGTTGGCAATTTTTCCTTTGTACTCTCCGTCTACTTGAAAATGAACTTTGCGCCTGGTATTCAACTCAAGGTTCATGGTCGAAAAAACCTCAATACGCTGCGGATGGAACGACCTGTCAGTAATAATGGCCTTTGTAATTTCAAACACATTTAGCGTGCGCACTATTACCACTTCAAATTTTCCGTCTGAAATATTGCCATCGGGATTAATATTGGCGCCAGTGCCATACTTTCGGGCATTAGCCAAAGCTACCATGTAAGCATTACGGGTAACAGTTGTCCCATCTGTTCTTATAGTGACTTTCATTTTTGTAATTTGCCATAAGGCTTTGAAAATTGCTCTACCATAACTCCACATGCCTCGCTTTTTCGACTTTTCAAATTGCTTTACAAGCATAGCATTTAAACCAATGTCGCTTACATGAATGCATATCTCTTCTTCATTGATTT
>JBQCJM010000158.1:0-4839 GCA_051952715.1 Flavisolibacter sp.
AACTCTTTTGCTCCAGCGGCCACAAACTTATCATAGGCAATGCCATCTCTCCTGTCAAAATAACTGACAATTTTTTTCTGAAAGTTTACACGGCATATACCGTTGGTCATGCCTACCCACAAAATTCCCTTCTTGTCTCTTTCCACCGACAGTGCAGTGTTTGATGGCAAGCCATCCTTTTCAGAAAGAAAACTGATCTTATTTGTTTTTGTGTTGATGATGTTCAGACAGCCGGCCGTGACGATCAAAGTGCTGTCATCGTAATAACCCATGTCCGTTGGTGTGTTATCGAACAGCCGCTCTCCTTCTTTTCCTTCTTTGGTGAATGTTTTTAAAAGCTTGCCTGTTTTGGCATCAATCTTTAATAAGCCTTTTTCTTCCGTACCCACCCAAACGTATCCCTGGTAATCGTAGTGCACCTTTTGTACCCTGGGTGCTGTTTGCAGTATTATTTCATATCCTTTGGAAGGATCGTTGCCTGCTTTTTTGTAATCCCATTTGATAATTTTTCCTCTCTGTGTTCCAAACCACATATTGCCCGATGTATCATCGTCAATTTGCCTGATGGTTTCTTTGCCAAATATTTCGGGATATAACTCTTTCGCTTTATTTGCTTTTGGGTCGTACACCACGATGCCGCCACTTTGCAGGGTGATCCAAAGATTGCCCGTTTTATTGCTGACGGCCATATCCCACACGGTATAATGTTTTGCTTTTTCACCAAGGCCCGAAGGCAAAGGAATGGGATTGAAACTATTATCGTAACAGTAAATACCCGACGAACCCCATGTGCCAATAAATATCTTTCCATCGTCCATTTGCAGCACCGAAGTAACAGGCCGTTCGTAAGCAGTTTTATCGCCGGGCCTGAAAAGGCTGTAGGTATTAAATATTTGCTTGTCCGGATTGAAAAAATAAATGCCGTTGTCGGTAGACAGCCACATATTATTCTCCCTGTCTTCAAAAGCATGAAAAACATAATCATACTTGATCCTGGGCTCGTCTAAATTCTCGCCCGATAATGGAATGAACGGCTGCGGTTCATCCGTCCACTCCACAAAAAACGGCATACCATAGATCCAAAGCCTGCCGTTTTTTTGTTTTAAAAATCCGGCGATCTCGTGATAACCCAAAGGAGGCCACAGGTGAAAGCTGTCTATCTTTTTCGATGTATTGTTGTACCGGTAAATAGTTGCCTGTCCTTCATTAGGCGGCCAGCGGTAAAAAATAACGTCACCCTTAACATCGGTAAGAACCGCATAAGGAATACGGTATTCTTTTAGCGCCTCAATAATGGGATCTTTGTCAACGTTGTGGCCCCTGTAATTTGAATGTTTCGTAACCGGATCGTACTGCACCAATCCGGAATCGCAACTGATCCAATATTTTTTTCTTGCCGCATCCCAATCAATATTATCAAACACCCATTTATTGGGCAGTGGAAATAAATTATTGGCAGGCACCAGTTGGTTCTTACTTTTATCATACACGTACAGCAAGCCATAGGACCTTAACAACAACTCACCCGACGGAAACTGCAGAAAACTAGCAGGCGTATAAAAATGCTTTTTGCCAATTACAGGCACTTCCTTAAACGAAAATCTTTTGGTATCGAAAATGCCCGCCTTGTCGTTGTCGCCAATAATCCAGAGGTTTTTATCTCTGTCTAAAAACAGGGACATAATATGTGTACTAGGTATCGAAGCCGGGTTGCTTTCATCGGCCCGGAAGGTAACAAAGCTGTTACCATCGTATCGCTGCAATCCGTTTACCGTAGCCATCCATATATAGCCATCGGCATCCTGAACCGTGGCGCTTACCGTGTTGGAGGCAAGGCCGTTAGATACAGAAAAATGTTTAAACGAATATTGCTTTGCATGTTGTGCAAAAGCAAAAGCAGTAAAAGAAAAGATAAGGATAGCAGTAAAAAAAACTCGCATGAAAGCAGCCAGGATTAAGTATTCAAATTTAGTACGTGGCGCCATCAAAACGCAACATTTCATGCACCAATAAAAACAATTCATACAATCTATCGCTCAATTCGTCTTTTCCACGCACGGGTTTACCGCAAACCATCGGGACTACAATTCATGCAGCCGATTATCCATTTCATGCATAATGGTATTTACTTAGGTGCTGCATCTTCCCAGCTTTGTGTTCGAAAGTTTGACAAAAACATCAAACACAAAACCTCAAACTCCAAATCTTTCATCATGCAACGCATCAATATTTTCAACCAAATTCATAAAGGGCTAAGGGCTGCACTTTATGATACGGCAATGAGCCTGCAACAAGCCGACTTCACTGTTGAAGCCGAAGCCGAAGAAGCTCTCGATAAAATAAAAGAAACGGCAATGCTGTTTGACGAGCATGCACACAAAGAAGATAAGTTCATACTTCCCGCCATTGTGCAATTTGAACCTTCAGTGGCCGATGCGTTTGAGCAGGAGCATGTAACCGATATCATACTATCTGGCAAACTGGAAGCTTCCGTAAATAATTTTTATACTTTATTGAAAGCAGAAGACAGGGCCGAAGCCGGCAAAAAAATAAACGTTGACTTTGTGGCCTTTATGGTATTTAACCTACAGCACATGGCAAAGGAAGAAGATATTTTAAACCAACTGCTGTGGCGCTATTACAGCGATGCCGAGATCATGCAGATACACCATGAAATTGTAAAAAGCACCGAGCCCTGGCACCAGGACTTCTATGCCAAGTGGATGCTTCGTGGCATTAACAATGCAGAAGCAGCAACATGGCTTCGATCTGTAGAACGTTCGGCGCCGGAAGTAGTGTATCAAACACTTTTCACCAAAGCCTCGCAGGAGTTAAGCAAGCAGCGTTTTAAAAAACTGGTAGAAACATTGACCGAAAGCGCCGTGTTAAACTAAAACCTTTTATAACTATAACTATACAATGAAAAAGATCAGTCTCATTATTGCTTCATTTGTTGCCGTGGTAGTGCTGGCAGCCGTAGCCTGCAACAGCAGCCGGTCCGAATCGAAAAACAAGGAAGGCATTGCCGAAGTGGTGGACAAAGAAGCCCAGATAAAACGTGGAGAATATTTAGTAACCATCATGGGTTGCAACGATTGTCATTCGCCCAAAGTAATGACGCCGCATGGCCCTGAAGTTGACAGTGCCCACATGCTCTCTGGTCACCCGGCAGCTATGCCTGTGGCTAAAGTTGACGCATCGCAATTGCAATCGTGGATCTTCTTCAATCAAAATCTAACGGCTTTTGTCGGGCCCTGGGGCGTATCGTTTGCCGCTAACCTTACTTCCGATGAAACAGGTATTGGCAACTGGACAGAAGCGCAATTCCTGAAAGCTATCAGGGAAGGTAAGTACAAAGGCATGGACAATACAAGGCCACTGTTGCCGCCCATGCCCTGGCCTGGATTTGCCAAAGCCAGCGACGATGACCTGAAAGCCATTTTTGCTTATTTAAAATCTACGCCGCCGGTAGAAAACCGGGTGCCTGCACCGGTAGCCCCCGATAAATTAGCTAAACTGAATTAATAATAGGCAAGCAAGCAAAACTCCCTGGCGTAAGCCGGGGTTTTTTGTGAGAATCAGTTACCCGAAAAAACTGGCTATTGCATATATTGTGGAAAGACTATTGTTGGACGCAGATCTTATGGAAATTTCCTGCCATTGAAATCTAAATAAAGAACTAAATGACACGGCTGCTAGCTTTGACTTTTATTCTGACACTTTCCATAGTATCAAAGGGGCAACTATGCGGAAGTGAAGTAATTGAACAACAAATGCCGTAACTGCATAAAGCTGGCGTATATTTAAGGACTCTTTTAGTAGTACTTTTTCATGACACGGCTGTTCTTGATCTCATTCCTTATTTCCGAGTTCTACTTTCTTGGTTGCACGCCGCCTGCCAGTGAGAGGCACTCAAAGTATTTAGGCCAGGTAGCATTTAGACAATCCTATGCTGGCCATGAAAATTGGTCCGGAGCCGAAATAGATTCTGCAGAAAGCTCAAATCCTTATTATTTAGATGCCCATGGTAACTCAGGTCAAAAAATTGTTGATATTTTGGCAGCTTTGAAGATTGCAAGTACCGACCAACTATTTCTAGATAAAATAGGCCACAACTTGAAGGACACTGTAGTCTTTTCTGCCTATAACAACGGAAATGACACGGCATTTATTAAATACGATGCAAGTAAGACCTTAAGAGCTTCAATTATATTGAGAAATAAAAAATTATTAGATAGTGTTCCTATAGAAAGAGGTACTCTCCCAGACGTTTTCCATTTGATAGACTTAAAGGGAAAGTCAAACCGTTTCATTGTTCTTCTCGACCAATATTATATTAGTAACGGCAATAATTACGAAATCTCAGTTTACGAAAGAAAATAAAACATCGGCAATCATCTGTTTGGGGGCAATATAAACTGATGAACAAATCTTCAACTTTTTCTTTCGCGATGAGGAATTATCATCCGAGCCTTCTCTCAATACCAGCTACGACAAAAAAGTGAATGACAGTCCTTCCACCATTATTTACAGATATCGCTTACGCCTTAAAGTTTTCACCACTTCGGTTGTCGCCTGGCTCCGCTTTCTTTGTTCTCTTCAAAATCAAATTTTACATAGCACTTTACATTTTTTGCAAAGCTCTTTGCAAAATTTACATGGAGCTTTGTAAAATTTGCATTCCTCTTTGCAAAATTTGTTTTGTACGTTGCATTTTTTGTGTCAGGGAAAGCAAAATTTTCAACAGCCTTCGCAAAAAATGTTTCGGACTTTGAAAAAAATGATACGGTCCTTTCAAATTTTTCAACGGTCATTGTAAAAAATGTTTCGGGCTTTGCA
>JBQCJM010000159.1:0-18837 GCA_051952715.1 Flavisolibacter sp.
CGGCCCGGGTTTTTTCCAGTGGTGTATCCGGTTATAGTCATCATCGTTTTGGCAACATCAATAAAAAATTATTCAAGGCTTTGATTGTGCCCGGAATTATTGGGGCTGTTACAGGTGCAGCACTGGCTTTCTTTGCGCAGCAATACTCTTCTTGGGTGCGGCTACCGCTTTCGCTGTACACTTTTTATTTGGGATATTACATTATGCGTAAAGCGTTTGCAAAACCTAAGTACGAGGCCAAAGTAAAAAAAGCAGGATGGCTTGCCGCGGCCGGTGGATTTATGGATGCCTTTGCAGGTGGTGGCTGGGGTACACTGGTTACAAGCACACTGATGTCAAAAAGAAGAAGTCCACGATATGTAATTGGCTCTGTGTGTCTCGCTGAATTTTTTGTAGTATTTACCAGTTCTATTACCTTCTTCATTCTCTTAAAAAGCATTCCGCTGTTAGATGTTGCAGGGCTTGTTGTTGGTGGGTTGATTGCAGCGCCGATTGCAGCAAGGCTCGTTGGCAAGCTGCCCATGAAAGCCATGTTCATTGCTGTAGGTGTATTGGTTATTCTTACCAGCTTTAATACGCTATGGAACGCAGTGTCGTCACTAATGCATTAATGTTTGAACAAAAATAAACGGAGAAAGATTGCTCTTTCTCCGTTTTGAATGGATGAGGATGAAATAGTTTAGGCATTATAATACATACTCTTCAAACTTTTTGCTATGGAATAAAAAGGGTATGGCAAATGCTGCACCAACGCCCATGATAATGATCATGCCCAATAGCAATTCTCTGAATTCCGAATTTAAAACCTGGTCATCGGACCGATGCACATTGGCGCCTTGCCATACAAGGAACAGTGTAAGCAGGGCAAAGACAACAATGAAAATCAGGTCGCCCTTTTTAAACGCTTTTAAAAACGCGTAATAAAGAATGCCTATTACAAGAAAAATAAGGTTAACCATAAAAATGATGGTTGACACATTAATGATCGGCCCTAAAGAAAATCTTGTGCTTTCCCGGAAGATCACATCGTAAAACAAGCAGACAAGCGTAGCAATGATGCCAACAAAAAGCCCGGTTAACATGGCTCTTGTAAACAAAGGTTTTTGAAAATCATAATCAGTATTAATCATATCTCTGCATTTATAGGTTAAAAATGTTTTTAAAAAGAGATCAAAGTTTAAGCCAGCTGTGTACTTTATGGTTGTTAGAAAGGCATGCAAACCTACTCATTTATTTATAAATTGTTGCGCAGGTAATATTTTTTTGAATCATTTTGTTTATATGGTTTCTTAAAATATGGCTAATACAATAGTGGGGTTTCGTAAAGTAAATGAAACCGCTTAGTTTTGCGCATGCCCGAAGTTTCATGCAATCTCACCAGTTGCTTTTTATGTAATTTTTGTATCCCCGAATGGAAAGAGGCAATAGCGGTAAAGAAAAAAACAATGCTTTTTAAAAAAGGGAGAAACATATTTAATGAGGGTGAAAAAGTAAAAGGCATTTTCTTTTTATATACTGGTTCGGTTAAAGTTTATAAGCAGTGGGGCGAACAAAAACAACTGATTCTCCGCTTTGCAAAAGAAGGCGACATATTAGGGCACAGGGGCCTTGGAGGCGTTTCTGTATATCCCATTGCTGCTGCTGCATTGGAGGATACAAAAGCCTGTTTTATTAGCAACGAGTTTTTGGAAGCTACACTAAAAACCAATCCTTCGTTTACATATAAGCTCATGCATTTTTATGCTACAGAACTACAGAAAGCAGAACAACGCATGCGCAACCTGGCTCACATGGAAGTAAAGGGCAGAATTGCCGATGCGTTGTTGGAGTTGTGTGATGTATTTGGCACCGATCAGCAAAAAAATATTTCAGTGGCAGTCAGCCGCCAGGATATAGCTTCTTACGCCGGCACTACTTACGAAACGGTTTTTAAATTCTTTACTGAGCTTATTCAAAAAAAGATCATTGCCACTTCGGGCAAAACCATAAAGATTAATAATGCCGCAAAGCTGAAGCAGTACATAAACGGGCATGAAAAATGAATATACTATAACACGAATTAACCTCAGGAATTACACGAATTGTGCACACGAAATGCCTTAATTCAATTCGCAATAATTCTTGTAATAAAAAGCAAAACAATAAAAATTAGAATAAAATTTTCTTACGTAATGAAACAAAAACCCCTGGCACAAAACGGTATTCCTATTTCAGTTTCTTTGGATCAAACAATTAGCGAGCAGGATGGAAGTCCCATTCTTTCGGCAGATAAAAGCAGGCTTTTGTTTATTTCCCTATTGGCTGTTATCGTAGGCATATGCATCAGTTTTATTGCCAAGTTTTTGGTTTACCTCATTAATCTTATTGTCAATCTTTCCTTTCATCACCAGTTTTCTTTCGATGCAGCAAGCCCGGCTACAAACACTTACGGTCTTTGGGTGATCGTTGTGCCTGCCATTGGTGGTGTTATTGTTGGGTTAATGGCTTTGTATGGATCAAAAGCCATTCGTGGTCATGGCATACCCGAAGCCATGGAGCAGATATTGACAAATCAAAGTAAGATCAGGCCTTCCATTACTTACTTAAAACCCATTTCTTCTGCAGTATCTATTGGTACCGGAGGGCCATTTGGTGCGGAAGGCCCTATCATTGCCACCGGCGGTGCATTAGGTTCTACGCTTGGACAATTATTGAAAATAAGTTCTTACGAGAGAAAGATATTATTGGCTGCAGGTGCTACAGCAGGTATGTCGGCCATTTTTGGAAGCCCCATTGCCGCAATATTTTTGGCTATTGAATTATTGCTATTCGAGTTTTCTCCCCGCTCCATCATACCTGTTGCTTTAGCTTGCATCACAGGCTCGGCAGGCCATCACCTGTTGTTTGAAGCCGGTCCTGTTTTTCCTATGCCTTTTGTTGAAGTACCCACCAACACAGCATTGGCGGCTTACAGTGTTATTGGCTTATTGATAGGCCTTTTATCTGCTGGTATTACCAAGATCGTTTATTTTATTGAAGACGTTTTTGAAAAGCTACCTGTTCATTGGATGTGGTGGCCGGCTATTGGTGGAATAGTAGTAGGTGTGGTGGGTTATTTCGCTCCGCGAACGTTGGGCGTTGGTTACGATAACATTACTGATATTCTTTCAGGTAAAGAGGCTATGCAAATTGTTTTATCGCTTTGCATTATGAAATTTATTTCCTGGGCTGTGGCTTTAGGAAGCGGCACATCGGGTGGAACGCTGGCACCTTTGCTAACTATAGGCGGCGCCACGGGAACTTTATTAGGCATGGCTACTATTGCGCTGTTTCCTAATACAGGTCTTACGCTGCCGCTGGCGGCTTTAATTGGCATGTCGGCCATGTTTGCCGGCGCCTCAAGGGCATTGCTCACTTCCATCATATTTGCTATAGAAACTACGGGACAAGCCAATGCCTTGTTGCCTTTGCTGGCAGCTTGTATTGCGTCTTATGTAGTGTCATTTTTATTGATGGAAAACACCATCATGACAGAAAAGATTGCCCGTCGCGGCGTAAAAACACCGCATTCGTATGAGCCCGACATTTTAGATAAGATCACGGTACAGCAGGTAACAAAAGAAAATGGAACTGTTCTTGGTTACGATACTACAATTGCAGAAGTAAGAGAGTGGTTGCAAAATGCAAAAGTGCAGCAATGCAGTTATTATATAGTTGCCAACAAAGAAGGCGGGTTTAAAGGCATTGTCAGCTCTTCCAATATCTTCAGTATGCACCACCCGGTAACCAATACCGTTGGAACGCTGATTAAAAGAAAACCGGTCGCTATTACCAACGCCGATACTTTGAAAACCGCCGTGGAAATGATGGCCAGGGAGAATGTTGATGTGTTGCCTGTCATTTCTTATAACGATAACAAGGTCATTGGCATTCTTTCTTACAAAGATATTTTATCTTCTTACCGGCATGGTCTGGATGAACACGAAGAAAGCGTAGCTATTTCATTAAAACGCAGAACGCTGAAAATTTTGGTTCACGGAAAAAAACGCCTGGCTGTTTTAAAAGAAAAAAGGAAAGAAGAATAAAGCAAATAAGCAGGTAACAAGTCTGATTGAAGAATACATAGTATTCACGTAAATCATTTCCGGATTGCTGGCTATAAAGCCATTGATAAGGGAAGTGAAATGTCTTCTTTCTATTCTTAATAAGCCTAATTTTATAAGGCAAACAATATGCTATGCCTTTTCATCGCAACTTTATTTACTGGATAGACAAGCGGAAATGGAAGTATGTATTTCTGCTGGCTACTCTTGAACTTTCCGGAAACAGCAGTAATTGATAAGACAGGGGTTTAACAACTTCAAACCTCAAACTCCAAACCTCAAACTTTTCTCATGCCATATTATCATAAATTAGGACACATCCCTCACAAACGTCATACGCAATTTCGCAAGCCGGATGGTGGCTTGTATTCCGAACAATTATTTTCCACTGAAGGCTTCTCCAACGACTCCTCTTTGCTGTATCATATCAATCCGCCAACCCAAATTATTAAAACGGAAAAGCCTGTTAACATTGCGCCACAAATTGCAGAAGAAAAAATGCTGAGCCATCGCAGCTTTGAAGGCTTTAACATCAAACCGGCAAATGATTTTTTAGAAAGTCGTGTACCGGTTCTGGTAAATAATGATCTGCATATTGTGCTGGCTGCGCCAAAAGAAAGTCTTACGGATTACTTCTACAAAAACGCAGATGCCGATGAGATGATTTTTGTACACGAAGGAAGCGGCATATTAAAAACCATGTACGGAGAAATTACGTTCGGCTACGGCGATTACCTGGTAATTCCAAGAGGCACTATTTATCAGGTTCATTTTAATGAAGAAAACAACCGGTTATTTATTGTTGAATCATTCAGTCCTATTCGCTTTCCCAAAAAGTACTTAAGCAAATATGGCCAATTGTTAGAACATTCGCCTTATTGCGAAAGAGATATCAGGGCACCGCAAAATTTAGTAACACACGATGAAAAGGGCGATTTTAAGGTAAGGACTAAAAAGAAAGGCGTATTATATAATATTCACTATGCGGCTCACCCTTTTGATGTGGTAGGGTGGGATGGTTGCTGCTATCCTTTTGCATTTTCCATTCACGATTTTGAACCTATAACAGGCCGTGTGCACCAGCCGCCACCTGTGCATCAAACTTTTGAAGCGAACAATTTTGTGGTTTGCAGTTTTGTGCCCAGGCTTTTCGATTATCATCCACAATCCATTCCTGCGCCATACAATCATAGTAACATCGACAGTGATGAATTATTATATTATGTCGACGGCGATTTTATGAGCCGCAAAAATGTTACAAGAGGTATGATCACTTTGCACCCTGCAGGCATTCCGCATGGACCGCATCCAGGCGCAGTGGAAAAAAGTATTGGCGCCAAAGAAACCAAAGAGCTTGCCGTAATGGTTGATACTTTTCACCCTTTGATGTTAACGAAGCAGGCTTTGGAAATAGAGAATGGTGATTACGTGATGAGTTGGGCAGAATAACCTTATCTCAAAGCGTAAGAGGGATAGTTGGTTATTTTTTTGAAATTCAAAGCTCTCAATCTTCGGAAAGATGTGAGAGCTTTTTTATGCTGCATTGTGTGAAACTTCGAAAAGTGATAGAAATTTTTCAATTATCCTCGCCACGAATTATGTTTTCTATAGATTCAGTTAAAAACTTACACCTATTGACAAGCCCATTCTCAGTCCTCCCCATGGACCGTCAAGTTTTAACGAAGCGCTGCCGGCTGTTACTGTTACCGTTTTGTTGGTTAGTGGAATGTCTATATCATCTAACTGCTGTTTTAAATCGGTTTGTTCATCTTGCGTTAGCGGTTTATCAGGAGTTCCGGTAAAATTCCCTATACCGTTGCCATAGTGAGGGCCAAATAGCCACCAGTCGAGGCATACATGCTTGCCTAAACTTTTTTGAACGCCAAATAATATTCCTCCGGTGTTAGTGGTAAGTTTTCCTGAAAGGCTGATGGAGCTTTGATTTCCGGCATTGTCTTCATAATGAACTGTCACATTGTTTGTATTAAAGCTGGCATAACGGTAAAATGGTGCTATATAAAATCCCTGTCCGTAGCCTTTCTTGCTTAAGTAAAACCTTATTTCGGGAGTAATAGCATAATTGCTGATCCTTAATTTTTCAATCGTTTCTTTGGTGTCGGGATCATCATCTCCTACCAACTTCACAATTTGATTTTTGAAAGGAATGGTTGTTTGGGGCATGGTTCTGTAAGCAACAACAAACGAAATTTTTCTCGTCAGTACTCTTTCGTATTGGATGGAATAATTTTTTAAAAGGATGCCCAACAGATTGAACTTAATAAAATTGGCAGGCTGTTTTTGTTTCAGGTTCGGAATGGTGTTATTCATGGAGCTATCAACTGTGGGGGAATCAGTTTGCGCCTGAAGATGCGTAATGCCTAAAAGCAATACTGTTAAAAAGAAGAATCGTTTTTGTTTCATTGATGTTTACTTTGGTTTTTAACTGTCATTACCTGTACTATATTTTGAAGTCTTATTATCTGGAGAACAATTCTTAGGCGATAGTTGGCAGTAATTGTATGCTTAATCCGATACATTAATTTCCATGCGTAAACGTTCCTGTCCTTCCACCATCACTCACTACAAGAGCACTATCTGAAATGTGAATGATTTGAAAAATTATACCGCCAGAATTAATATCGATCGTTGTTTGATTATTGGTTAAAGCCCAGGGAATGTTATCACCATGGTCAATTTCGTTTATATCGTCAGGGCATGTGTTAGCGCCGTCTTTAAAATCGCAAGTGCCATTCGTTCTGAATACGATATAATCGTCTAGATTGCAGGATGGATAATCAGGATCTGCTTCGACAATAGGCCTAAAATACCATTTTCCAGTTGTAAGAGTTTTAAGTCTATCTATTATGGGTGCTGTGCCATTTATGGAAGAGGTTTGATTGCCGCCCATTGGCGCCATAAACCGTCCCCCGGTCATAACACGTTTTTCAATAGCGCCGCCAGCATGCGGCATGTAGTAAAGAATGGCATCAAACTCGCCTTTATAGTATCCTCTTTTTTCAAGGCCAAGATCCTGATCAACCTTTACTTCTGTTATTCTAACATTTACATAACTGTCCTTATCGCCAAGGTCGCACCCAAATACAGCACCATCAATAACAAGATTGCAATTGCCTGTGTTTTTATTTTGTGATGCATTGAACGTAGATGTAGATAATTTATAGTTCCCTTCTACGGGTACGCTTGTAAGGTTGTTACGATTGATTTGCAATGCAAAGGGATTGTCTGACACAAAAGCTATTAAAGCCTGGGCAGGCCCGCTGCTGTATGAGGTGAAGGTGGGATAGCTGCAAGTGCCAGCTACAGATGAAGGGAAATGATCGGAATTAAAAAATTGCCACGAGGTTATACTTCGGCCATTTAAGGAATGATAGATTCCATTTTCGTAGTATTCAATGTAATACTCATTTTTGTGGGGATCATCGTAGGTAGCCGGCCATGAAATATAAAAGCCAGCTGCAGCATATACACTATATTCAGCTGCGCTAGAAATTGGTGAAGAAGAAATCATAACACCGTTGGCAAATATTTTTCCATTTTGTGCTGTAATTGTTATTTGTTTTCCGGTAATGCTTGTAAACACTTTGCCATTGGTAAGGTCCGAAGCAGAAATCTTTCCTTTGATGATGTAATCTTTTAAGCTTTCTGGATTTGTCGGATTAATAAGAGCATTATTAGTTACAGCCAAAACAGTTATTCCATCCGTAATATCAGCATTGTCAAGCGAGATCAATTTGAACAATTGAGCAAATTGGCGCAGGCTGTCATTGTTGTTTAATGAAGTGCTCACAGCCTTAAGAAGATCAGTATTGTCATTATTTCCTCCATCTGTATTGTTAGTGCGGTTACTTTCCTTTTTGCAGGACTGTACGTAAATACTGAACGCAATGCAAATACATAAAGCAACTTTAAACTTTTTCATTTTTCGTTTTTTTATTGATAAACGCAAAAAATAATTATTGCTTTGTTCCCGAAAAATCTGCGTGACCAATAGTTTGAAATGAGTAATTGTTATCAAGAAGCGGACTCCATCCAGATAAATAAGGTAATCCAATGAGGCAAGCTCCTGCTCCTGCCGAGATATAAGAATAGCCAGGAGTAAATGTTGATAAGGTTAAAAATTTTGAATTAGTGTCGTAATACCCGCTTCCAAATTCTACTGTATTGCCATTAGTTTTTACTTTAACACCGGTATAAATAATTTGAGGAAATATGCCGGTTAAACTGATTTTTACGGTACTATCGGTGATCTTGGCAATATTGACTGTAGCAGCACCAGTTTTAAAATTGCTTTCCCAATTTACCGGTAAGTTGCAACCTTTAACAAGCCCCAGGTTTATTTTATCAGGCATGTATTTTCCGCTGCCATTAAAGGTTCCCGAAATTTTATCGGCAGCGGAAATATTGCCACTATTGTTATCATCTTTTGAATCTTTTTTGGAACAACCCGAAAATGATATAATAATGATCGTTGTAATAAGTGTTATATTTTTCATTACGAATTTTTTTAGAATCATCAAATTGTTCTTAACAACTTTAGCATGGATAAATTGAAAATGTAAGACAATCGCCACCTCCAACCCCTGGGGCGCTGCTGCATAAGTTCCTTGCATATTGAAGGTTTTGGCTCATAAGGTTTATCATGGCTGCTGCTTTAGATGTATCCCCTAGTCTGTAATACGATTCCGCAGCCCAGGCATAATTGACGGCGGCAGCAACATAAGTATCTCTTATACAATTGGTGCCAACATTTACTGTTGGCGGAATGCCGTCGTTGCAATTAGCGCATGAAGGTGTACGCCAGCCCGATACTTTTGACAATAGCTCATGAACAATGGAAGCATTGCTACCCTGGTAAGCCGACGGTGCACCTCCGCCAGGGTTTGAATTTGATCCTCCTCCTGAACCTCCGCCCCCATAAACTTCATTTCTTTTTAAAATTTCTTCAAGCGATTTTGGCGTTCCATCGGTTTTTGAACAACCAACAATAGTGCTTGCAAAAATCAATGCAATAAAGGCGGATAAATACTTTTTCATTTTACTTGTTTTTGAGATTAAAATTGAATACCACCTGCAATAAACATGGGTGCTATGTAATCATTGCTTTCTGACAAGCCGGAGATACCACCTGGGGTCGTATATTTTATATAGGCCGCGCCGTTTCTGCCAAAGGGAACAAAGAAGCCGAAATACCAGCCGAAATCAAGCTTTTTGCCCGTCCACGTTTCCTCGCCAAGCTTGCCGGAATAATAGGCCGTTTGTAACCCTAAATCCATATGCAAAAAGGAAATTAAAAATGGAGAAGTGAAACCAATACCGCCGGTTAACTGATTTAAGGAATAATAAGCGCCGGTAAAGACAGTAAATCCGGTATGCACATAAAGTGCTTCGCCAAGCGTTCCTTTTTTTGCCAGCAGATGTTTGCCAAATAGATATTTAAACTGGGCTTCTATGCCATTAAGACCTGAACCTCCGCCATCTACGTATTCAGATACATAACCTAATTGCGCAATCACTTTTTTATTAATGGTGTCGCCTGCCTGGCCAAAAACGGAGAAAAAGACAAGTTGCAATAAACTAAAAATGAATATTTTTTTCATGATCTGATTTTTATACGTAGAGGATTGTTATTGATCGCAGGAAACAAAATCTCCTTCATAGTCATCACCGAACCGAACTTTGTTTATTAAAATACGACAGCCATTAGCGCTGTAAAGAAGTGTTCCGGTTACGTCACTTGCTTCGCTGGCATCAATATGTTTTCTGTGGTCAGGTGTGTTATCTTCGCCAGGTTCATTTACGGAGTAATTGAAGCTTACTCTTTATAATAGCGGTTTCTAAACTGTATAGAATACAGCCATTTCGGGGCATAAGAATTATAATCTCCTTTTTTTGTGCGGAAGTCAATGCCTTTATAACAGCTAACATTAATCCATTCTCCCCATCGCTATTTATTTCAGGGGTTTTGGTATTGCGAACACTTAAAGGACGCATTGCAGATAAAGTAAAGAACAGGCCCAAACATAGCGTTGACGCTGCAAAGATTAATTTCATGATTTTTATTTTTGAGGTTATAAATACTACAATTCATCATTCAAAAGCGGAAGTCAACTGTAGCAGGCTGTATCAAGTTTATACAATGGAAGATTGAATTTTGGTTTTATTAAAGGATAAAATTTTAATGAAGTGTATCACGAACCTATACAGCATTGCCATCGCAAACAAGTAGTAAAAAAACCTTTTTAGCTTTTTGCCTATACAAGTCATGCATGATTTGTATAAGTGTAAGTCAAAACCAGCTACACAAATATTCCATTTGCAGATTCTTAAAAACAATACAAACTATTTGGTATTTTTTATCAGCACCGCTATGGCGACCTTGTGAAAACAATTCACTAATTTTCTATTTACCAAAGCCAATATGTCGTATTTAAGAGAAGCTCTGTTGCTGATTTTATTATGTTTCGCCCTGTTGGGCAAAAGCCAGGTTGTCAACATTGCCAGCCTATCCTCAGATTCAGGTTACTGGTTTATAAACAAGAACAGTGAGGTGCTACAAGCGTCATCTCTTATTTCACTCGACTCCGTTCTTAGTCCATCAGCACAACAAAAATTTGAACCTTTAAAAAATGATAAAGTTCTTTTTAAGGGATACGATCCTTATTATTATTGGTATCGTTTTACTTTGTACAACAGCGATACAATAGCACATGACTTTGTTTTGCTTTTGGGAGGATTAGGCATACGAAACGTAGAAATATGGAAGAACTATAGTGGGCTCTGGACATCCTTAGGAAAATCTGGTTACCGATATCCGTTTTCAAAAAGGCCTTATCCCTTTGCTCATCATGCATTCCCGGTTTCACTCTCTCCGCATGACACCAGTACATTTTATATTCGAATTGATGAAAGCCATGCCTATAAATCCATCGCTTTTGTTTTAGCCGAACCGCACAAGTTGCGATTGTTTGAACACAGGTTTTATTTTTTATTTGGCATCATTACAGGATTACTTTTTCTTTTCTTTATTTTCAATCTATACTTATATTTTTCTATCAGGGAGAAGATCCATTTATGGTACGCTCTGTATATAATTACCATTTTGTTTTTCCTTATAAAAAATGAAGGATTGGGTGCTGAGTTTTTAGGGCTTGATTCTATTGCCGGCTATCGCAGTACCTACATGGGCGCAGTGGCTACTTTGGCTGTTGGCTTTTTATTAGTAGTGGTGCAAACCTTTCTCATAAACATAAAAAGTGCACGTTGGTTATACAAGTTAATGTCCTTTCTAAAATGGTCGGCTTTCTTTACAGCAGCAGCAGAGTTTATTATCTTTTATTATCAGCCCGATTATACAATAGAATTCTTTCTTTTTGAATGGGCTAATAAAACAGGTTTGCTTTCTTTGTTTGTCATTATTATTGCCTGTTGTTATAGTTTTTACAAGGGCTTTAAACCAGCACTATTTATTTTAACAGGACAATTTCTTTTTATTGTCGGAATAGCTGCAAGAGGGCTTTTTATAGGGGCAGAAGCCTACATGTTTCCACCTTCACTTTTCGAAATAGGGCTGGTGGCGGAGGTTGTAATCATTTCCTATGGGCTGATGTACAGATACAATCAATATAAAGTGGAGAAGGAAGTGTTGAAAGAAAGGCTGGAATGGCAACAAATACAAACGGCCAGGCAAATGGTGCAGGTGCAGGAAGCAGAGCAAAAAAGAATAGCACAAGACCTGCACGATGAACTAGGAGGCAACCTTGCGGCTCTGAAAATGACCCTTAACAGCTTTAGCCTTCCGGATGAAAGGGCGGGAGTGTTGATTGGATTAATTGATAGTGCTTCTGCAAGTGCAAGAAGTATTGCACACAATTTAATGCCACCTGAATTTGAAACCACGCTATTAGATAATTTATTGGCGGGTCACTGCCAGCGCCTTAGCACAGAAAATAATCTGCAATTTCATTTTCATTCAACTGGAAAAAAAACTTATTTCTCGAAGCAGGACGAATTAATGATTTACCGTATTGCTATGGAACTTGCTTCTAACATTTTAAAACATTCAAAGGCTACAGAAGCCACTTTGCAATTAATTTATCATGAAAACTATTTAGAGATTATGTCGGAAGATAACGGTAAAGGATTTCCATCTACGCCATCTGACGGTATTGGATTAGCTAACATACGGTCACGGGTAAACTTTTTGAATGGCACAATGAACATAGATTCTGGTGCATATGGCACAACAACAATTATACAGATTCCATATAAACAAATAGCATGAGGAATATTAAAATCATAATAGCTGATGACCACACACTATTTATTAATGGCCTTCAATCTCTTTTAAATGAAATCCCTGAAATAGAAATTATTGATGTAGCAAACTCTGGAAAAGAACTCCTGGAATTGCTGCAAAAGAAAAATGCTGATATAATTCTGCTTGACATTAATATGCCGCAAATGAACGGACTGGAGGCAGCACGTTACATAAAACAAAGTCATCCTGCTATTAAACTTGTTATTCTTTCCACTTATAATGAAGATCATCTGATAGAAAAAGCAAAACAACTTGGAGTGAATGGTTATCTGCTTAAAAACAGCAGCAAAGATGAACTATTGCAAACCATTAATCTTGTCATGGATAATCATACCTGTTTCCCGTATCAACAGCCCAAAGGTATAGATGCTTTTGGCAAAGAAGATAATTTTTTAAAACAGTTTGATCTGACCAAAAGGGAAAGAGAAATCATTCAGCTTTTAAAGGAAGGTTGTACCAATCAACAAATTGCCGATAGGCTTTATTTAAGCGTATACACGGTTGAAACGCACCGCAAAAACATTATGCACAAGTTAAACTTCAATAACACAGCTTCTTTGCTCAAATATATTTACGAACATAATCTATAGTATTTATTAAACTTACTTTAAACCATCGCTTTTTATTTTAATCTTCAGAAAGTTTGTAAATTGAAAATAAAAAAACTTGCTATGGTAAAAATTTCAGACTTAAAAGAAGGCGATGTAGTTCATGTACTACATGAAGGCATGGAGCGGTTAGGCATAGTTGTGGAAATAACCCGTGAGGACAATATGGCCTGTATTGACAACGGCATTCAGGAGTTTTGGTATGCGCCTGAAGATATTGTACCTGTTCCTTTAACGGAGCACCAGCTGATGAACACACTTGGCTTTGAAAAAGAGCAGAATGGGGGGGATGTTAAATACAAAAAAGGTCCTTTCAGAATTTTGGTGCATGATCCGGGCAATTATACCAACATGGAAATATGGTATCGTGAAGATCACCGGCATTTTAAACATCCCATCTACGTGCACGAGTTACAAAATCATCACCTTCAAATGACAAAAGTGCCTTTAGAGGCGGTTGCCGTAGGCTAAACTTCTTAATATTTTTGGAAAATTCCTTTATTTGAGCCGCAAAAACGGCTCTTTTTTCTTTTTTCAACTGAATACCTATATCTTTGCGCTCCCAAATTCTGTATGTCGAAACAGCCATTAATTAAACAGGACGGAACAATTTTAGAAGCTTTATCTAATGCTATGTTCAGAGTAAAGCTTGAAAACGGACATGAAATTCTGGCTACCATCTCAGGGAAAATGAGAATGCACTACATACGGATTTTGCCAGGAGATAAAGTAGGCGTGGAAATGAGCCCTTACGATTTGTCGAGAGGAAGGATCATTTTCCGCTATAAATAAGAATAGCTGCGAGCTATGAGCCGTGAGCTGCGAGCCGAAAGTCTCGGGGCTTGCAGCTGAAATCTCAAAGCTCAAAACAAAAAACAATGAGAGTTAGAGCATCCATTAAAAAAAGAAGCGCCGACTGCAAAATTGTACGTCGTAAGGGTCGTCTTTATGTAATAAACAAAAAGAATCCCCGCTTTAAGCAAAGACAAGGATAATAATCTTAAATCTAAAATCGTAAAAATCGTACATAATTATGGCTCGTATTGCCGGCGTTGACTTACCCAAAAACAAAAGAGGCGAAATCGGTCTTACCTATATCTTTGGTATTGGACCTGCTACTGCCCGCTACATTCTTGACAAGCATGGTATTGACCGTAGCAAGAAAGTAAATGAGTGGAATGATGAAGATCTGAACAACATTCGTAACACCATTACCAATGAATTTAAGGTAGAGGGACAATTGCGTTCAGAAGTGCAAATGAGCATCAAGCGTTTGCTTGACATTGCCTGTTACCGTGGCCTTCGCCATCGTAAAGGACTGCCGGTAAGAGGCCAACGTACAAAAACCAACAGCCGTACACGTAAAGGAAAACGTAAAACGGTTGCAGGTAAAAAGAAAGTAGCTAAGAAATAAACTCTAAGGCGCAAGCATCAAGGCGCAAGGATGAGCAACTAAGCTTAAACCTTGTTTCTTGTATCTTGAGCCTTTTGCGTTTTATATGCACCAGTTTCTCTGGATCAGTTACGGATACCAAGGTGCAGGAGGAGGATTGATCCAGGTTCTTTTTGTAAAGCAGAAAGAATAATTAAAAACTAAAGATTACCTAAGTAAAATGGCAAAAGCACAAGCAGGTGGTAAAGGTCAGCAGAGCGCCAAAGCCGCCGCTAAAAAAAGAATTGTAAAGGTTGATGCCTATGGCGATGCCCACATCAACGCTACGTTTAACAACCTGATCATCAGTATTACCAACAAGCAAGGCCAGGTAATTTCCTGGGCAAGTGCTGGTAAAATGGGTTTCAAGGGTTCTAAAAAGAACACGCCTTATGCTGCGCAAATGGCTTCGTCAGATGCTGCGAAAGTAGCACTTGATGCTGGCGTAAAAAGAGTAGATGTGTTTGTAAAAGGTCCTGGTGCTGGTAGAGAAGGTGCTATTCGTGCCCTTGCTCAATCAGGTATTGAAGTAACTATGATCAAAGACGTAACGCCATTGCCTCACAATGGTTGCCGTCCTCCTAAGAAGAGAAGAGTATAAGAATTTGTGATGTGGATGTCTGATTTGTGAATTTACATCAGACATCAGCAATAGACATACATAGCCAAGCGCTATTCATTTAATTAAAGGGTGCTTCATTAATTTTTACCGTTTTTACAGATGAACGCACCGGTACAAAAAAGCGGAAATGAATAAACAATTATGGCACGTTACAATGGTCCTAAGACCAAAATCTCCCGCAAATTCGGTGAGTTAATCCTTGGTAATGGTAAATGGCTGGATAAAAACAGCAACCCTCCAGGTCAGCATGGCGCACAAAAAAAGCGCAAAACTTTGGGTGAATATGCCCTTCAGTTACGTGAAAAGCAAAAAGCCAAATACACGTACGGTATTTTGGAAAAGCAATTCCGCAAAACCTTTGAAGAAGCTTCTCGTCGTAAAGGTGTTACCGGTGAAAATTTGATTAAATTATTGGAAGCCCGTTTGGATAATATTGTTTATCGCATGGGTATTGCTCCTTCTCGTCCGGCTGCACGCCAGTTAGTAAGCCACAAACACGTAATGGTAAATGGCGAAGTGGTAAACGTTCCTTCTTTCCAGTTAAAGCCAGGTGATATTGTGTCTTTGAAAGATAAATCAAAAGACAATACAGCGGTTACAAGCCAAATTCGTGGCCGTAATCCAAAGTTCACATGGGTAGATTATAATGAAACTGAGTTCCAGGGAACTTTCATTACTTATCCGGAAAGAGAAAGTGTTCCGGAAAATATTAAAGAGCAGCTGATCGTCGAGTTGTATTCTAAATAATAGTGAGACGTGAGGAGTGAAACGGCGGACAATGGGTCTTGCTTTCACATCTGACGTTTGACGTTTCACCTAACATTAAAACCTTTAAATCTGAAATAACAAATGGCAATTTTAAATTTTCAGAAGCCCGACAAAATCGTTCTTCAAAAAGTAACTGACTTCGAAGCGCAGTTCGAATTCCGTCCGTTAGAGCCAGGTTATGGCGTTACTATCGGAAATGCTTTACGCCGTGTATTGCTGAACTCATTAGAAGGTTACGCAATCATCGGTGTTCGCATTGAGGGTGTGGAGCATGAATTTGCTACGATCAACGGAGTTTCTGAAGACGTGGTAGAGATCATTTTGAACCTGAAACAGGTTCGTTTAAAAAAGATCGTTGACCACGATGTACAAAGCGAAAAGATCACATTGGCAATAAAGAACAGAACTGAGTTTACGGCGGCTATGCTTGCTGATGGAACACAGTCTTTCCAGATCATGAATCCGGAATTACTCATCTGCACTTTGGACAATTCTTCTAAGCTGGATATAGAAATCACTATCGGAAAAGGTCGCGGTTATGTTCCTGCTGAGGAGAACAAACCAAAAGATGCACCGCTTGGCTTCATTCCTGTTGATGCTATTTACACGCCAATTAAAAATGTGAAATACACCATTGAAAATACCCGTGTAGAACAACGCACCGACTACGAAAAATTAGTAATGCATGTTTCTACAGATGGTACCATTCACCCTGAAGAAGCAGTGAAGCAAGCCAGCCGTATTTTGATTCAACACCTGATGATCATTACGGATGAAAACATCACATTCGACAGTAAGGAAGAAAAGAAAGAAGATATTGTTGACGAGCAAACTTTACAATTGCGTAAAGTGTTGAAGACGCCACTGGAAGATCTTGATCTTTCTGTACGTGCCTTTAACTGCTTGAAAGCTGCCAAGATCAATTCTTTAAGCGAACTGGTTCAATACGAACAGGAAGACCTGATGAAATTCAGAAACTTCGGACAAAAATCTCTATCTGAGATCGAGCAAGTGCTGAATGAAAGAGGTTTGCACTTTGGAATGGATTTGGGCAAACTTGGTATTGATAAAGACGATTATTAATCCCCCTGAAGGGGAGACTTAGGTCGGAGTAACTTTTATTATTAATTGGTTCTTTAAACAAATAGAAAGTAGAGTGCAATTCCTTGACACGGTGCACTCGAATATTTAATCACTGTTTGAAGCTTGTAGTCGAGGAGATTGATTGTTCTTAGGACATCAACTCCAAACTCCAAACTCCAAACTCCAAACTTTAAAACGTCATGCGTCACGGAGACAAAATCAACAACCTCGGTCGTACAAAAGCACACCGCGAAGCGTTGTTAAGCAATTTAGCTTGTCAGTTAATTCAGTACAAGCGCATCGTTACTACTTTGGCAAAGGCAAAAGCACTGCGGGTTTTTATTGAGCCATTGATCACAAAAAGCAAAAAGAATGAAACACACCAACGCCGTGTAGTATTCAGCTATTTGCAAGATAAAGCTGCAGTTACTGAGTTGTTCTCAACTATTAGTGAAAAAGTTGCCGGCCGTCCAGGTGGTTACACAAGAGTTATCAAATTAGGAACCCGCCCTGGTGATAATGCCGAATTGGCCATGATTGAACTCGTTGACTTTAACGAAATCTATGGTAAGGGCAAAACGGAGAAGAAAGAAGGAGCGAAGAGAACACGCCGTGCCGGTGGTACAAGAAAGAAGACCGCAGAAACACCTGCTGCGAAGGCAGAAGAAACTGCACCTGAAACAACTCAACCAGAAGCAACAGAAGAACAACCGAGCTAATGATTGCATGTTTCATATATCAAGGCAAGATTTTTTAATCTTGCCTTTTTTATTTTTTAAGAAGGCTCAATTATTAAGAAAGCGTCGCATTCATAATTTTCAAGTTTCCACTCTAGTCTACCTAAGTATTTGTTTTCAAAGCTATAAAGGTGAAGTGTTGCTAATCCCCAACTTTGATTATCATTAAGGATTTGTCCTTCATAAATGTTTTGGATCAGATGTTTAAAACAGATAGAATATCCATAACCTTCATAATTGAATCTAAGATCTACAGATGATTCAGAAAATTCTATTGAGCCTGAAGTATTTTCAATTTCTGCTTTGATTTTCTTAACGTTTTCTGGGATGTTATATATATTTTCTTTACTGATAACCCAAACAATCAAGCATTTGTGTGTCATATAAGATATTTGGCTAACTAAATTAATTTTTTATTGAAATGCTTCTTTATTTTTGCGCAATTTGTTTTAAAAATGACTACACAAGCAATTTTAGTTTTAGAAGATGGCACAACCTGCTACGGTAAAGCTTTTGGCGCTATTGGTACAACAGGCGGCGAAATTTGTTTTAATACGGGCATGACCGGCTACCAGGAGGTTTTTACCGATCCCAGCTATTACGGACAAGTATTAATTATGAACACAGTTCATATTGGAAACTATGGCGTAGCTGACTTTGACGTGGAAAGCGATAGCATTAAGATCAAGGGCTTGATAGGGAGAAACCTGGAAGAATTGTTTTCACGCAGAATGGCGCAAAGTTCTTTGGATGAATATTTGAAGAAGCAAAATATTGTTGCCATAGAAGGTGTGGATACAAGAGCTCTCGTAACACATATTCGCAGTAAAGGCGCCATGAACTGCATTATCTCTTCTGAAATTTTAGATGCAGAAGTGCTGAAAAATAAATTGAAAGAAGTGCCCGATATGTCAGGGCTTGAGCTGGCTTCTATTGTAAGCACTAATGTGCCTTACGAATTGGGCGACCCGGCTTCTCCTATAAAAATTGCTGTTCTTGATTACGGCACTAAAAGAAATATTTTGCAATGCATGGTTGATCGCGGCGCACATGTAAAAGTATTTCCCGCCAAAACATCTTTAGCGGAATTGAAAGCGTTTAATCCTGCAGGTTATTTTATCAGCAACGGTCCCGGTGACCCCGCTTCAATGGACTATGCGGTAAATA
>JBQCJM010000160.1:0-2049 GCA_051952715.1 Flavisolibacter sp.
AAACAAATCAAAATGAAAATGTGAATTTTCAGGCACGTTGTCCATTACGCCCGTTATTTTAAAAGAAACATTTTTATTGTCAGGGAAGACTAAAGTTTTCCCCAAAGGCTCCTCATCGCCAAAATATTTTTTCGCAATCGTTTTTGAAATAATAATTGAGTTGGGCTGTTGCAATGCTGTTTTTGCATCACCTTCAATAAGCGGCAGCGTGAAAATGCTGAAAAAATTCGGATCAACAAAAGCCATTTGATCATCCTTAAAGGTTTTGTTTTGGTAGGTTATTTTTTGCGTACCTCCCACCTGTAACCTTGTAGCATCCTGCACTTCAGGGTAGTCGTTTTTCATGGTCTGGGCTACGGGAGGCATTACATTGGCTTCAAAAATTTTTCCACCATTGATGTCGGCCTTAAAAACAATCCGTACTATTCTGTCGCTGTTTTTATTAAAGCGGTCAAAGCTCAATTCATTTTGCACATACATCATAATGATGAAACATGTGGCAATGCCGAGTGATAAGCCAAAAATATTGATGAAAGAAAACAATTTATTCTTTCTCATATTCCGGAATGCAGTTTTAAAATAATTTATAAACATAAAAATCGATTTAGGATTTATGATGTAATGATTTTTGATTTAGTTTGATATAACTTTTTTTATAAAACTTGTGAAACAGTAAACAAGTTTACCTGCCGGCAGGTAATTATCGTGTTTTTTCATTTTCACATTTTTATCTCATTCACTCCTCAAACTCTCCACGGGATTCGCCACTGCTGCTTTTATCGCCTGGAAGCTTACGGTTATTATGGCGATCAGAACAGCAATAATTCCCGCAAGCACAAAGGTTCCCAAACCTATATTCGTTCTATAGGCAAAGCCCTGCAGCCATTTGTTCATTGACCAGTAAGCCAGCGGTGTCGCAATTACAGTGGCTATAAGTACCAATTTCAAAAAATCTTTACTGATCAATTGTACAACGCTGCCAACACTTGCGCCGAGCACTTTTCTGATGCCGATTTCTTTTGTCTTTACCTGCGCCGTATAAGTGGCTAATCCAAACAAACCAAGACATGAAATAAAAATAGCTATCGCTGCGAAAGTGGTAAACAGCGTGCCTGTACGCTGTTGTGATTGATAATGCGATTCGAAAGCCTTATCAAGAAAATCGTAAGAGAAGGGTGCGTTGCCTGCATATTTTTTATACTGCGATGCTACGGCTTTGATGGCTGCCTGCGCGCCGGCACCTGTTGTGCGTACATATAAAATGTTTTTCAACCCAGACGTTCTTATGATCAAAGGCGCAACAGGATCTTTCAGCGATTTGAAATTAAAATCTTTTACAACACCTGATATTTCTCCATCAGCAGTCCCGTAGCCAATTTTTGTTCCGACATAAGGAGGTTTTAAACCCATAGCTTTCACAGCAGTTTCATTCAAAATATATTTATTATAGTAAGAAGGCGTTCCCGTAAAATTGGTTCCTGCAATAAACTGGTACTTCATTGTAGGTATAAAGTTTTTATCTGCCTGTACGCGCCAAAGCAGAAACGGAACATTATCTTTTTTTCCATCCCAACTAATATCTCCCGAAACCTCTGTTACATTGGTAATGTCGCTTGCGCTGCAAAATGAAACATTTAAGATCCCCTTTTGTGATAATAATTCATTTTCTATTGCATCAGTACTTTTCGTTGCTTCTTTGGGGAATGAAACAGTAAAAACATAATTCTTATCATAACCCAAATCTTTATTGCTTATATAGGCCATTTGCTTTCCCATTACAATTGTGCCCACTAGCAATATGAACGAGATGGCAAATTGAAGAGCGACTAATGATTTTCTGAATGAAGACATTTTAATACCCAAAAAACTTTTATCACGCACTGCGCCTAAAGGATTGAACGATGATAATAACATTGCAGGATAAATGCCGGAAATAAGTATGGTTCCTAACAGTACGAAAAACAATATTTCTAACATGGAATAGTTGGACAGGGAAAGAATTAATTGTTCTCCTGTAATGCTGTCATACAATGGCTTCAATAAAACAAT
>JBQCJM010000161.1:0-10048 GCA_051952715.1 Flavisolibacter sp.
AAGATTTATGGTTACGATGACGATACGGAAAGATTCGTTGCTTTTCAAATTGCCGTATGCGACTGGATCAGTAAATGGGCACACAAACCCAATATTATTCACTGCCACGACCACCACACGGGGCTGATTCCTTTTTTCATTAAATATGCTTACGCCTTCAACCATTTAGCATCTATACCAACAGTGTTCACCATTCACAATGCCCAATACCAGGGGCAGTTTGGCTGGGACAAATATTATTTGTTGCCGCCCTACGATGTTTATAAATGGGGACTACTCGATTGGGATCATAATATCAATCCCCTGGCTTCTGCAGTAAAATGCGCATGGAAGGTTACAACTGTAAGCCCAAGTTATTTGAATGAATTGCGACATTCTGCTAATGGCGTAGAAAACCTGATGCAATACGAACAAGGAAAAAGCATTGGCATTTTAAATGGTATTGACGCCGATGTTTGGAATCCTACAAAAGATAATTATCTCATTAAAAATTACGACGAGCATTTGGTGAAAGAAGGGAAGCGCAAAAACAAAAAAGAGTTGGCTGCACAATTTGGTCTTGATCCGGATAAACCGCTTATTTCTTTTATTGGACGACTGGTAGGAGAGAAGGCAGCCGATGTGTTGCCCGACGCCATCCGCAATTCAATTTATCAGCACCACGGCGCTGCTAATTTTTTAATTCTTGGCTCCGGCGAAGCGCATGTGGAAAACAGGTTGGAAGAAGTAAAGCACCAATTAGGTGGCTACGTAAGCACTTACATTGGTTATAACGAAGCGCTGAGTCATTTGATTTATGCAGGTTCCGATTTTTTACTAATGCCCAGCCGTGTAGAGCCTTGTGGCCTTAATCAAATGTATGCATTGCGCTACGGTACGGTACCTATGGTGAGAAGCACAGGCGGGCTGAAGGACACAGTAAAAGATTTTGGCGACTGGCAAGGTTATGGCATTCGTTTTAATAATGCTGATGTAAACGATATCACTTACTCAGTTGGACGGGCTATTGACCTTTATAACAACAAAAAAGATTTATACAACTGGATGCGCAGTTACATGATGCACATCGATCATTCATGGGATAGTTCTGCGCAGGACTATATCAACTTGTACGAATCCTTGCAGTGATAAGTTGATCAGTTAGTGGGCAAATGATTTAAAGTTCTTTGAGGATTTTTTCATGTACCGGGCCATGCACTACTATGAAACGTCCGTTGCGGCGCTCCTTTCATCATTCTGAACACTATTGAACGTTTTTTTGCTTGTCATTCCATGGCACCAGGAATCTGATTAGCCGATTGTTATAAACAGAAACGGTGGTAGAATAATGCTGAATAGAAATAATGAACGTACAAGAGTGCGACGCAAGGAACGATGACAGTAGCACAAAAGCCGGTATTATAAAAACTTAATTCGATCTTCATGAAATTCTAAAACAAGATTCTTAATTTCAGCCTGAGTAATTATTTATAAATTGAAGAACTATGAGCAAGCAAATGTTATCAGTTATTTTGGGAGGAGGTGCAGGAACAAGATTATACCCGCTAACGGCAAGCCGTTCAAAACCCGCAGTGCCTATAGCCGGCAAATACCGGTTGGTAGATATTCCTATTTCTAATTGTTTAAACTCGGGCATTACCCGCATGTTTGTATTAACGATGTACAATTCTGCATCGTTGAACAGGCACATCAAAAACACGTACCATTTCAGTGCTTTCAGTTCAGCATTTGTAGATATCCTGGCTGCGGAGCAAACACCTGATAACCCAACCTGGTTTTTAGGGACGGCAGATGCTGTTCGCCAGGGACTTCGGCATATTGCCCCGTTCGATAGCGAATACATTCTCATTCTTTCCGGCGATCAATTATATCAAATTGATTTTGGTGAAATGCTGGCACACCATAAAGAAAAAGGCGCCGATGTTACTTTGGCCACCATTCCTGTTACAAAAAAAGAAGCATCTGAATTTGGCATTTTAAAAACGGAAGACGGCATGATCACGTCTTTTGTTGAAAAACCAAAAACGGGGTTGGAAGACTGGGTTAGCGATACCGGCGAGGAAATGCGTAGCAAAGGGAAAGAGTACCTGGCTTCGATGGGAATTTATTTGTTCAACCGCCAGCTTTTATTTGACTTACTGCAAAATGAATTTAAAGACGCTGCCGATTTTGGTAAAGAGATTATTCCGCAATCTATTGGCAAATACAAGGTAGCCAGCTATCAGTACGAAGGTTATTGGGAAGACATTGGAAATATTCCAGCTTTTTTTCACGCCAATATAGGGTTAACCAAAGAACTTCCGGAATTTAATTTATTCGACAATACACGCACAATTTACACCCGTGCCCGCATGTTGCCGCCAGCAAAAATCAGCGGCACCAGGTTAGATCACAGTGTTATTGCAGACGGCTGTATTATAAATGCTGCGCACATTGAAAATGCAGTTATTGGCATTCGTTCACGCATAGGGCACGATACTACTTTAATAAATACCTACATGATGGGTAGCGATTACTACGAAACACTTGAAGACATTGCCGTAGATATTGAACATGGCATTCCACAACTGGGTATTGGTAGCCGCTGCACGATTCAAAATGCCATCATTGATAAAAATTGTCGCATTGGTGATGATGTGCGTATCATCGGCGGCGAACATATTGAAGATGGCGACTCTCCATTATACACCGTGAAAGACGGTATCGTTGTATTAAAAAAAGGCGCTGTAGTGCCCAATGGATTTAGTATTGGTGGATAGAGTAAAGAACGCAGTGACAAGTGACTATTGTAGACTTGATCATTCTTTGTCAATTGCTGCTTAACGAAACAATTGTGTAACAAAAACACATTATTCAGTTTTACTTATTAACTTCCGGCAATCAAATTCTAATGATTGCTTATGGCTTCTATGTCCACTTTATCTGCCGGTGCAATAGCTAAACCTAAGCTTAGTCTTTCGCAGATCATCAACATGAGTGTTGGATTTTTTGGAATCCAGTTTGGCTGGGATTTGCAAAGAGCCAACATGGGGCGCATCTATGAAAATTTAGGAGCCAATCCTGATCAGATCCCACTTTTATTTTTAGCCGCACCGCTTACTGGTTTATTAGTACAACCAATCATCGGTTACATGAGCGATAGAACCTGGCACCCAAAGTGGGGCAGAAGAAGACCTTATTTTATGATTGGCGCCATACTCAGTTCCATCGCTCTGATCTTTATGCCACACAGCAGCACGTTGTTTATGGCGGCTGGGCTACTTTGGGTAATGGATGTTTTTGGAAACGTATCGATGGAGCCGTTCCGGGCTTTTGTTACAGACAAACTTCCGGATTCGCAGGTGAACAGAGGCTTCATCATGCAAAGTTTTATGATTGGACTAGGAGGTAGCATTGCTTCGGCTTTGCCCTGGATATTCAAAAATATTTTCCATTTTCAAAACACGGCTGAAAAAGGTTCTATTCCTGAAAACGTGAGATTATCTTTTTACACAGGGGCTTTCTTTTTTTTAGCAGCCGTTTTTTATACTGTATTTACTTCAAAAGAATATCCGCCTGCGGATCTCGATCTTAAACAAAAAGCAGAAGAGTCTAATAAAGGTTTTGGTGGAGGCGCAAAAGAAATTTTTAGTGCATTGGCTAACATGCCTAAGCGGATGCAAGTGGTTTCGCTGGTGCAATTCTTCACCTGGCCCGGACTTTTTTTAATGTGGTTTTATTATACCACCGCGGTTGCTGTGAATGTTTTTCATGGCACCGATGCCAGCGATCCTGTGTATGCAAAAGGTGCCGATTTTGGAAGCCTTACCCTTGCCTACTACAGTGTTGTTACATTTTTATTTGCCCTGGTACTACCTTTCATTGCAGATAAATTGGGAAGGAAACTGACACATTCGCTTTGCCTGCTTTGCGGAGCAGTAGGTTTAATAAGCGTTAGTTGGGTAACGAATAAATATATGCTGTATGGCTGCATGACCGGCGTGGGCATTGCCTGGGCCAGCATATTATCCATGCCTTACGCTATGTTAAGTGGATCACTTCCTAAAGACAAGGTAGGCATCTACATGGGTATTTTTAATTTTTTTATAGTGTTGCCGGAAATCATTGCCTCATTGGGTTTTGGATGGCTGATGAAAAATGTTTTGAACAATGACAGGCTGCTTGCGGTTGAAGTGGGTGGTGGTTTGATGATCCTTGCTGCATTGATCTGTTTTATTTTTATAAATGAAAAGAAAAGTGACAGAGTAGATGAAGTGTTGACTTCCGAATTAGAAATCAGAGAAGAAAGATCTGTTTAGTTATGAAAAGAATTTTTGCTTTTGCTATCTGTGCCTGTCTTTTTCAAATCTCAGTTGCACAGGATTTAAAACTAACCGGCGTTTATCCTACCAATTGGTGGGTACATATGAAAAATCCTAAACTACAATTAATGGTTTACGGTGTTGATGCGGGAACGTATGCTTATACCATCAATAATCCGTCGGTTCAATTGATAAAGGTCAATAAGGTTGAAAATAAAGATTATGTTTTTTTGGACCTGGTTGTTACACCTTCAGCGCAACCTGGCTTAATAAAAATTAATTGGAAGAAAAATAATACAAGCGGCTCGTTTCAATACGAACTAAAGGCCCGCCGCAAAGGCAATGGAACTAACTATGCACAAGGTGTAAGGTCAGACGATTTTATTTACCTGATTATGCCCGACCGTTTTGCCAACGGCGATTATACCAATGATAAGATTGCGCATTATAAAGATCAATCTTTAAACCGCGATTCTATGTATCTGCGCCATGGCGGCGATTTACAGGGCGTAATTGATCATTTGGATTACCTGAAAGATTTAGGTGTAACTACCGTGTGGATGACACCTGTTTTGGAAAATGACATGCCCAATCGCACAGAACATGGTTATGCAATTACCAATCATTACAAAGTAGACGAACGCCTTGGCGGTAATATGGCTTATAAAAGATTAAGCGATTCATTGCATAAAAAAGGAATGAAATTGATACAGGATGCCGTGTACAACCATTGCGGGTTGTATAACTTTTTTGTGCAAGATCAGCCTATGAAAGATTGGTTACACCAATGGCCAACCTACACGCAAACGAATTATAAGGACCAACCGCTTTTTGATCCACATGGTTCGGCAACAGATAAAAAAATCATGAGCGACGGTTGGTTCACACATCAAATGCCTGACCTCAATCAAAACAATCCTTTTGTAGCAAATTTTTTAATCCAGAATGCTATCTGGAGCGTAGAAGAATTTGGCGTGGATGGATGGCGAATTGATACGTACATCTACAACGATCTGGCTTTTATGAACCGCTGCAATAAGGCATTGACCGATGAATATCCAAAGATGACGATGTTCGGTGAAACCTGGGTACACGGCACAGCCAACCAGGCCTACTTTGCTCAAAATAATATCAACGCACCTTTCAAAAGTAATTTAATTGGTGTTACAGACTTTCAGGCCAACTTATATGGAATAAATCCCGCACTTACACAAAACTTTGGATGGACAGAAGGCGTGAACAAATTATATCAAACCTTATCAAATGATTTCTTGTACAAGAATGCTATGAATAATGTCATCTTCCTGGATAACCACGACATGACAAGGTTTTATTCGCAGGTAAATGAAGACATTGATAAACTAAAAATGGGAATAGGATGGTTGCTTACCTCAAGAGGCGTTCCGGAAATGTATTATGGAACCGAAATTTTATTAAAAGGAATTTCTAATCCGGATGGTTTGGTACGTGGCGATTTTACCGGTGGATGGAAAGAAGACAAGGAAGACAAATTTACACAGCAGGGAAGAAGTGAAAAGGAAAATGACGTATTCAATTGGACCAGGACCATTGCCAATTTCAGAAAAAATTCTTCTGCCATTAAAACCGGCAGACTGATGCAATACGTGCCGGAAGATTGGGTGTACACTTATTTTCGCTACGATGACAAGCAAACCGTGATGATTGTAATGAACACCAGCACCGATGAAAAAATAATTGATCCACAGCGCTTCGTTGAGAGTACAAAAGGTTTTAGCAAAGCCAAAAATGTGATTACTTCAACTGTAAATGATTTGAGTATAAAATGGAAACTGCCCGGCAAAACCATTTGGGTTATGGAGTTGGGAAAATAGTGAAAGATGAATGGCAGAATTTCTTAAAACTTCAACTTATTTAAGCTATGGCGCCAGTAATCATCTATAATTCTTTCCAACCAATCGAAGGAAAAGTTGTAATGAAAGAACCGCTCAATTCACTATTTACTATTGACGATTTGCCAATTCAAATCACGAAGTTCCACACCATATTTTTACCATAATTGCCCCAGTTCTTCAGCACTTTATCTAAAGATTGTATCATGGCTTCTCGGTTTACTTTTTTGCCTTTAGTAGCGGGTTTTACTTTGCTCATATCAACACCATTTACTTCCACTTTGGTAGCAAACCAGGTGGTATGAATGCGTGGCATTCCTAATCCTAAAATCATTCCCGGTAAGCCATTGGCGCCTTCAGGCCCGCCGTTGATCAATATTTCATCTGTATAAAAGGCAAATACAGCAATAGAATCGTCAATAAGCCCAACAGCTTTGCGACAGTCGAAGCCGGCAATGGTACGAGTGTCGGCAGTGAGTTTCCATTTTATTTTCAGCAAACTGTCCTGTACTAAAAATGTTTCTTCGAAAACAGGTTTTTGCGTAGTAGTGGTGTTGCTTCTGTAATCGTTATAAACCACATTTTTATTGGCAATGTCCATGTTGAACGATCTTGGATCAACTGGCAATTCCCTGCCCGGCTTATAAACAGATCTTGTAGTATCACCAATAAAATCGAAATAACTAAGCGAGGAATTAGGCAGGCGATCTTTGATCATGTCGTACCATTCAGGCGACAGATCTTTATACAACTGTTTTGTATAAACCGTTTTTTCAAATTCAATCTTTACCGTGCTGTGAAATTGCGTTTGCGCATTTGCCATCCATGTTATGCAGGAAACAACGACGGCTATAAATACTTTTTTCATTCTTATTTTTTAAAAAAATTTTGAACTCTTAATGTGATCCGCTCTAATCAGTGCTTTATTTCTTGCCCGGCATTTTATTAAACGACCATTCAAACTTCAGCATGAAGTAGCGGCTCAATCGCTGGTAATGTTCTTCAGTAATTTGGTCGCTGTTGATATTGCGGTTAAATCCTTTATTCTTATCCAAAATATCATTTACTAAAAAGCTGATCTTGGCAGATTTGTCTTTAAGTATTTTTCTTGAAAGGTTAGCATTCCATACAATAATATCAGGTGTGCCGGCGAAAGCAGGAATTTTTTGCCTTAATTCTACTCTTACATCTGAGCTTAATTCCAGCTTGGCAGGGAGCATGACATAGGCTTCTGCATCGCCGCCATAACCCATGTACTTAGTTTTAATAGTTTTGTTTAAAGAAGATTTTGAATCATTGAAACTGATGCCGGGTGCAAGGTACAGCCGGTACTTATCCGTTACTTCGTACCTGATTCCATACTCAAATTCAAAAGTGTAATATTCATTTTTGTTCTCGGCATTGTTTATTATGGTAATATTTCTACCCCCATTTCCATTAAACCTTACACTGGAGTTCCACTTTTTTTCACCTTCGCCCTTGTTCCATTGCGACCAGAAATTCCAATTCCTGTTTCCATTTACGTTAACCGGCGTGTAAAAGCGCTTACCAGATGCATCAATTTTGCTTGATTGTGTGATGGCGTTTTTCGTAATGTTATAGTTTGCGTTGATCCAAATGCCTCTCTGGCTTAAAACTTTATAGCTGTTGTAGAATAATGAGAGGTTGTGATTGAATCCTACTTTTAAATCAGGATTACCAACAAAAATATTCAGCTGGTCATTGTTATCGCGGATGGGCTGCAACTGGTCAATGCCGGGCTGACGGGTTGTACCACGGTAGTTAAATCCAATAAAAGATTGAGGCTTCATCCTGTAATTGAAAGATACCTGCGGTGTAAGATTAGTGAAATTATAGTCTGTTCTTTTTTTATTATCAAGGTTATTTAAACGCAATTGTATGGCCGAAATGCCAGAACCAAAAGCAAGGCGTATTTTTTTGTAGGTATACCGTGTGATCAATGAGCCGCTGTGCGAAAAAACATCCAAATCAAAATTATTGCTGAACACCGAATCCAACTCTTCATACTTGCCATTGTTGTCTTTATTGAATGTGTTTTTGTGAGATGTAGAATTGTTTTTATTATAGCTGTATTCTGTTATCAAACTCCATTTTAAATTCAGCGGCTCACTAAATGTTACTTTAGCGCCATAGCTTAAAGAATTCCCATTATTTATTTTTTGCTGGTCTTGCAGTTTCACAGAATCAAGATTGTTCTGTGTATAAAAGCTGGCATTAGAATAAATCATCGCATCCTGTTCGTCTTTGGTAGCGCCAAGACGCAGCGTGGCCAGCAATATCCTGTCTTTCTTTTTAAATAGCTGCTTATACTGCAATTGGTTATCGCTTTGCAAATGCGTTTTGTTATAATCGCTGGTACTGCTATTTGTAGTTCTCTTATCCAGACTTAAATTATCCGTCTCGGTAAATCCATCACTGTAAGCTTTTGTTGTTTTGCGGGTAAGCGCCGATATTAATTTGAAAGAAGTAAGTGAGTCAAGTTTCCATTCGTATTTAATATTACCGGCGTGTTGTTGTATCAAGCCGCTTGTAGCCGTAGTGCTGTTGGTGTTAAACAAATTGGTAGGTGTGATGCTTTGTACCATTCGGGTGGCAAGGTTGTTTGTCGCCAAACGATTGTACCGGTAAGAACCATTAATGCCCTGCCGCTCCTGGTTCCATTTATTAATATACAGAGCGCCGGCAGTATAAGCATTAGGCAAACCACGCAACGACCAGTTATTGAAATCCTGGTCGCCGTTGCCAAAGCTTGTATAGTACCCGTTGATCTCATCGTACTCAAAATCGTTTTCCATACCCAAACTTCTTTGATCTTCCCAGCTAAGGCTTCCGGTACTGCTATTGCTTTTAGTGCCATAAAGAGAGAATTTTCTTTTACCCACAAATTGATTATATAAAATCTTTGCATCGGTCACGTTTTTAAAATTGCTCCCTGCTTCTGCCTTGCCGAAAGAACCTTTTTTCATGTCTTCCTTCAATTTTATATTCACCGTTTTGCCTTCGGTGCCGGATGATATGCCCGTTATATTTTGCTGTTCTGATTTTGTATCAAATACCTGCACTTTATCTACTGCTTTTGCTGCAATGTTTTGTGTAGCCATGGTAGGATCATCACCAAAAAATTCTTCACCGTCCACTAATACCTTTCCTACTTTTTGCCCTTGTGCAGTAACCTGGCCTTTGCTATTTACCTGAAAACCGGGAAGCTTTTTCAATAATTCTTCCACTGTTGCACCGTCCTTTACATGAAAGCTATCCGCAACAAATTCCGTTGTATCTCCTTTAATACGAATGGCACCTGCGCTTTTAACAACCACTGCGTCGAGTAGTTGCGACTTTAACGTAAGAGGAATTTTACCCAGGTCGGTCTGCGGCTGATTTTTAATTTCTACTTCGTCAGAAAAATCCGCAAACTTTGGATAAGTGATCAGCATTACATATTTACCAGGAATAACATTGTGCAGGGAAAACACACCGTTTTTATCAGTACGGCTGAATTTATAAAGTGCAGAATCTTTTTTCTGCAACAAAGAAACAACTGCGTTAGATAAATTCTTTCGTCCTAACGTGTCGGTAATAGTTCCATAAACGGTTGATTGTGCAATAGCTGCATGCGCAAGGATTAAAAAAAATAACCCGGCAAAGAATTTTCTCATGAAGTGTGGTTACTTGGTTATAGGTAACAATAATAATATGAAAAAGACTTATCGACTTGTTAACTTTACTTGAACGGCAAAAAAATCTGATTATGATTCAGCCAACAAATAATTCTATAAACGGTGACAAAGAAAATGCAGCTAACGCCAGCGTTGAAAACATCGCCATACAAAAAGCACCCACACCAGCCGAACGCTA
>JBQCJM010000162.1:0-8219 GCA_051952715.1 Flavisolibacter sp.
TTTCCTGTTTTCTATTCTTTGGAACGGTCTTTGGATTTTTAAGGGTAAATCAGAAGTTATGTTTCCAGTGTGGTTTTTTATAGTGCTGATTCTGCTAATCTGTTACCTGTTGTACCTTACAAGAACAACGGAAGAAACTTTAGCCAATATGAGTAAAAATCATATCCGCAAGTTTCAGTATTGGATGAAGGAATTATCAGGTAAATAAAATATTCCAGCCAATTGTGATAGAGCGGTGAAGCGGCATAAGAATGCATTCATCATGAATGAACTTAAAGATGTAGTTACTGCATCTTTTTTTTACCTCCAAACCCCCTGGAGGGGGCTTACAACAGTCATTATAATTACGGTCTTTGCTTTCAACAGGTTGGTTGTTGTGCCATGCGAGGAACCCCGTTGTCTAATAAAATAAAGCTCCATAACGGAGCTTTAAATAGCAATGCCTAAGAAGCCCGGTTTATTATTGCATAAACCAGAGAAATATACAGGACAAATGCCTGCCATAATTGAACATATTTAATCGGCCCTGCGTCCGCTGCCACGGGTAAGGGCTACCAATAATAAAATAAACACCGCTGCACCCACTACCCAAACCCAGGGCGATGCATACCAGTTGCTGTCGCTATGTGTGTTGATGTCCACGTCTACTTTTTTGTCTTGCGCAAACGCCATTATACTTAAAAATGCCGCTACTAGAGAGAAATATGCTTTTTTCATACTTAAGGGTTTATTTAAAGATAGTAAAAAAGCATGCCAGCCTCAACGGAAACTAATAGGTTTTGGGGTTTTGAGTTTTGAGTTTTGAGTTTTGGGTTTTGGGTTGTTAACCATGCTGTGCTTTAACACTCCAATGTTTCGCCGCTTACTTTCTTGCACCGAAGAGCAGGCTTCCTATTCTTACCATGGTGCTACCCGCTTCTATGGCAATTTTATAATCGCTGCTCATGCCCATGGAAAGGGTTTGCAGTTGGAAGTTTGGAGTTTGGAGTTTGGCGTGTTTGTCGAAGAGGGTTTTTAAATAGTGAAATTCTGCCCTGATCTTGTTTGCATCTTCGGTGAAAGATGCCATACCCATGAGGCCGGTGATGTTGATGCTTTTTAATGTACTGAGTTCGCTTGCATGTATATTGATGATCTCGTTTAACTCTTGTGCATCCAGGCCAAACTTGGTTTCCTCCTGCGCAATATGCACCTGCAGCAACACATCAATTACCCTGTTTAACTTCTGTGCCTGCTTGTCAATTTCTTTCAGCAATTTAAAGCTGTCCACACCATGAATCAGATGTACGAACGGCGCAATGCTTTTTACTTTATTGCTTTGCAAATGCCCAATAAAATGCCAGCGAATGCCCTTTGGCAATTGCGCCTGCTTATCTGCCAGTTCCTGTACATAGTTTTCACCAAAATCTCTCTGGCCCAATTGGTATAGTTCCAATATATCTTCAACAGGTTTGGTTTTAGATACGGCTACCAGTGTTACCCCCCTTTGTTTCAATGCATCTAATATCTCCAGGTATTGTTCTTTATTCACTGCCATACACCAAAAGTAAAAATCCCGCTACAAAGCGGGATAAATAATCCATGATGTCATTAGCTCATTACTTCAGTATCGAACGGCTGATCACAATTCTTTGCACTTCGCTGGTGCCTTCGTAGATCTGTGTGATCTTGGCATCACGCATTAAACGCTCCACGTGGTATTCTTTTACATAACCGTAACCACCATGAATTTGCACCGCTTCTACCGTCGTCCACATAGCCGTTTCCGATGCATATACTTTGGCCATGGACGAACTGAGCGTATAATCTTTTTTCTGGTCTTTATCAAACGCCGCTCTTAAGCAAAGCAGTCGTGAGGCTTCAATGCGGGTGGCCATGTCGGCCAGCTTAAAAGCAATGGCCTGGTGATTGGCGATCTCTGTTCCGAAGGCTTTGCGTTCTTTAGAATATTTCAACGACAGTTCGTAAGCACCGCTGGCAATGCCCAGTGCCTGCGATGCAATGCCAATGCGGCCACCGGCCAAAGTTTTCATGGCGAATGTAAACCCAAAGCCATCGGCGCCTATGCGGTTTTCTTTTGGCACCTTCACATCGTTGAACAAAATGGTATGCGTATCGCTGGCACGAATGCCTAATTTGTTTTCTTTGGCCGCCACCACTACGCCGGGCCAGCTTTTTTCTACAATAAATACGTTGATGCCCCTGGAGCCTTTGGATGCATCGGTTTGGGCTATTACCAAATACACCGAGGCAGTGCCGCCATTGGTGATCCAGTTCTTGGTGCCGTTGAGCAGGTAATGATCGTCTTTTTCTTCGGCTGTGGTGCGTTGCGATGTGGCATCGCTGCCCGCTTCGGGTTCGCTTAATAAAAAGGCCCCGGTATATAGCTCACCGTCTTTCTTGCCCTGCGCCAAAGGCGTTAGGTATTTTTGTTTTTGCTCCTCGTTGCCAAAAGCTTCAAGACCATAACACACAAGGCTATTGTTGACACTCATGCACACACTTACGCTGGCGTCGATCTTACTGATCTCCTCCATAGCCAGCACATAGCTGATGGTATCTAAACCGGCGCCGCCGTAATCGGGACTTACCATCATGCCGAGAAAGCCAAGGTCGGCAAGCTTCATGATCTGTTCGCGGGGAAACTGCATCTTGTCGTCGCGTTCAATAACGCCGGGCAGGCACTCATTGCGGGCAAAATCCCGTGCCGCCTGTTGTATCATCAGGTGTTCTTCACTTAACTGGAAATTCATAGCAAGCATTTAATTGTGCCGCAAATATAATTGATGGATCGATTGGGTGGAGTTTATCAGTAGCAGCCGCTGACCTTCGACGGACTTTGGTTGCAAATGAACACCAATATTGACAGTATTTGATCGTTGATGGTAGTGGAAAGTCTATTGCCAGCAGACGGAAGAAAATCATTCTATATCCAGCATCTCAGGATTAGTCAAAAAGTTAGTCATGTCAAACTTAATGTTCTCGTAATTCAACAATGTGTTCATCACCTGGTCAGATTGGCTGTAGTCCAACAATGTCACACTTATTACTTTTTTAGTTGTGTCTCTAAAGTCAATTGTCAATTTACCTTTAGGAAATCCGCCTCTTTCTAATGCGTCATTACAGGCAATATTGGTTATTTCATTGATTGGATAAGAAGTAACTATTTTGTAATTATCGAATTCTATTTTGTCGGGCAGTAATGTTAGAAGCCCTTGTCGTTTGATACGTATATATTTAAAAAGGATAAAAAAGGTGGGTGTCCCAATAAGTCCAATAACAAACATCAGCTTCTCAAATTCACTTGTGGTCAACACGAAATAAGCGGCTTTCATTTCGTCAGAGGAATGTTCAGACGGAAGCATATACATTCCAAACAACACAAGAATAAGAAGGCAAAAAATGAACAAATAGTAAAATCCCTTTGTGAGCCATGGCATTCTCAAATTAAGTAAAACGGGATAAGTTGTCTGTTCCATAATTTTTACGCCGTTGTTGGTGTTCCTTTTAGCTATTGTGGGTTAGCTGCACCAACAACTGAAATTAGGAATTAATCCATCAGGTGTGTAAGCCATCCAAAATTATCTATTCCTGTATGATAAAACAAGGCAGAAGACCAGTAGTACTGTTTTGCCCTCCGGCATACACCTGCCCTCACAGAGTTTTAGAAACAATGTTTGTGTGAAGAATGCAAGCGTACTACTGCGGTGTGTTGTTGGTGCAGCATCAGCACAAAAGGTTATGAAGAACACCAACAACGGCGTAAAAGCCGATGTTAAGCGCAGTTAATAGTAGATACGCTCTTCAATAAGGTGGCCTTTCTTGTCGTATATATATTTTCGCATCGATTTATAACCTGCTCCTATTGCTAGCTCTTTTATCAGTTTGTCACCTCTCTTCCATGTTGTTGTAGTAAAGTCTTGCCCTGAAACCAAAGATGTTTCTTTTAAAGTACCATCATTTTCATACTCATAAAATAACTTGTCTAATGTGTCATTACTATTTGAAACTCTATAAGTACGATCTAACTGGTTGTCAACATATGTGTAATGGTTTGTAGATAATACTCTGGATTTGTTGTCCAGTACTTTTTGCGTAGCTAATAAACCATAATTATCATAAACCTGATAAAGAAAAGAAGTATCGTAAGGAATTGTTCCCTGCGAAATAAGCTTAGCAGCATCCTGAGTATTATCTGGGCGGTTTCTAATGCTTATTATAGCTTCTGTTTTTAATCTTTTGGCATCATCATAGCTTTTGATAATTGAATCTATTAACAAACCATATTTTTTGTAGGAACGTGCTGTATTTAGTCCGTTTTCATCGTAATAATCGATAACCTCCCTTAATAACATTTTGCCTCCACTATTATCAATATCGAAATGCCTTTCAGCAATTAGATGACCATTTGAATCATAATTGTATTGGATTATACCAGTTAACTTATTCCCTTGTTCTTCGCCATTAGAATAGAGGTAAATTGATTCTTTAGTTTCAATAATACGGTCTGCGTTATCGAGTAAATTCTCATACTTTATAGATTGGGCTAGCTCCCACCCATCTTCATCACTCGAATTTGAGGTATTACCACATGCGAACATCGAAAAGGATAACAATAAAAGGAAAGTCTGCTTCATAATTGCGCTTAACGTTTTGTTGTCCACCCGGGGTCTTCACTGCGTTGGGTTAGCGATTGGGAGACCCCGGGGCTTTAAAGATACTACTAAATAATCCCGGGGTCTCTGCCTCCACACAAAAAGGCCTGGAGAGAAGACCCCGGGTGGACGGAAAAACAGCCCTGCTCCCAGGAGGGGCCAGGGGTGGGTGGGTTTATTCAAAATACGGAGCTAAGAAAGTTTCAGTGGCACACAACTCCCAAATGTACAGAACCATCCTACATTTAAATAAGCATCCCCGGAAAGTTCAGCAAACCTTTTTATCTTTCTTATCAAATACGGTTGTCACCATCATCATAGTTTCTAAATCTTCTATTATGCTAAAGCCAGCAGATACCAATCAATACATTGCCACCTTCCCCAAAGAAACGCAGCAATTGCTGCAGCAGGTACGCACTACCGTTATAAAGGCGGCGCCAAAGGCCGAAGAAGTCATCAGCTATGGCATGCCGGGTTTTAAATTGAACGGTATGCTGGTGTGGTTTGCGGGGTATAAAAATCACATTGGCTTTTATCCCAAGGCATCGGGCATTGAAGCCTTCAAAAAAGAATTGTCGGTATACAAACATGCAAAGGGCTCGGTGCAGTTCCCGCTTGATAAACCATTGCCCCTGGCGCTGATAACGAAAATAGTAAAGTTCAGGGTGGCCGAAAACCTGCAGAAGGCAGAACTGAAGAAGAAGTGAAACTGGAAAGCCGGATGTTAGATGACAGAAAATAAGATTCCGGCCGGGAGACATGAGACGAAATTGTTTAGCACCTCCCGCATTTAAATATTACATCTCTCCCCCTACACAAGATGCTTCTTAATGTATTGATAGCTTTGTTGGATGCTGTCAAATGGCGAACCCGGTGTTTTGTCCTGCTCTACAAAAAAGTATTTCATGCCTGCTTCATCAGCTTTGGCAAATATCTTTTTGAAATCTATAATGCCATTGCCTACTTCGGCAAAATCATGTTTGTCTGTGTTGTCCATATCCTTTACATGCCACAAAGGAAAACGCCCCGGATGCTGGTGAAACAATTCAACCGGGTCTTTGCCTGCTTTGGTGGCCCAATACAGGTCAAGCTCCATCTTCACTAAATCTTTATCCGTATCATTCAACAATACATCATAAGGAAGTTTGCCATCCTGTTCCTTAAATTCAAAATCGTGGTTGTGATAACACAACTGTATGCCAGCTTTCTTGCAGCGTTCACCTGCTTTATTCAGTTGGTCCGCAATGTATTTGTAATGATCAAGGTCGCCCCGTTCTTCCGGCGACAGGTAAGCACATACCATGTATTGCACACCCACAGCAGCGCCATCGTCCACAGCCCTGTCCCAGTCGTACAGCATGGTACCCTGCACAGGCTTTCCATTTTCTTTTTCTTCGCCAAGGCGGTAATGGCTGCTTGGCATTTTAAGCCCGTTCTTCTTAAGTAAATCTTTAAATGCTTTGGCACTCATGCCATAGAACTTTTCCGTGCCTGTGTAAGTGGCGCCTTCCACGGAGTTATAACCTATTTGTGCCACCTGCGCCAGCGCAGCCGCCGGACCTTTTTGCATGGCATCGCGAATGGTGTATAACTGAAGCCCTATGTACTGCGTTTTGAATGTAAAACCCGAAGGGTAAACCAATCCGCCAGCGGCCAGCAAGGAAGTAGATTTTATAAAAGAACGTCTTGAAGTCATTTTGAAATATTTGAGAGATAAATATAAACCAGAATGCGGTTTGTTTTTCCACACTAAGTATTCAATAACTAAATAGCGGCAGGCGCCTTGTTTTGCATGGCCCGAAAGACACATTTACTACATGTTTCCACTTAGCCGGTGCTGAAGCCATTGTTAATAAAGGTTAAGCATTTATACTTTTTAAGCTGTTGGAAGCCGATACTGCTGTAAATTTCAGGCGCATTGACTGCATTATTTTTTCTAACAATAAAACATAACACATGAATCGAAGCGTTGCTGTTGCACTGGCAACCAGTTTTCTTTTTTCATCATCACTAACGTTTGCTCAGAGAAACCCACCATCCACCAACGGAACAGGAACTGTTACTCCCGGCAATTTTCCGGGCAGGAACAATGGCGCCAACGCAGGCCCCAAGCCTTACAGCGAGGTCATTACTTCCAAAGCCAAAACAGACCGTGGCTTGTTTCTTACACATCGTGTAGAGGACAAGTATTATTTCGAAATTCCCGACTCATTACTGAACCGCGAAATATTGGTAGTGAACCGCATTGCCAAAGCTCCAGCCGGTGCCCGTGCGGGTTTCCTTGGCTATGCAGGCGACCAGATATCGGAGAATGTGATCACGTTTGAAAAAGGACCGAATAACAAAATATTCCTGCGCAGCATTTCGTACCAGGAAGTGGGAAGAGATTCTGCAGGCATGTACCAATCGGTGCGCAACTCTAACCTGCAACCCATTGCTGCCTCTTTCGACATCAAAGCCTTTGCGCATGATTCTATCAGCCATTCAAAAGGTTCGGTTATTGAAATGACCGATTACATGATGGGTGATAACGACATCTTATTTTTTGATGGCAGAATTAAAAGAGCCTTAGGCCTTACCTCTTATCAAAAAGATAATTCTTACATCAGCGATGTACGTTCTTTCCCCAAGAACATAGAAATAAGAACGGTGAAAACGTTCATGCGTACACAGCCCTCTCCTTTCGGTGCTGCACCTTCGCCCAGCTTTGGTGGTGCATCCAGCGGTACGCCTACTACTTTCGAATTAAACAGCTCCATGGTATTGCTGCCTGCAGTGCCTATGAAGCCAAGATATTTCGACCCACGTGTGGGTTTCTTTGCCACAGGTTACACCGACTTTGATGCCAACCCGCAGGGCGTGGAACAAATTAGAATGGTAACCCGCTGGAGGCTGGAGCCAAAGCCCGAAGATGTTGCTAAATACTTACGTGGCGAACTGGTAGAGCCACAAAAACAAATTGTGTATTACATTGATCCGGCTACGCCAAGAAAATGGGTTCCTTATTTGATACAGGGCGTGAACGACTGGAACGCAGCATTTGAAAAAGCCGGATGGAAGAATGCCATCGTTGCAAAGCTGGCGCCTGTTGATGACTCGGCATGGAACCTTGAGGGTGCAGGTTATTCAGCAATCGTTTACAAACCTTCTGACGTGGCTAATGCCAGCGGCCCGCATGTGCACGACCCACGCAGTGGTGAGATCTTAGAATCGCACATCAACTGGTACCACAACGTAATGAACCTTGTTCGCGACTGGTACTTTGTACAAACAGCAGCCGTTGACCCACGTGCCAGAACGTTGCGTTTCCCTGATTCTTTGATGGGGCAATTGATCCGTTTTGTATCATCGCATGAAGTGGGGCATACATTGGGTCTTCGTCACAATTGGGGTTCTTCGTCAACTGTGCCGGTTGATAGCTTAAGAAATAAAAAGTGGGTAGAAGCCAATGGCCATACGCCTTCTATTATGGACTATGCCCGTTTTAATTATGTAGCACAACCTGAGGATCATATCAGTGAAGTGGGCCTGTTCCCACGTATTGGTGATTACGACAAATGGGCT
>JBQCJM010000163.1:0-3446 GCA_051952715.1 Flavisolibacter sp.
CCCAGTCGATACGGTAACGTGGACCGCCGCCCCAGTTGCGATAAGTAGCAGTTCTTCTTACAACCCAGGGGCTGTAGGCGTTTTCCAGCGTTTCATCAAAGCGGATCTTTTTGCCGACAGGCACCTGTATTTCTACAATAACACCCTGGCCACGAAACTTGCTGCTACGGTTTATGGTTAAGCCACTGCCAAGATTTAATACGCTGTCTTCTGCGGAAATGGCAAAGCCTGTTTGGGCTGCTCTTTCCTGCACATCGGCAAGGTTTCTTCCGGCGCTGTATTTATAATATTTTACATGATAAGATGAGTCGTCACTTTTGTCTACACGAACTTTTACATTGTTGTACTTCATGGTATTATCGGTGATATCCCAGCCAACGTTGTCGTTATCATGTACCCACCAGATATTACCGCTATAACGTATTTCGGGTTCAACTACTCTAACGGTTAATCTGTTGGCAGCTGTTGTTACCGGAACTTCAATGGCGTTTGTTCTGTCATATACTCTTAAGTCTTTGGCAATGCTGGCGGCAAAACATACTGCGCAGATCCAGCCAATGGTCCATAAACCGCCAAAAATCCAACCCAAATACCTGTTTCTTGAACGAACACGAACGACCCTGCGGATAAGCCATGTCATAAAGCCAACGATAGGCACACCGATGAAGAATAGCAAAGTGCCCCAGGCCAATGCTTTTTGTATGCCGGATGTCCACAAGAAATTATTGATGGGCCAAAAAGCGACGCCACCGAAAATAATTACCATCAAGGCTGCAAATAGCCCCAGGGCAATACATCCGGCAACAAAAATGAAGAAAGCTTTAAAAAGCACACCAATAATGTGGCCTAAGCCACGGGCTACAGAAGGAGCTGTTTCCTTTACTTCTCCTGCCCAGGCTTTTCCTCTTGTATTCATAAATTCATTTGCTTTGGTGCTGAGTTGCTGAGCAGAGGTTTTTACTTCTTCGCCCCAGTTATCCATGCGGTTTTTAAAGTCACTCATTCCTTCTTTTACGTTCTGGCGAATGCGATTCACATCTACCTTTTCGCCACGCATTTCCATTTTTTCAAAAGGACTGTTGGCTTCGGGCAGAACGATCCAAAGGATTATATAGGCCAAACAAAATGTGCCGGTAAATGAACCAATGAACAGGTTGGGAAAAACATCCCTTTGTGTATAAAAGAAAATGGAGTGGAGAACGCCAAATGTAATATTCAACAATAACGGTGCTGCAAAAATGACACGGATTACCCAGCTTGGTTTGTTGAAATAAGCACCTAATCCACCGGCAACACCTGAAATAACCCTGTCATCGGGATTGCGGAATAATCTTTTACCGACATAACTGTCTAAATCCCGAACCGGAAGGATGATCCATAATAAAATATAGATCAAAATACCAAAGCCAAAACCGCCGAAAGTTATAATGGCAAATAACAAGCGAACCATAGCCGGATCGACATTCATATAATTGGCAATACCAGCACATACGCCGCCCAATAATTTATCATTGGCATCGCGGTATAAACGGCTTTTTGTTCTTTTAGGTGCTGCTTGCGCATATGCCTGATTGCCGGAGGTTTGATCGGTGGTGGCTTTATTTTCAGCTGCATCTACTTCTTCAAAATCCTCTATGCGGCCCATAGAATTGATGATTTCTTCTATATCGGCATCGGTAACAGCAGCTGCACCTTTGCGAACTTTATCATTCATTAATTCGGCTATGCGGCTTTCAATGTCATTGATAATTTCGTCACGACCTTCTTCATTGGCAAAATAGCGGCGCAGGCTTTCAATATAACGCTGTAAGCTTTCGTAGGCAGAATCTTCAATAGGAATTACCCTGCCCGATAAGTTTATGTTGATGATCTTTTTCATTTTTATAACGCTTTGGTTGAAGTTTCTGGATTGTTTTCTGGTTTGTTGGTCAATGCATTTACACCGTTTGATAGCTCCTGCCAGGTTTGCTCTAATTCTTTATAAAAGGCCTCGCCTTTTTCGGTAAGCAAAAAATATTTGCGGGGCGGGCCTGAATTACTTTCAACCCAGCGGTAGGTGAGCATTTCGGCGTTCTTTAATCGGGTAAGCAGCGGGTAAAGGGTTCCTTCTAAAATGTGAAGGTTTACGGTTTTCATTTCTTCCACAATGTCGCTGGGGTAGGCCTCGCCCCTGCGAATGATGGAGAGAATACAGAACTCCAGTATTCCTTTGCGCATCTGGCTCTGAGTATTTTCAATATTCATGTTTCCTCTCTTTTTAGCCTCGCCTCCGTTCCAGCCTTAAACCGGAACGGTAGGGTTGGCTGATATATGTTGAATTTGATTGACAATACAAAGATATGGTGTTAGTTGGTACTATGCAAACTATAGTACCATATTTTTTATGGTAACTGATGAAGCCAAGAGATAATTTAGTCTGAAGTGTGTTGATTTTCAATCATTTAATAAATAGGCATTTTTTAAAAAAAATTTTATTGGCAGAATAAGTTGATGAGTGGCCATAAAAAAGTCCCGCCGAGCGGGACCAATCAATACAATCAAATCAATCAGTAATTTACTTTTTCAGCCCTATTTCCCTTAACCTCTCATCCAAATATTCTCCCGCTGTCACATCTTCGTAGGCCTTTGGATGGCTTTCGTCAATGCAGCCTTCCAAAGAAGCCAGGCTCATTTCGCTTTTAGGATGCAGAAAGAAAGGAATGGAAAACCGGGATGTTCCCCATAATTCTCTTGGAGGATTGACCACACGGTGTGTAGTGGAACGTAGCTTATTGTTAGTAAGGCGTTGCAGCATATCGCCAACGTTTACTACTATTTGTTCAGGTAAAGAAGTAACACCAACCCATTCATTTTGTTTGGTGAGAATTTGCAAACCATCGGCAGAAGCGCCTACTAATAATGTAATTAAATTAATGTCTTCATGTTGTTCAGCACGAATGGCCGACTTTGGCTCGCTTGTGATAGGCGGATAATGAATGGCCCTTAAAATCGAATTGCCGTTGTGCACCCATTCGTCAAAATAATTTTCATTCAAGCCAAGGTATAAAGCGATAGCCCGTAGCAGTGCCTTGCCCGATTTTTCAAAATTGCGGTAAGCATTGAATAAAGTTGGTGTGAACAGCGGCACTTCTTTTACTGTAACATTATCTGGATATTCTTCTTTGATAGGATCGTTATCTTCTACGGTTTGCCCAAATTGAAAAAACTCTTTCAGATCGGGCGCATCAAATCCCTTTGCATGTTCTCTTCCAAACGATGTATAGCCACGCTGGCCTGCCAAATCTTTCCTTTCGTATTCAGCTTTGGTAGCTGTTGGCAAAGCAAAAAACTGTTGTACGTACTTATAGAGATCGGCAATTAAATCATCGGGAATGCCGTGATTTTTTACTGCTACAAAACCTACATCTTCATAAGCATTGCCTAATTCTTTTACAAATTTTTGTTTG
>JBQCJM010000164.1:0-2757 GCA_051952715.1 Flavisolibacter sp.
CTTCAAGCAAAAAGCCCGAAGTGCTTTTGTTGCCGGAGGGATTGTGAATGTCAATTTCTTTATGAGCAATGTTATAGTCACCGCAAAGAATAATATTTGGATGCGTTGCCCTGAGATTTTGGATATAGCTATAAAATTCATCGAGCCATTGGTATTTGTAGGTTTGACGTTCATCGCCTGATGTGCCCGAAGGAAAATAAGCGTTGATCAAACGCACTTTACCAAAGTCTAAATGGATGACCCTTCCTTCGCTGTCACTCACTTCATGCCCTGTGCCGCATTGCACATTGTCAGGCTCAATTTTGGTGAAGACGGTAACGCCACTATACCCTTTTTTCTGTGCACAAAACCAATGGTCGTTGTAGCCTAATTCTTTAAACAGGTTTGAATCAACGTCGCTTTGCTGCGCCTTATTTTCCTGTATGCAAATAACATCGGCAGGGTGTGTTTTTAGCCAGTCAATAAATCCTTTTTTTATGGCGGCTCTTATGCCGTTGACGTTGTAGCTTATGATCTTCATGCAGCAAATGTAGAGAAGTTGATAGTTTATCATTTATAGTTCATGGTTGGGTGCATTCTATTTTAAAGCTTCAAATTTTGTTTGAACAGCATTACCGGACGTACAAGTGAGTGACACAACAGGCGGTGATAGTAGCAGCGCTGCTGAATCCATAAGCTTTACTATAAAATTTCTATTTTTAATTTCTATGGAAAAACAAGTGGTTAAGCCATCAAAAGGAAATTACAACCCTATTATTCCGCCCAAAGAGCATGTATATCTTGAAGGTCCAAAGAGTCGCGGTTACGAGTTGAAATTTGCATGGAAAGTTTTTAAGGAGCTTATTTCTGCTATTCGTACCCTGCATTTCGTGGGTCCGTGTATTACTGTTTTCGGATCGGCACGGTTTAAAGAAGATAATGAAAATTACATTTGTGCCCGCGAGTTTGGAAAACGCATTGCACAAATGGGTTTTACAACCATGACCGGCGGTGGCCCCGGAATTATGGAAGCAGCCAATCGCGGCGCTTATGAAAATGGCGGCATGTCTGTGGGCTGCAATATCAAACTGCCTTTTGAGCAAAGCTCTAATAAATACCTGCACAAAAGCATGACGTTTGAATTCTTTTTCACACGTAAAACCATGCTGATAAAATACTCTTACGCTTTTGTTATTATGCCCGGGGGCTTTGGTACCATGGATGAATTTTTTGAAACGTTAACGCTGGTACAAACAAAAACCGTAACCACTTTTCCCATCGTGATGTTTGGCAAAGACTATTATAAGGAATTAATGGAAGCAATGGAAGATATGGCCAGCAGGGGAACAATTGCAAAAGAAGATATGGATCTTGTATTGCTGACAGACGATGTGGAGGAAGCCATGCAACATATCAGCAAATACATTACAACCAACTATACCATTAAGCCGCGAAAGCGTTTATGGTGGTTGTTTGAAAAAAGGTGATTAACTTTTTGTATTTATAGGATCAACATGAATGACGGCTTCGAGATTAACAGGGCCATAGACATGCGGAAATTCTTCATTGATAGAAGCAGAGAAATCATACTGCAATGGAGATGATAGCCTGTTGGTGTCGATGGTGAGCTTGACAAGGTTTTTCTTTTCCGCGAAATAACGTTGTAATACGCCCTGCACCTGCTCTTCTTTACTGCAATGGATAAAACCTTCGGTTGCCAAAGAAGGCGCAATATAAAAGCCTCTTTCATTGGCGCCTTCCCATTCTTCAGATGATGTAACGTGGTATATGATTGGCATGGTGATGAAATTGCCTGAATCTGGACTCGGGTAGATTTTTAAAATTGATAGGAAGCTGAAATACTAACAAAGAAAAAATTTACCAATAGAGATCTTGTTTTATAATCTATTAATCTACCCGAATCAGTTCAAACTACAGGTTATTTTACAAGGTAATTCCAATTCCAAACGTCTTCTTTTTTCCCTGATCTAATGTCTTCCATTTCCTGTTTTAATTGTTCGTGAAGACTACTTTTTGTATAGGGCGGTAGTTGATATAATTCACCGTCAATGCCAATAACGGAAATAGGTGCTACAACGGCTGCCGTACCCACACCAAAAGCTTCGGTGATCCTTCCTTCTTCAAATGCTTTTTTAAATTCTGTAATGCCTATTGGTCTTTCTTCAACGGGTATGTTGTTTTGTTTTGCAATTTGTAACAGCGAATCTCTTGTTACACCATCTAAAATTGAATCAGACAATGGCGGCGTTACCAATACATCATCAATTACAAATACCAGGTTCATTGTGCCTGATTCTTCAAAATATTCATGTTCAAAGGCATCGGTCCAAATAATTTGGTCGAAGCCTTCTTCTTTTGCTTTTTTGGTAGGATAAAATGCGCCACCATAATTGCCTGCGCACTTTGCAAAGCCGGTTCCGCCTTTGGCAGCACGTATGTATTGGCGTTCTACTTTTACTTTCACAGGTTTTTGGTGCAGCATAGCTGATGGCCCGCTTACGATGATAAAATAATATTCATCAGATATTTTTACACCAAAGCGGCCTTCGCTGGCAAATACAATTGGGCGCAGGTAAAGTGCGGCATTGTCTGCCGACGGCACCCAGTCTTTATCTGCACGAACCAATTCGGTTAAAGCAGATTTAAAGAGGTTGAATGGAATGGGCGGCATGCACATTCTTTCCAACGATTTGTTGAACCGCTGATGATGTTTATCAATCCTGAAAATGTTGATGCTTCCGTCCTGCATGCGAAATG
>JBQCJM010000165.1:0-5675 GCA_051952715.1 Flavisolibacter sp.
TACAGGTGAAGAATAATGCTATAAGTTTATTGGGAAGAAAAGTCGAACTGGGTAGTGATGGTTTTCCCAAGCAAATTCAAACTTTTTTCACGCCTGAAATGACTGGTTACACAGCTACGCCCAAAAACATTTTGGCCCAACCTATACATTGGGTTGCCAATGCAAATGATAAAAAGCTTTTATGGAAAAGTTCTGGTGTGAAATTTACTGCTCAACAAACTGGTACAGTAAAATGGACAAGCACCAGCACATCTGCCTATTTAAAAATGGAAGTAAATGCCTCATTAGAGTTTGATGGCTTTGCATCTTATGAAGTAAAAATAATGGCATTAAAAGATGTGAGCCTGGAAAACACCGGTCTTCAAATTCCATTTAATAAGACTGCATCAAAATACATGATGGGCCTTGGGCAAAAAGGTGGCAACCGGCCTGCAAACTTTGATTGGAAATGGGATGTAGCACACAAAAACCAGGATGGCGCCTGGATCGGTGATGTGAATGCCGGCCTGCAATACTCTTTGCGTGATGAAAAATATGTTCGTCCGTTGAACACAAATTTTTACTTACAAAAACCTTTGTTGCTTCCTTCATCCTGGGGAAATGGGGACAAAGGTGGCATCAGCATTCGCGAAGAAGGAAATACAGTGTTAGTGAATAATTTCAGCGGTTCACGCAGCATGAAGAAAGGCGATGTGCTGTATTATAATTTCACTTTGCTTATTACACCTTTTCATCCTATCAACACCGATTTTCAGTGGAGCACACGTTTCTTTCATAAATATGATGACCTTGATTCGATAAAGGCAACCGGAGCCACGGTAGTAAATATCCATCATGCTACGCCTATCAATCCATGGATCAATTATCCTTTCATTGAATGGAAAAAAATGAAGGACTACATTGATGAAGCGCATAGCAAAGGATTAAAAGTAAAGATCTACAACACGGTTCGTGAGCTTTCCAACCATGCTTATGAAACCTTTGCTTTGAGAAGTTTAGGTCATGAAATTTATTCACCTGGCAAAGGCGGAGGTTTTAGCTGGCTGCAGGAGCATATCGACAGCGATTACATTGCTGCATGGTTTGTGCCTGAAATAAAAGATGCAGCCATTGTAAACAGTGGCATGAGCCGCTGGCATAATTACTACGTGGAAGGAATGAACTGGTTGGTGAACAACGTTGGTATTGATGGCATTTATTTAGATGACGTAGCTTTTGACCGTGTAACGATGAAGCGCATCAAACGTGTACTCACACAAAATGGTCATCCCGGAATCATCGATCTGCATTCCGCTAATCAATACAATAAAAGCGATGGCTTTAACAATAGCGCCAATTTGTACATGGAGCATTTTCCTTACCTCAACCGGCTTTGGTTCGGTGAATATTTCGATTATGAAAACAACACGCCTGATTTCTTTTTAACGGAGGTAAGCGGTATTCCATTTGGATTAATGGGAGAGATGTTGCAAGGCGGCGGTAACCCCTGGCGGGGCATGATCTATGGCATGACCAACCGCATGCCCTGGAGCGATAATGCTGACCCAAGGCCTATTTGGAAAGTGTGGGACGAATTTGGCATGAAGGGAACAGAAATGATTGGCTATTGGAGTGAGAATTGCCCGGTAAAAACAAACAACGAAAAAGTATTGGCAACGGTATATAAGAAGAAAGGTACGGCACTCGTTTCCATTGCCAGCTGGGCCGATACCGACACCAATATTCAATTGAAGATTGATTGGAAATCATTAGGCATTGATCCGGCAAGAGCAATAATAACAGCACCTGCAATAAAGAATTTTCAAACAGGAAGTTCATTCGCTGCCAACCAATCTATTCCAGTTGAAAAAGGTAAAGGCTGGTTGCTCGTTATAAAACAGCAATAGCGAATCAGTTTTTGAATAGTTTAAAGGCAGGCATATCGCTTGCCTTTTTTAGCAGCATTACACTTCAATAAATAAATCTTTAATTCCAGTTAACGTTTGATTTCGGTTCTTTGCAGCATGTCTGCAGACATTTTACATAACTGGCAAAAAAAGAGCAAGGAAAAACAAAAGCAATACAAGGGCTTTTTGGAACGTGCCGATAAAAACAAAGTGCTCAGGCAATTACCCCAGCTGCACGAAGAAGCTTTTGAAAAAGTGGACTGCCTGCAATGTGCTGCCTGTTGTAAAAATTATTCTCCACGCTTTAAAACGCCTGATGTTAAACGCATCAGTAAGCACTTGGGGATGAAGGAAAGTAATTTCATTGAAACCTATTTGCGAGTGGATGAAGATGGCGATTTTGTAGTAAAATCTTCACCTTGTCCATTTTTAGGCGCCGATAATTTTTGTTCTATTTATGATGTGCGCCCATCCGATTGTGCCAGGTTCCCTTATACCAATGAAGACGTAATTGTAAAACGGCAAAAACTTACATTGACCAATGCCAGCTTTTGCCCCATTACTTTTTATGTTCTGGAAAAGCTTAGCCAGGCTTTGAAATAAAATCTGATTATTTGTTTTCTGTTAGTTCTTCGTAAGCTGCTGTTAAAGGCCGCTCAATTCCCTGGCCTGTCCATTCTGCAACTCCAGGGATAGATGTGTTTTTAATAAATTCATCTTTTGAAACACCCTTTTTTATTTCGCTTTCGGCAAATACTAATACTTTATTTAAATAATCCTGGAATTTTTTTAGCTCTTCTTTTGTGCCTGTTTCTTCACCGGGATTCAATGAATGACCAAAAATGATAATGGTGTCGCTTACGGCTTTATCAATAATTTTATCCAGATCTTTTATCCAGTTTGACATACTGGCCCCGGCGCTTCTATCAACCACAGGATGGCGTTTGTTAAACATTAAATCGCCTACGTGCATAATGTTTGCGTTTTCAAAATGATATATGGCATCGCCATTCGTATGTCCTGGTCCAAAATAATCTGCTTTTATTTTTTCGTCATCTATTTTTAGTTTCCAGTCTTTTTCAAAAGTTATATCAGGAAACAATTGTTTGTCAACTGAATTATTTTTTTCAGCTACTCTTTTTTGGTTGGCCAATGAATTTTCATGGGCGGCCACGTGTTCTACAAGTCCTTTGTAAGCTATATTTCCTGCAGTATGATCACCATGATGGTGTGTATTCAAAAGATACTTAAAAGGACTGCTACTTTGTTTTTGTAATTCTTCTATCAGGTGTTTTGAGGTGTCGGGAAACTGCGCATCTATAACTACAATGCCATCTTTTGAAAGTAAAAAGCCAATAGTGCCTCCACGTTCGGTAAAAATGCCAATGTTATTGCGCAGCATTCTGATCTTATATTCTTTTATGTTTAGCATAACAGCAAGCGATTTTTTTTGAAGTAATAAACCGGCGCCTGTTAACAAGGCTGTGTTGCGGAGAAAACTACGGCGTTGCATGGAGAAAGTTTTTAAAGATTTAAAAGTTCACGGCTTTATAATAAACCAGAGAACTTATTAGTATTCGAATTTACGCAATCCTGGTGCTTTAAACCATGAAACAATTACAACCAGCAAAGTCATACTTCCTCCAAAAATTACGGCCGGCACGGCACCCATTACCCTGGCAGTGAAACCACTTTCAAACTGTCCCAATTCATTGGAAGAATTGATGAACATTGAATTAACGGCGCTTACTCGTCCACGCATTTCATCAGGTGTGGTCAGTTGCAAAACCGTTCCACGTATTACAACACTAATACCATCAAGCATGCCGCCAATCAGTAAAGCTATAAATGAAAGCAAATAAAATTTTGACAGGCCAAAAGTGATGATGCATAAGCCAAACCCGGCAATAACAAACATTAATAACCTTCCCTGGTGTTTTCGCAGCGGTAGAATGGTAATAATAATGATCATGAAAATAGAACCAATATCAATGGCGGCATTAAGCCATCCAAATCCAATAGGACCAACTTTTAAGATCCGGTCTGCAAATTCAGGTATCAACGCTACAGCGCCACCAAATAAAACAGCAAACAAGTCAAGCGAGATAGCACCTAATAATATTTTATGGTTGAATACAAAACGCAAACCTTGTTTTACACTTTCCCATGCTTTGATAGTAAGGTTAGTATGCAGTATTGGTTTCTTTTTGATTTTTGATAACACAATAGATGCAAGCAATACGTAAAAAAGGATAATGTAGAATGTGCTGTGTACGCCTGCAAAGGCAATCAAAAATCCGGCAGAAGCATGGCCAAGGATGGAAGCCGCCAGCCAGGAAGTTGAGCTGATGCTTGCCGCAAACTGTAAAATATTTCGGGGAATTAATTGTGCAATGATGGCATTGGAAGTAGGACCAACAAATGCCCTGATAATGCCTGAAAAGAATATGATGGCATAAAATAAAAGCGACAAGCTGGCAACAGAAAGATGAGCTTCCACCGAAGGCGATGTAATGACAAATAGGGCCACCACGCAAATAGAATAAGAAAGCATTCCTTTTAACAATAGCGTTCGCTTATCCGAACGGTCTACTACATGGCCGGCATACAAAGCCAGCGAAAAAACAGGAATAAATTCTGATAAACCAACAATGCCTATGGCAAATGAACTTTTGGTGAGATGAAATAACTGGTATGCTACCACTGTAGCTACCATGCGCAATGCCATGGTATAAAAAAAGCGGACAATGATAAAAAACCTGAACTCTTTATGATTAAGCGGAGATAAACTTTGCGATTTGAATTCCATGCGGGGCAAAGATAGTTTCTGTATGAGAGCAGCAATAGTTGTTCGCCTGCTTTATGACTATACAAAAACAGCGCAACTCAAATTTTCAACCAGATGAAAAGTCAATGTTTACAGTTAATTTCAAAAAACCAAAATCAAATGTTAAATGAAACAAGGTTGAAAAAATTTTTTTCAAAATGTCATGCAACTCATATTACATTTGTAGCGGTTCTTTAATTACTTATCAAGAAAGGTGGAGGGAATTGGCCCGGTGAAACCTTAGCAACCGTCCTTCAAGTGCGGCCTCATAAGAAGGGAAAGGTGCTACATCCATTTTCGCTATGGCGGAAAGAGATAAGTCAGATGCTTAGTTAAAAACAAGAGTTTACATAACTAAAAGCACTTCTGATTTATCGGGAGTGCTTTTTTATTTTAGCCCTGCTATCATAGACACTTCTGGTAAATTCTGATGAGTGATTGACATTCAATCACACGTTAATTTAAAACAATGAAAAAGGCAACAACATTTAATCTTCTGTCAGCAGTTTGCAAAGCTTCAAAATTCGAAGCAGGCTGTTGTTGTTGCTGTAAGTGCACTTCCTGTTGTTGTAGCAAATAATTCTTCTTTGCGCTACTGATTCAACACAAACAGGTTTCCTCGTTTGCTTGCTACTCACGATTTATTTTTTGTACTATGTCTATTCAATTAAAAGACAGGTTTCTGTCTTTGCAAAAAGTTATTGACGGGTTGTCCATACCCGATACATTGAAAACGCTGTATAGCGCTTTTCCGGGAGCTGTTACATTTTCTACCAGTTTTAGTTTTGAAGACCAGGCTATCACTGATCTTATCCAAAAAAATGTGGCAGACATTTCCATTTTTACGCTGGACACTGGCCGCCTGTTTCCTGAAACTTATTCTACCTGGAGCCGTACGCTGGAGCATTATGGAATTGCTATCAAAGCATTTTATCCTGACGAAAAAAAGCTGCAGCAATATG
>JBQCJM010000166.1:0-8939 GCA_051952715.1 Flavisolibacter sp.
AAATTGGAAAGACCGGGCAGAGGGTTTGTAAGCAGTATAGTTAGGCCTTCATTTTTACTAAGGCTATCTATTTTTACCAGCCAGTCTTTTAGCTGTAATACCTGCTGATGGCTGGCCGTGCTTTGAAGCCAGGCTAATGGCTGGCCCGAACTTACTACCTGTTCGTTTACCACCAATAATTTATCAAGCTTTCCGTCAGTTCTGGCTGTTACGATCTTGGGAGCTTTCAGGGCTACCAGCCTTGCAGAAGCGTTGACCTTATCGGGATATTGTATGAACCATGTAAGGGTAAGCAATAATAGTATGACGGCAAAGAAAATGACATTGCCTTTGCGAATGATCCAATGCGGACGATAGCTGATAATTTCTTTTACTTCATCGCTGATCAAGGCAGCCTCCCCAAACCCCTCCGGTGGAGGGGCTTTGCCAACACACAGCCCTTGCTTATCTAAGGTTTCATTTTGCATCGTAGATTCATTTGCTTTTTAAACAAGGGATTTTAAGCTCCTAATTCCAATTGATTTTTAACCAGGGTAAAATAATCGCCTTTGAGGCTCACCAGTTCCTGGTGCGTTCCCTTTTCTGTTATCGTCCCTTTGCTGAGCACAATAATTTGATCGGCATTTTTTACAGTGCTTAACCTATGGGCCACCACTACTACTGTTTTGCCTTTAAAAAAAGAATCGAGGTTTTGAATGATGATGCTTTCATTGTTGGCATCGAGACTATTGGTGGCTTCATCAAAAAAGATGAATTCCGGGTTGCGGTAAACGGCCCTCGCAATAAGCAGGCGTTGCTTTTGCCCCATGCTGATGCCGGTGCCTTCAGCTCCGATCTTTGTATTAAAGCCGAGCGGCAGGCTTTCAATAAATTCACGCACATTGGCTACTTCCACTGCCCGGTACAGCCTTTCCATATCTACTCTTTCTGCGCCCACGGCAATGTTTTTGGCAATGGTATCTGAAAAGATAAAGCTCTCCTGCATCACCACCCCGCAGTGACTGCGCCAAACCTTATGACTAATGTTGGAAAGCCGTATTCCTCCCCCTTCTCCGCCTTGTGGAGAAGGGCCGGGGTGGAGGTTGATCTCCCCTCTTTGGGGCTCATAGAATTTCAATAACAGTTTGAGCAAAGTTGTTTTACCACTACCGCTGGTACCCACAATAGCCGTGGTTTTGCCTTTTGGAATGGAAAGATTGATGCCTTTTAAAACGGGTTCATTACCGGCGCCGGGATAAGTAAATGAAACGTTATGAAAAGAGACGGCCCCTCTGTCCCCCAAGGGGAGAGCAGCCTCCCCAAGCCCCTCCAAAGGAGGGGTTTGGCCAAGCGGCGCTTGCTCACTTTGCGAAGAGATAGTTTATTTGCAGTCTCTCCGAAAAGCAAGGTTGGTGCGCCAGCCAATCCCCCCGTTGGGGGGTGGGGGGGCCGGGGCTGTGCAAAGCCACTTCCCCCTTGGGGGATTGAGGGGACCGTCCCTCCCACCAACTGCCTTGCGAATGCTTTGGGCAACTGGTATTGAAATTCTTTGTGCTCCGGCTCTTCGTCTTCCAATGTATGGATCTCATTGAGCCTGTCCATGCTGATCTTGGCATTTTGCCAACTCTGCACAAAGCCGATCATCTGTTCAATAGGGCTGTTTAACTGGCCGATGATGTACTGAACGGCCAGCATAGAGCCCAGCGTCATTTGGCCATCAATGACTGCTTTGGCCGATAAAAAGGTGATGAAAATATTTTTGCCTTCATTAATGAACAATGCTCCCGACTGCTGCCACTGGTTTAACGAGAGCCCTTTCATGCTGAGCTTAAACAATTTTGCCTGCAGGCCTTCCCAGTTCCAGCGCATGGATTTTTCCACGCCATTGAGCTTTATTTCCTGCATGCCCTGTATCAATTGAATGGTGGCGCTTTGCTCTCTCGATGCCACTTCAAACCTTTTATAATCTAACTGCTTTCGCTTTTTTAAAAACAAAACCACCCAGGCAGCATATAAAATGCTGGCAATAAGGAATACAGCAAATATGTACACATTAAACACGGCCAACACTACGGAAAAAACGACAAGGTTTAATAGTGAGAACAAGGTGTTTAAAGAGGAACCGGTAAGAAAGGATTCGATGCGGCTGTGATCATTCATGCACTGAAGGATATCGCCTGTATGCTTACTGTCAAAAAAAGAAACCGGCAGCTTCATTAGCTTGATGAGAAAATCGGTAAGGATGGAGATATTGATGCGGGTACTGATGTGCAGCAAAATCCAACTGCGTACAAACTCCACGGCAATCCTCCCGGCAAACAAAGCCAGTTGGGCCAACAACACAATGTAAATGAAATGGATGTTAGCCGTGTTGATGCCCGTATCTACAATGCTTTGGGTAAGAAAGGGAAGAATGAGCTGCAGCAGGCTGGCCACACCCAAACCGATGAACAGTTGAAAGACTAATTTTTTGTAGGGAAGAATGTAGTTGAAAATGTTTTTGAATTGAAGTCTCCCGTCTTTCCCTTCTGTACTAAACTTGCTTTCATAAAACTTTGGTGAAGGCTCTAACAAAAGCGCAATGCCTTCTTCCTGGTTATTGTTCCTATCGCTTATCCAGTGTGATTTGAATTCCTTAGGTGTGTATGTGATCAGGCCTTTTGCAGGATCAGCGACGAAAAGCTTTCCCCCTCTCCATCTTTGATGGAGAGGGGCAGGGGGTGAGGTTTTATACAAAACAACAAAATGGTTTTGGTTCCAGTGTAAGATAGCAGGAAGTTTTGCATGGTTAACCAAAGTTTCAAAATCTAATTTTACTGATTGCGTTCTGAAACCAATGGCCTCTGCCGCCTCGCTAATACCTAAAAGGTTTACACCCTCTTTTCCTATTTGGGTTTTATCTCTTAAATGCTGTAAGGAAACATCTCTTTTATAATATTTGACCACCATGCGCAGGCAAGTGGGGCCGCAGTCCATGGTGTCGGGCTGTTTGTAGAAGGGAAATTTGTTCATCCAAATTCGTTTATTACTTTCTTGTTTTACAGTCAATTCAAAAGATAAGGTCTTAATGGTTATTATTTTTTCCTAGTACCGTAATGATGAGATTATTGTATGTCGAATACCGATCTTTTGCGAAGCCAATGAATCTTTGAAGTATAGCGCCATTTGCATCAGTAAAAATTACATCAGGTATTGAGCTTATTTCATATTCAGAAGAGAAAGAATTTCTTAAGCTGTCTGGAACAATTAACTGCACCCAATTCATTTTTTCTAAAGCCAAAGCATTCTTCCAATTTTCAGTCTTATTATCAATTGAGATACTGGTAACAGCCAGACCTTGTTTGTGATACTTATCATGAAGCTTTTTTAATGTTGGTATCTCTTGTCTGCATGGACTGCACCAACTCGCCCATAAAACAATCATATTTATTTTCGCAGTAGGGTTAATAATTTCACTACTATTACCGTTTGCGTCATTTAATTTCAAATTTTTTAAAATGGTAACAGCACTTTTATTGTTTGTATAAGAGGTCAGAGTATTCCCTATTTGCGATAAAAGACTTTCTTTTTTAAAGGCGCTCAACATTTCTTCCAGCTCTACTTTACTTAATACCATTTTATTTTCATCTAATTTCGAAAGTAGATATTGAGAAGTGGGATATTGATGAATTATTGATAAATAGTTACTCAAATTTTTTGTTCGTGTGTTAACATCACCTTCTAAATAACCGAAATTCATTATCTGAGTTCTGTATAAAGCATCTGTTTCAGTGCCCGCATGTATGCTTATGCTATCAATCCGAATTTTAATGTGTGTTCCCTTAATTGAATCTTCCCTGACATTGGCTATTCCAGCCATTAATATATTTTCCTCGCCTATATTAAAAGCATTGTAACTATATGATTGATTTTTTGAAGAAAGAATCTGGTTAATAAAATCTAATGTTAGAACCTTATGGTCGTTAGAATCAACATAGACTATACTCACCAGCCTGCTCGAATATTGCTTAGTCGGTATTTTAAATACAAACTTGTTATCGGAATACGCAGCAGAATCAATATAAGAATTAACGTTAGATGCTTGTACCAAATACACTTTTCGGCTGCATATATTTCTTATACTACCTTGAATATATACAAATTTGTTTTGTTTACATGAACAAAGGTTAAGAGAAATGAAGGAAAATAAAATGAAGGCTTTATTCATTATATTAAATTGAAAATAGAATAGATAGGATGAGAAAAACTTTCCCATCCTAATTGCAAATAATTGCCGGTTTTAATAGTGGCCATTTAGAGAAACTAAATGTATTATTAAAAAAATTAACTGTAAGATGGTGCACCGCAACGGCTTACTCCATCGTTTGATGATAATGGAACAGGGCCTGAAAAACTGGCCGTATGACAAAATGGTGTACTTACGACAGTGTAAATCGGACCAAGTGCATCATACCCGCTTGCATATGAAGTTATACTTGTGTAGCAACTCCCAGTTTCTGTATGCCATCCACCGCTGGAATCTTGGTAAGTCATTGTACAGGATTGTGCAACTCCACCTCTAATTTGCTTTTGATCATTTTTACTCAGGCTTCTGCCTAACGATTCAAACTTTTTCATTTGTTTAAAAGTTTAATTTTGATTAATTGGCCCGGGTTGTGGTACCAGGCTCTTTTACCCCGCATTCCTTGCGGACAGGTTTATTGCAATAAAGAGTTTGGCCCTTCGGGCTTTATAATAACTATTTCAAGTCTTCAAAGGCCCGATCCCACAAATCGCTTCAAGCTAACGCCTCATTGGGCAAAAGCGTCCTTAATTGCTTCTTCAAAACCCTGCTGATGGCTGGGCACAGGCAGGTCTTTGGCTGCTACGCTGTTTTCAGCCCTGTTAATTAAAATGTATCGTGGAATGGTAAGCAAATTGAAATACCTGGCAAAGCTGCTTTTAAAGCCATCCTTTACTATAAACTGCCCCTTGACAGAATGTTTGTTTTTTGCAACCTCAACCTTCCAGCTTTCTTTTTTTTCATCGAAGGAGAGGTAAACAAATTCAACGCTGTCGCCAAGCTTTTCTTCAAATTCTTTCAAAAAAGGCAGTTGTCTTTTACAGGGTATGCACCATGATGCCCAGCAATCAACAAGCACCCATTTTTTAGAAGTTTTTATCTCATTAAAGCTTAAAGAACGGCCGTTGATGTCCGTTACAATGGTATGTTTCAGCAGGCTGTCAAAAGAGGGTTTATTTGTCTCGCTTAACCTGTATGCTTTTACATCATTGTACACTTCATTTTTAATTCTTGTATTGCGGCACTCGGCAAGAAAGAAACGGTATAAAGAATCGAAGGAAGCAAAGTTTTTGTCTTTGTAATCGGTGATGCTCCAGCCCATCAGCCTGTCTCTGAGTATACCTTTAAAATAAGTAGCCGCAGTGAAGAATTCATTGTCAAGGTTACTGTACCAGCGCTGGGGATTGAAATCGTTCAAAACATATATGTTGTAAACAGATGCGGCCGTTACATAACTATCTGTTCGTATAAGAAGTTCATAGTCATTAAATAAGGTGTCCTTTATTTGATCGAAGTAATCCCCAGGCATTTTGTTTTTCTCTACGTAGGTCAATGGGGTGCATATCCAAAGGATATAACGGCCGTTCAACTCACCCAAGGCATAGCGGTAAAAAGTATCAGAAGCCATTTTTTTCACATGATAATTTTCAAGCCGTGATTTGGCAGCATTATAAGCCGAGTCGCAGGAAGCCTTAAATTTTTCTGCGTTGAACTGAGCTTCCTTAAAAGGGTAAACTGTTTGCCCGAAAAAAGAAGTGACTTCATCAAAAAAAGTATAGTTGGCAGGGTATTTTGTTTTTACACGCAGCTTGTGAAAAGTGGGTGTTAAAGCTGTGGTTCCATCCTTGTTTTTTGTCGGTTCTATTTTATCGAACCTTAGCTGCACCGAATCGCCGGGAGTAAGAAACACCTGGTGACCAAACCATCCATCACCTATGCGGTACATGCCTTTTTCAGTGATTGTAAAGCTGCCCGAAAAAGTTTTTGCTTTTGATATGGGCATTTCAAAGTAAACATTCTTTGGCAAATAACTATTCATTCCCAATTTGGTGAATGAAATGGTTTTAAGCAGGTTGGAATTAATGCTTCCTTGCAAATGGGTTTGCTGCGCCGCCGCCATAATGCAAGAGCTTAAAAACAAAATGGTTTGTATTGACTTTTTCATTAAAAGGGTTTTGAAGAACTGCCAGGTTTTGGCAGTTCTTTTTAGGATTAACCACAAGTACAGCTTGCACAATGATTGGCTGACGTACACCATGAATCGCATTGAGACTGGCACCAGGATAAATCTCCCGTACAACTGCCGGGTGATTCAACATGGTACCCGGGCGTAGCTGTTGCATTACAGGTATATTCCTTCACATACCCACCTATGATCCTTTTTTGTTCCTGTTTATTCAGACTTCTTCCTAACGATTCAAACTTTTTCATTTGTTTAAAAGTTTAATTTTGATTAATTGGCCCAGGTTGTGGTACCAGGCTCTTTTACCCCGCATTCCCTGCGGACAGGTTTATTGCAATAAAGAGTTTGGCCCTTCGAGGCTTTTATCGTAGATGTTTTGAACCTTCAGTCATAACAGAGCAAGCAACAGCTACTTTCAAATAACCCGTCCGCAACTACATCAAACCAAGGCAGAGAATCGGCACAGAAGAGAATATCTCCACTATACTTTTTCCGTAATTTTTTTATTGCATTAATCTTTTATGAAATCCTCCAACCTATCTATGTTTATATCGGTAGCTACGATATAGCCATTTTTATCAATTAATAAATTAGTAGGGTATTTATAAAAAAATATGTTCTTTTGTGACATTACCCCATCATAATCCCAATAGCTTTTCCAGGAAAGCTTCTGTTGAAAAAATCGTAGCCTTGATCTTTTGAATTCTGTTCGGCTATCAGTATTTATCGAAATAATATTTAGTTGGTTTTTTAATGAATTGCTTTTTTGATTAAGTTTTTTCATATCCGCATAACACCCTTTGCATCCAACCCACCAAAAGTCCAACAAGGTGTATTTACGCGAATCAAAATTTAATGTAACTGCCTTTTCTTTTGCGTTTATTACATTCATGGCAATAAACTTCTTTCTGTCCAGGTATTGGTCCCTGAAATATGAAAAGGCTTTAGTAGCCCTAATGGTTGTATCGAGATGATCTGCGATGTCTCTCATTTCCGGTGAAAATCTGTAATTAAACATTTGATCAATTAATGCAAAAAGAGCAATATATGATTTGGGATTTCGCTCAACATAGGCTTGAAACTTTTTTATTGGAATTTGTTCTCCTATATTATTGATACCCATTTGCTCTAAAAAAAACTTATGTTCCCGTTCTATCTTAGCGTTAGCTTGAAATTGAAGAATTGAATCTTTCACAACGATCTCCGCTTCATTGAGACCTGTGTCTATAAAAAGTAATTGATTAAATCCATTGAGGTTAAAAACCCTAATCGCAGTAGGGTATAATATTTTATTATTAAATTTATAAGCTCCCTTAAAACACGAAGAAGAATCTACTTCAAACAAGCAAGCTTTATATTGGGATGAATAATAGGCTTCGCCCATTTGCAATGTCCCTATGTCAGCATTAGAATTCCTAATAGTTAAATTAAAATCATATCCGGGCTGGCTATGCAACACATTTATCCATATAAAATATACAATTATGAAAGTTCTCAAAAACATCATAATAATCTGGTTTAATAACAATATACTAAGCAACATATGGATGGCTTAAAGCCACCCATATAATTGAGATTAAGACATATCACAATATTTCGCTGTCTTTTTATTACAGGTTGCTTCCACGCAGTTACCCTTATTTACTCGTTGACATTCAGAATCACTTGTACAACCAAGACAGATGTCGCCCCCGTCATCAGGTGGTAATTCATTGCCACCCAAAACTTTTTTTGTTCATCTTTACTCAGGCTTCTGCCCAAGCTTTGAAATCGTTTCATTTGTTTTAAAGTTTTAATTTTGATTAATAGCCCGGGTTTCTGGCACCGGAGTTTTCCCCGCATTTACCTTGCGGAAGGTTTGTTGCAACAAATCCTTTAAAGCCTTTGCCTTAAGCTTCGGGCTTTTATAACAAATGTTTTAAGTCTTCAATTTTATAGAGCTCCGGTAATTGATAACCGTTCACAAAAAATGTTGGCGTAAAAGAAATGCCTGTGGCTTTGCACCACTCGTCCATAGCTTCTAATTTTTCTCCCTGCCTTTGCAGTTCACCATTTAAAAAATATTTAGTTGCAAAAGCTTCATAGTCTTTTTGCTCTGCTCCATACCAATCGTCCAATGCTTTTTGCAGTAAGGCAGCGTCACTTTTCTCATGCAAAGCCATTAAATGTTTTACCGGCTTTGCACGGTTGTCATTATCATCATTAGTGGCGGTAAAAATGATCTGCACTTTGACATCTTCGTTAGTTTCCAAAATTTCATCAATAACATTATGCGCCTTAGCACATGGGCCGCAATAGGGGTTGCATACTTTAATAATAGTATTCGTTGCGTCAGGATTACCCAGGGTAATTCCTATACCTGTAGGCAAAACAGTTATTTGTTTTTGCCTGCTAAGAAGCGCATTGAAAATTTCCTTATTGTATTTTAATTTGAACAATTCATTTTTATAACGCCTCCCATTTTGTGCATTTAAGTAAACTTTTTTAGTAGCTATCCAAAAGAAAACAGGAAGAAGGAAGGAAGTGAGTAACGATAGGAGTTGATTGGTTGAGAGGTTGAAAGGTTGACCCTTCGGCATGCTCAGGGCTGCCAGGTTCCAATAGCCAAAGTAATTTGTAATAAATTCTAAAACCAGCAAAGCCTGCACGGCAAGGCAAAGCGGGCACCATTGCTTAGCAATACGCCATTGATAGTAAACAGAGAATACGGTATAA
>JBQCJM010000167.1:0-20255 GCA_051952715.1 Flavisolibacter sp.
GGGATTTTGGTGACGGAATTCTTATCAACAATACCATCGATACCTTAAATCACATCTATGATTTCTTCGGTGACTTTATTCCCAAAATTATTTTAACCGATCCTACAGGTTGTATCATTCCGGTCAAAGGGCTTGATACCATTAAAATCATTGGCACAGATGCCAAGTTTGGATTGGATAACAAATTTTTCTGCGATAGCGGCCTTGTAACTTTTACCGATTCTACAACATTCAACGACCCCATAACTTCCTATACATGGAACTATGGAGATGGAACTACGTCAAGCCAGCAAGACCCCGGCACACATTATTATTCTGCTCCTGGCCTTTATACAGTGTCTTTGCAATTACTAACAAAAAATAATTGTCAAGATACCTTCACACTGAAAAATGCTATTAAAATTGTGCAAAGCCCACTCATTCATATTGATGGCGATTCTGTTATTTGCGTGAACGATTTTATGAAACACCTTGGTGTTTTTGAGCGGCCCGATACGTCGGCAGTACAATGGCTGTGGCAATTGCCTAATGGAAATACACCTACAGAGCAAAATCCTCAACTGCAACAATATGCTACAGCTGGAAATTTTGTAGTAACTACTATTGCCACCAATAGCAGCGGATGCAAAGACACCGCCACAAAAAATATCCTGGTAAATCCATTGCCGGTAATAACGGTGCCATCACCTATTACCAAGCAAGCTGGCTTTCCTCTTGTTATTCCGGCTACATACACGTCTAACGTTATTAGCTACAACTGGATGCCTGCTACCAACTTAAGTTGTGCCGATTGCCCGCAACCCACAACAACCACCAAGTTTAATACAAAATATACTGTTGCTTTTGTTGACAGTAATGGTTGCAGAAATACAGGACAAATACAGGTAATTGTAGTTTGTCCGAATGCCAATGTATTTGTGCCCAACACTTTTTCTCCTAATGGCGATGGTAGTAACGATGTATTTTACGTTCGCGGACGTGGATTGGAAAGGGTGAAAACCTTGCGCATTTTTAACCGCTGGGGAGAAGTGGTTTTTGAAAAAATGAACTTCCCGGTTAACGATCCATTATATGGCTGGAATGGAACTTACAAGGGCAATAAACCGCATCCCGATGTGTATGTTTACCAGATAGAAGTCTTTTGTGAGAATAGTGATATTATTCGCTTTGAAGGGAACGTTGCCTTAATACAATAACATGAAAAGAAAGCTATACCATATCATTTTACTCTTGCTCGCAGCTTGTGGTTTGCAGCTCACAGCTTTCTCACAAGACATTCACTTCTCACAATTTTTTGAAGCACCTCTTTTACGCAACCCTTCTTTGGCCGGCATTTTCACCGGCGACATACGGGTTCAGGCAGTGTACAGGGATCAGTGGAACAGCATTACTACGGCTTACAAAACTTTTTCTTTAAATGCTGAATATAAAATGCCTATCGGCAAAGGATCGGATTTTATTACTACCGGATTACAAATTTTAAACGACAGGGCAGGCACGGTTTCCTGGACATCAACACATGTACTTCCTGCTTTGAACTTTCATAAATCTTTAAGTGATGACAAGAACAGGTACCTATCTCTTGGGTTTATGGGGGGCTTGGTACTGCAAAGCTTCGACCGTTCTAAAATGACAACCAACAGCCAATATGATGGCATGGGTGATGGTGAAGTGTTTTTAGATCCGAATCACAACTACTTTGATGCGGCAGTGGGCATGAGTTATAATTCCCAAATAGGTGAGAATCCCGATAATAATTTTTTCCTTGGCGCTGCTTACCATCATCTTGCCAAACCTAAAAATGGTTTTTACACAAATAGCACTACAGAACTGGAACCTAAATGGGTTACATCGGCAGGCATACGATTTGGCGTTACACCTGCCAGCTATTTAACCGTACAAGCCGATCATAGCAGGCAGGGACAGTTTCAGGAAACTATTGCAGGTGCTTTGTATGGAATTAAGATAGGTGATGACTGGGACAATCCTTTATACACCATTCATGGCGGTGCATTTATGAGGTGGAACGATGCTTTGATACCGGTGATAAAATTAGATTACACGCCGTTTTCTGTTTCATTCAGCTATGATGTCAACCTTTCCAAACTCAAAACCTCCAGTTATGGCCGTGGCGGTTTTGAATTGGGCATTTCTTATGTAGGTTTTATCAACCGGGAAATAAAAACGTTAAACTGCCCAAGGTTTTAAAAATGACAAATTCCTTAAACCAATATCGTTAAGCATTTACGATAGCCAGCAGTTTGGTTAATTGATTACAATTGAGCAAAATCTACAGCACATTTTTACTTTCCGATACAGAATTTACTAAAAATGTAATCTAATTGATCTTCATTTGTTATTTCACCTGTTATTTCTCCTAAATACTGTAAACACCGGCGAATGTCTAATGCAAGCAGATCGCCTGGAATTTTATTTTGCAAACCTTCCATTACTTCATTTAAGGCAAAGTGCACCTCCTTTAACGCATGGAAATGACGGGCATTGGTGACAATTACACTTTCATTGGTTACGTCTTTTTGAAACACTGTATCTACCATTCTTTCTTTTAAAACTTCTAAATGCAAGCCCGTTTTGGCTGATATAAAAATGATCCCGCTTTGGTAAACAAACTTTTCTCTTGCCGCATTTTCATCAATCAGGTCAACTTTATTGCCTACCAATAAAAAATGAATTTTTTCTTTCTCCAGATCACTAACCACCAAAGCTAGGTCCTGCGGTTGTTCTTCGTTTACATCGAACAAGTACAACACCACATCGGCCTGCTTCATTTTTTGCAGGCTTTTTTCAATACCTACCGTTTCAATGATATCTTCTGAGTGGTTACGAATGCCTGCTGTGTCAATCAGCCGGAATAAAATGCCATCAATGTTCAATACTTCTTCAATTGTGTCTCTCGTAGTTCCTGGAATATGGCTTACAATAGCTCTGTCTTCATTTAACAGAGCATTTAGCAAGGTTGATTTTCCGGCATTAGGCTTACCGATAATGGCAACACTTACACCATTTTTAATAACATTACCCAACTGAAATGATTGCATTAACCTACCTGTATGCTCTTTAGCATTTTGCACTAACTGCATGAGTTGCGAACGGTCTACAAACTCAACATCCTCCTGTGAAAAATCCAATTCCAGCTCAATCAGTGCTGAAAATTTTATCAACTCTTCTCTTAAGTCTTTCAATGCCTGGGAAAAGCCTCCCCTGATGTTGTTTAATGCTGTTTTATGAGAAGCCTGCGTATTGCTGGCTATCAGGTCGGCAACAGCTTCGGCCTGCGTAAGATCCAGTTTACCATTTAAAAATGCCCTTTGTGTAAACTCGCCTGGCTTTGCTAACCTTGCTCCATGTTGAATGCAGGCATCTACTATTTGTTGATGTATGAATGGAGACCCATGGCAACTGATTTCAATAATATTTTCACCTGTATAAGAACGCGGCGCTTTGTAAAGTGAAACGACAACTTCATCCAAAACCTTCTCCTTGTTCTTTAAATAACCTACATGCAAAGTATGGGATGGTTGCTGATGCAAATCTTTGGAAGGAAATAACGCATTGGCAATATCAATAGCTTTTTTACCGCTTAAGCGAATGACGCCTATTGCACCAACGCCGGGGGGGGTGGCCAAAGCTACAATGGTATCGTCCCATCCGGATAATTTTAAACTCATAGTCAAAAATACTCCTGATAAAAACAAAAATCCCTTTACAGTTGTAAAGGGATTTTAAAACTATTCTATTAAATCTTATTCAGAAACCACGAAGGTGATTGGCTGTGTGTGATAAGAACGAACTTTTCTGCCATTCTGTTCACCAGGAGACCATTTAGGTCCTCTTTTTACCACATCAACGGCACCTTTGGCCAAGCCATAACCTGGATCGTTCAAAGATTTTACATCAGTAATGCTACCATCTTTTTCCACAAGAAAACGAACCTGCACTGTATATTGACCAGGAGCCATTCCCTGAGAAGCAGCATCTTCAATGTAGCGCTGCAACTGGCTTTCCAGGTGCCTTCTCCATTGTTTTACATCCACAGTGGCTTCTATCTCTACCTTTTCAAATACTTTATTCTCATCCTCCACCTTAGGAGCTTCCACTACACCTTTACCTTCATCCACAACAGGAGGTGTAACAATACCTTCGTCCTTGATACCTTCCTGGCTGATAACATCAATCTTTTTGTCCTCCATTTCCTTCACCGGTGGAATTTCTTCCTGCTTTACTTCCTCATCCTTTTTAATTACAGGAGGCGTAAACTTTTGCATTTCCACTTTTGGTGGTGGCGGCGTTTTAGGTGGCGGTGGTGGTGGTGGTGGTGGCTTTTCTTCTTCCTGTTTTATTTCAGTCATCACCACATCACGTACTTCCACTTTGCCTGTGTCTTTTGGTCCTAAAGCCTTAGACAAGAATGACGCACCTATTATAAACAGGAGCACTGCCCCGGTAATAATAAGTGCCGTTGTGATGCGTTTGTTATACTTTTTCCTTAGTTCGTAGGCTCCGTAATCTTTGTTACGGCCTTCAAATACAAGGTCAAGTACATCGGCGCTTAATATTTTATTTGCTTCCATTTTTAATGTTTGTATTTAGATGCAATTAGCTTTTGCATTCCACAAAAAAGCTGTTTTATTTTACGCCTCCTCTCTGCTCGGTAGCATGTACCAGGGCATTTTCATCGGCGGTAATATCAACAATAGCAAAACGCTTCACATCATTAATGGTCATTTCATCCAGCATATCAACAGTATTTTTGTAAGTGGCGTCTTCATTGGGCTTAATTACCACTACAAAATCTTTGTCTTTAGCTGCGTCCTGCCAATTCGGATCTCCATTTTCTTTGGCCTGCTGCTTTAGCTTTTCATCGCTTGGGCTGGGATAATAATTGGCCATTACTTCTTTTTTCTTGTCTTGTATTACTTTACGGATATCCTTAAAATTACTCGACTGAAAATTAGAACCATCAGGCTTAATCTGTCCCATGTAATAATACACCTGGTCGCCTTTGCCTAAAAGAATTGTCAACGCACCGGATTCTTTTACTTCTGTTTGATCTTTAGGATCTTTATTCTCTTTAGGCATGATCAATCCCATAGTGCTGGGTGTGCTCAGCGTTGTTGTGAAGATAAAAAACGTAATGAGCAGGAAGCCCAGATCCACCATTGGCGTCATATCTACACGGGTAGAAAGTTTTTTGGCCTTTTTTACTCCCGGGCCTTTTTTATGGCCACCGCCGCCGCCGGAAACATCTATATCTGCCATGTTTTATTTTTTTATGAGTTAATATTATTTCCTTTTTGCTTCCTGAATTTTATATAGATCAGTGCCTGCAGGAACGCCTTCGGGATCGGTGATCAATTGGTATTTGTTCTGATCATTTTTGCGCAAAGCATCAATAACACCTTTAAAAGTAGGGTACTTGGCTTTGTTATCTCCCTTGATCATAAAATTCAACTTGTGACCCTGAAAGACTGAAAGTGCAGTGCCAATCCATGTAGTTAATTCATTGTTGGTTGAATCAAGCACGGGAACACCTGGTTGTTGAACATTTAATCTTTCAGCGGTGGACAAAGACAATAGCTGCTTCAAACCGGCAAATGGAACACCCACTGTTGTGTTTCTAACATAGTTGTTCATTTGTTCCTGGCTTAATCCCAGATTGCGGCTTTGATTGATGGATTGTATCAACTGCTTTTTTAAATCCTGATCTGCGCTTTTTTGCAGGTTCACTGTAAAAAATACCCGGCCTGTCTTATCCATTTCAATCATTAAAGCATCCTGATCTTTCAGCTTATCAGATGAAACCGACTTTGGCGTGGTGATTTCTACAGGCTCAGGTGGCTTAAACTTAGTAGCCAACATAAAGAAAGACAGGATCAGAAATGCCACATCCACAAAGGGAGTCATATCTGTTGCTGTGCTTTTTCTTGGTATTTTAACACTTGGCATGTTCGGTAAAAAATTTTGTATTGAGATTCATTTGTTTCAAAATTCCATAAACACAATTGCTCTTATTTGTATAAAGAAGCAAAAGATTGTGTTAAGGTGAAGCCTGATTCGTCAATACCGTAAGTGATGCTGTCAATTTTTGTTGTGAACACGTTGTACATGATCAAAGCCAATGCAGAAGTACCAATACCCAAAGCTGTGTTATACAAGGCTTCAGAGATACCAACGGCCAAAGCTGTAGCATCGCCACCGCCTGATTTACCAAGAGCAGAGAAAGAACGGATCATACCCATAACGGTACCTAACAAGGCGATCAAAGTACCAACAGATGTAATAGTGGAAAGAAACACCAGGTTTTTTTGCAGCATTGGCAGCTCAAGGGCTGTTGCTTCTTCCACTTCTTTTTGAATGGCGATCACTTTTTGTTCAGTATCTAATTCCGATACATTGATCATTTCTTTGTAACGGCGCAAACCTGCTTTCATCACATTTGCCACAGAACCTCTTTGCTTATCACACTCTGCCAGTGCAGCATCAACATTGCGGTTAGCTAAATGATATTGTACTTTTCTGATAAAGTCAGCAATAGAACCTTTACCTAATGCTTTACTAATCGTCATGAATCTTTCAATAGAAAAAGTGATTACCATCAACAACATTCCAATCAATAAAGGAACGATGATACCACCTTCGTAAATACCATGCAAACCATCTTTAGGCTCTCTGTGAAGGGGCCAAAAACCACCCGCTGGATCTGGCTTGTCAAAGCCTCCGGCATTTCCCATAATAAATCTCCAAATACAATAACCGGCTATAATACAAATAATAGGTGCAAGCCATGAAATAGCATTGCCGCTTCTTTTCGGTTGAACTGATGTAGCCTTAACTGATGCTGTTGCACCTGCAGTCGGTCTTGTTTCTACTGCCATGATCTTAATTTTTAGTTTTAATGAAAAAAAATTGGGGTTAAAAATTTGCGGTCACAATTCTACTGAAAAAAAGCATTGAATGTTTACTACAATTACATTTTTTTCATTGTGTTCCTGATTTTAAAGGTAGGAAGATATGTATTTCAATAATAACAACAAGTCAAGTTGTTGATTTCTTGTTATTATTCATAACGCAGGGCTTCAATGGGATTTAACTTCCCGGCTTTTAACGCAGGATACAAACCTGCCAATAATCCTACAATTGTACAAATTACAACGCCATAAATAACCCAGCGCCATGGAACGACAAAGCCTGTGTTTAACACCATGGAAAAAAGATTCCCTACTAAAATTCCTAAAATAATTCCAAACAACGCACCCAACACACTGATTATAATTGACTCCAATAAAAATTGCTGTCTTACCGATTTGCTTTTTCCGCCAATGGCTTTTATTAAACCTACTTCCTTCGTTCTTTCTGCTACCGATACTAACATGATATTCATTAGTCCAATAGCAGAACCTATTAAAGTAATAAAGCCTATAACAATTACGGCTGCGGTTAAATAACCTAAAACACTAATGGCTTTTTCTGCTATGCTGTTGCTACGCTCCAGTACAAAGTTGCTTTCTTCAGTTGTTGATAATTTTCTGATAGACCTGAAAATTCCTTCGGCTTCACCCATTGCGTTCTCTACCTGCTTTACGTCGGCTGTCATTATACCAATGGTAAAGGTGTTCACACTAAAATATCTTTTTACATTTTTATAGCCGAGTATTACAATATTGTCCCTGCTAAAACCAAACGAAGAACCTCTGCTACCCAATACCCCAATAACACGGTAAGGCATACCATTGATCAGGATCATTTTATTGACAGCGCCTACAGGGCCTTGTCTGAATAATTTTGTTGAAACATCGTAACCCAGCAAACAAACGTTTGATGATGACTGAACATCCTGGTGGCTAAAATTTCTTCCTGCATTGATCGTAAAACCATTTAGTTCCAGATAATTTTCATCAGCGCCAAATACGTATACATTCGGTGTTGTTTTCTTTGATTCGAAAGAAATGGTGAAACTGTTTCCGGCCATCGTGGACAGGCCTACCAAAGCAGGAAATTTATAGTACTGTACAAATTGTTCTGCTTCCTCTTCTGTGATGGCTTTATCAAGATTGGATGTTCTTTCTTTTCGCTGCCCCTTTTTGGAAAGTTTCATGGAAGAGTTGTTGCCGCCAAAATGAACATTGCGTTCTTTAAAACGAATGGTAAACCCGTTGGCGCCCATGGTTGAAAAGCTCTCGGTAAGCTTTTGATTCATGGCTTGTATGGCCGTAATAATGCCAACTAAAGCCATAATACCAAAGGCAATAATGGCAATGGTGATTCCTGTACGCAATTTATTACTGCGTACTGTTCGAAAGGCTAATGATAAAACGTCTGTTGTATTCATGTAAATGGGCTTACTAAATTAGTAAACCCATCATATAAACAACTTAATTTTTTATTGTAGTGGTTAAAAGTAAAGCCAGTATGTAAGTATGTTTGGGAAAATACCAAGAAGAACTGTAACTGCTGCCAACGCCATCAAAGTGTATTTAAAACCGGTTGAAATTTGAATGGCAGATCCGGCTTCGCCTGTTTTAAAGTACATAGATTGAATAAGACGGAAATAATAATAAACGCTGATGGCCGCCATCAACACCGCAAAAATTGCCAGGGCCATATTACCTGTATTAACAGTGGCTTTCAGCATATAGAACTTGGAAATAAACCCTGCAGTTAACGGAATGCCGGCCAAAGACAAAAGGAAAATTACAAGCGTAGCAGCAATTACAGGCTGCTGCCTTGCAAAACCATTAAAACCATCAAAGGTGTAATCTTTCATCTTTACCAACACAGCAAAAATGCCAATGGTTGCCAGTGAATAAGCTGCTGCGTATAAAATCAAACCTTCTTTTGCATCAGCATTTAATGCATACACAGCCAGCATCATAAAACCCGCCTGGGAAATACTAGAATAAGCCAGCATTCTTTTTACACTTTGCTGAAATACCGCAGTAATATTTCCAATAAATAAAGTAACCGCTGCAATTATAGCCACCAGCAACTTCCATTCCGGACGGATAGCTGAAAACTCATCGTTGAATAACCGCATGAAAGCGATAAAACCTGCAGCCTTTACAATGGTTGCCATGAAAGAAGTAAATACGGTCGGTGCGCCATCATACACATCCGGTGCCCAAAAATGGAAAGGCGCTGCTGATACTTTAAACGACATGGAAAACAATAACAGCATCATACCGGTAATTAATAACACAGGCACTTTGTCCGCTGATAAAGAAGTCGCCGTTGCAAAAGTTCCGGTGGCGCCATAGATCAATGCAATACCCATCAGCATTAATCCTGTAGAAAAAGAACCAAGCAAAAAATATTTTAAAGATGCTTCGTTGCTTTTTAAATTACGTTTATCGCTTCCTGTTAGTATATAAAGTGGAATAGTAATGATCTCTATTCCCAAGAACAACATCAGCAACGATTTGAAAGATGCAGATATGACAACACCTGCCAAAATAAAAAATAGCAAAGCAAAATAATCGCCGTAGTGATGTCCTACTTTTTCCATGTCTTTCGACGACAATAAAAAGAAGGCAAAAGTGCAAATATTAGCTACCAGCGAAAACAACAAAGCAAAGCGGTCAAAACCAAGCATGCCTTTGCTGTCAATATGAAAAATAGATACGCCCCTTAGTTCTAATACATTAACAGCAATAACAGCCAGTAATAAAATGTGAGCCAGTACACGGACATTATTTTTATTGTTCAGCAAAAAAGAACTGAACATCATAATAACACCACTAACAGCCAAAAAAATTAATGCGTTCATATTATTTTACAAACAGGTGAGCAACATTTAGTTTACTAAACAATACATCAACAAAACCATTGGTTAAGTTTAACAACGGTTGCGGATAAACACCGAAAACAATAACCAGCAAAACAATTACACCAAGTGCTACTCTTTCATTGGAATAAATGTCATGTGCCTTTGCTGTAATGGCATTGGTAGCTCCATAGAATAATTTCTGGATCATATTCAATGTATAAACAGCAGATAAAATGATGCTTAAAATAGCTACAGAGGTAAACACAATCCTATAACTGGAAAGCGTATTCCATATTCCGTTAAACATTAAAAATTCGCCTACAAAAGAATTAGTCAGCGGCAGCGCCACATTGGCCAAAGCAACAATAACCAATAATGCAGTGAGGCCCGGAGCTTTCTGCGCAATGCCGCCCAACTGGGATAATTTTCTTGTTCCAAACTGACGTTCTATCAACTCAACTACTATCCACAAGCCAATGATGTTGATACCGTGGTTGAACATCTGCATCATTACACCTTTCAATCCAATATTGTTTTCTGCAAAAATGGCCATCACCATCAAACCCATGTGTGCAATGGAAGAATAAGCGATCAATCGTTTTAAATCGTCTTGTATAATGGCAATCACTGAAGCATAAATAATTCCAACAACTGAAAGTGTCATCACCACATCGCCCCATGCATGAACAGCAGAAGGAAAAATTGGCCATATCCAACGAATAATGCCGTACACGCCCATCTTCACCATTATGCCGCTTAATACCATAGTGGCAGCTGTTGGCGATTGTTCGTATGTATCGGGCTGCCAGGTATGTAAAGGGAAAATGGGAATCTTTACTGCAAATGCAAGAAACAACAACCAGAACAACCAGCCTTGTGTGCCGGTAGATAATTTTAAAGCGTAAAAGGCTTCCAAAGAAAACGAATGAGCCGGCGTTTGAAAATAGAGATATAATAGACCCACCAGCATCAGCACCGAACCGGTAAAAGTGTAAACAAAAAATTTAAATGTAACAGGAATTCTTTTTTCACCGCCCCAACCCGAGCAAAGAAAATACATAGGTATTAGCGCCAGTTCCCAAAAGAAATAAAACAGCAAAGCATCGCTTGCGGTGAACACACCCATCAAACCTGCCTGTGTCAATAACATCAGGGCAAAGAAATTATTTGATTTTCTATATTCCGATTTCCAGGTGGCTATCAAAATGATGGGATATGCCACGGCTGTAAGCAGACAAAGTATTTGTGACAGTCCATCTAATTTTAAGGAAAAGGAGCTGCCAAGGCTTCCCATCCATTGCGCATTAAAGTTCAGCTGGTCTGCCGATTGAATAAATGTGTTGCCTGCAATTGAAATCAGCAAAGTAACAATTGACATAAGCAAAGCCCATGCACGAACAGTTTTGTCGTTCTTTAAAAAGAACGACAGCAAGCCGCCTATCAATGGAATCAAAAACAGTAATAAAACAATCATACCCCTGTCCCCTAAAGGGGAACTTAGATTTAAACAGTTTAATAATATTGTTACAGTTGAAGTGTGCGACGCAACAGAAGCTTAATAGCCGTCTTTTGCTGGTAACACAATCATTCAACCTTATGCGAAAGAACTAATTGAAATATATATGGTTTCATTCACCTGAGCCGCCCTTTAGAGGGTGGGGCATTATCTTAAAAAGAACTGTAACACAAAAAACATCAGCATGCCAATCACCATCAAAAGTACATAGCTGCCCACCTGGCCACTCTGCAGCCAGCGTAATTGGCGACTACCGTAATTTACCAGTCTTCCCACGCCATTTACTACGGCATCAATTCCGCTTTTTTCAAAATAACGGTTAGCTACAATACCTAATTTATTTACAGGCTTTACAACACTACTGTTGTACAATTCATCGACATGCCATTTGTTTTCCAACAATTTTCCAAAAGCCGTTGGCTGTTCTTCTTTGTAAGTTCTATAACGCAGCCATGCAATGATAATGGCAACAATAGCAATAACAGTAGTTAAAGCCATCAGCATTATTTCTGTTGAATGCTCAACATGATGTTGCAGCGTTGGAATAACCGGTGATAGAAATTCAGCCAGCTTTTCGCCACCGTGCATAAACACTTCGGGCACGCCAACAACGCCTCCAATGATAGAAAGTACTGCCAGCACAATCAAGGGAATGGTCATAGCCGCCGGGCTTTCATGAATATGATGTTTTTGCTCTTCCGTACCTCTGAATGTTCCGCCAAATGTGATGAACAATAAACGGAACATATAAAAGGCAGTTAATGCTGCCGTGATAACACCAACCACATAAAGGAACTTGTCATTTTCAAACGCACCTAATAAAATAGCGTCTTTAGAAAAGAAACCCGATAGCGGTGGAATACCGGCTATTGCCAAACAACCGATTAGAAATGTGATATAAGTAACAGGTAATTTTTTTCTTAAACCGCCCATAAAACGAATATCCTGCTGGCCGCTTACAGCATGAATAACAGAACCTGAGCCAAGGAATAAAAGCGCTTTGAAGAAAGCATGCGTCATTACGTGAAACACAGCAGCCACGTAAGAACCGGTTCCTAATGCTAAGAACATATAACCTAGCTGGCTTACAGTAGAATAGGCCAACACTTTTTTAATATCGTTTTGCTTTAACGCAATGGTAGCGGCCAGCAAAGCGGTGGCAGCACCAATTATGGCAATAACAGTATTAGTGGCAGGCGCCAAAGCATACAAAGCATTGCTTCTTGCAATCATGTAAATGCCTGCTGTTACCATGGTTGCAGCATGTATTAATGCAGACACAGGCGTAGGACCAGCCATGGCATCGGGCAGCCAGGTGTACAAAGGAATTTGTGCACTTTTACCGGTAGCGCCTAAAAACAGTAACAAAGTAATTCCAACAATGTCTGTTGGTGAAAACTTGCCCAGATTATTGAATACGTCTGCATAGTTAGCAGAGCCAATTTTGGAAATGATCCAGAAGACGGCTAATAAAAATCCAAGATCGCCAATGCGGTTCATTACAAAAGCTTTTTTAGCCGCCTTGGTGTAATCAATATTTTTAAACCAGTAACCAATCAGCAAATACGAGCATAGACCAACACCTTCCCAGCCGATGAACATGATGACATAGTTGGCGCCCATCACCAACAAAAGCATGGAGAACACAAACAGGTTGAGATAGGCAAAATACCTTCCGAAATGTTCCTTTTTCTCTTCGTGCATGTAAGCAGTGGAGTAAATATGAATTAAAAATCCAACACCTGTAATGATCAAAAGAAATAAAGTAGAAAGCTGGTCGATTTGAAAAGAGAACGGAATTTTTAGATCGCCAACATTAATAAAATCAAAATAGCGGATCACCGGGTTGCCTTCAATACGGGCACTTTGAGAGATGATTTTTGCACCGATGATTTCATCAAGTTTAAAAAAAGCGACAAGGCTGATAATAAAAGAAGCCAGCACTGTTCCGCAGCCCACAATACTTACTAATCCTTTTGACAAATATTTTCTTCCCAGTCCATTAATTAAAAATCCAATGAACGGCAAAAGAGGGATTAAGAGAATTAAGTTCTTCATTTTTCAAGCTATGAGCTTTGAGCTTTTAGCTTTGAGCCTGAACCATTTGGCCCGCAGCTCACGCTATTGCCCGCAGCTTTTCTAGTGTTTTAGTCTGTTCAAAAAGTTTATATCCACTGAATGCGTATTGCGAAACAGCATTACAATAATTGATAAGCCCACTGCCACTTCTGCCGCTGCCACCACCATTATAAAAAACACAAATAACTGACCATCGCTTCCTTCGTTCGCACTGGCTGCTGCCCCTGCAAGATGGTGCACTTTGGAAAATGCTACCAGTAACAAATTCACAGCATTTAACATCAGTTCAATACACATAAAAATGATGATAGCATTGCGGCGTGTGAGCACACCAATAATGCCTATTATAAACAAGGCAATGGAAAGGAATATGTAATAGTTTACTGGCATAATTCAATTTGAAATTTGAAAATGTAAAAATTCGAAAATTAGCTTCATTTACTGCTACATTTTCAAATTAACATACGCATATCATACATTCATTGCTTCCTGCGTGGCTTCCACTTTCCTGATCTCTTTTTCAACCGGGCTGTGTTCGTCTCTTTTTCCTAAAATCACGGCCCCCACCATAGCACTTAAAAACAAAATAGAACTGATCTCAAAAGGCACAACGTAATCTTTAAATAATACCCGTCCCAAATTTTTTATCAATCCTATATCGCCTGTAACCAATTCTGCCATTTGCTTTTCTGTATTGCGCAGTGCAGCCACCATTACCAATAATAAACAGCCGCCTGCCACTGCTCCGGCCAGCTTTAACCATTTATTTTTTTGCGGCTCTGTGTCTTTGTTCAAGTTCATCAGCATTATAACAAACAGGAACAATACCATGATAGCGCCTGCATATACAATAATATTCACCACAGCTAAAAACTGGGCATTTAACAAAATATAATGGCCTGAGATGGTAAAGAAAGTGACAATAAGCCACAGCACACTGTACACAGGATTTTTACTGGTAATAACCATTAAGGCGCTGAAAAGCGTTAGCACAGAAAGTGTCCAGAAAAGTATTTGAGTGATTGTCATTCGCAGTTCGGTTCAATTATTTTTTATTCTTGTCAATATCACCCTTTGCCCTGGCATATCCTTCGGGATCAGTTTTCGGATTAGGAATCAGCAAATCGTCTTTGCCATAAATAAAACCCTTACGACCGTAATTAGCAGGCGCAAAAGTTTGCGTTAAATACACCGCATCTTTTGGACAAGCTTCTTCACACAGTCCGCAGAAAATACAGCGTAGCATGTTGATTTCGTACTTGGCGGCGTATTTTTCTTCACGGTATAAATGCTCTTCGCCAGGCTGCCGTTCGGCTGCTTCCATGGTAATGGCTTCGGCCGGACAAGCCAGGGCACACAATCCGCAGGCAGTGCATTTCTCACGGCCTTCTTCATCACGGTTTAAAATATGTAATCCCCTAAATACGGCGGAGAAAGGACGTTGCTCCTCGGGGTAGTTAATGGTAGGTCTTTTTTTGAACAGGTGACTGAACGTAATACCCATGCCTTTGAAAATAGAAGGCAGGTATAGTTTTTCCCATACTGTCATGGGCTTGCGTTCCACTTGTTTATTTCTGTTTGTTAATGCTTGCATCTTCGATCCTCTTCTACTTTTAACGGCGCAAAATTAGCCGTTTTAGTTCAGCTTAATTTTAAAGCTATTATTTATTTAAAAGCAATATTACTACTGCGGTAATAAGCATGTTAGCCAAAGCCAGTGGCAACAGGCCTTTCCAACCCAATTTCATCAATTGGTCGTAACGGAAACGTGGAATGGTCCAACGTATCCACATGAACAGGAAAATAAAGAAACCGGCTTTTATCATCAATACTATAAACCCGATTAATCCCACCCACCAATGATTGCCCCAGGCAGCTTCGTTTACAAACGGAATGTCGTAACCGCCAAAGAAAAGTGTTGCCATCACTACAGATGAAATGAACATATTGATATACTCGGCAAATAAATAGAAACCCAATTTCATAGATGAATACTCCTGGTGATAACCAAAGTTCAATTCGTTTTCTGCTTCGGGTAAATCGAACGGCGTACGGTTACACTCAGCTAAAGCGCATACAAAAAATATTAAAAAGCCCAGTGGTTGGTAAATGATGTTCCAGCCATGCGCCACCTGGTGTCCAACGATACTGCTCATTCTTAAATCGCCTACCACCATTAGTACGGCCAATAAAGAAAGGCCCATCGCCAGTTCGTAAGAGATCATTTGCGAAGCGCCACGGATGGCTGCCAACAAAGAAAATTTGTTATTAGATGCCCAGCCCCCGATCATAATGCCGTACACACCCAAGCTTACCACACCAAAAATGTAAAGAATACCAATATTAATATCGCTAATCTGCAATGGCACCTGGCGGCCAGCTATATCAATTGTCCATCCCCAGGGAATAACGGCACTGGTCATGCAAGCCGTAATCATAGCCAGCATGGGGCCTAAAATGAAAAGAAACTTTGATGAAGTGAGGGGAATGATCTCTTCCTTCATAAAAAGCTTCACACCATCAGCTAAAGGTTGCAGTAAACCAAAAGGACCGGCACGGTTAGGCCCGCGGCGGTCTTGTAAAAATGCTGCAATCTTACGTTCGGCATAGGTGCTATACATGGCTACGACCAACGCAGTGGTGACGATGACTGCAACCAAAATCAATTTTTCCAGAACGATCCACCAATCTATTTGTAATAAGTACATATTTTAAGCTTCAATATCTTTCAATTTTCTTTTACGGCCTTTGTTGAAAAGTTCAATTACAATGCCTGCAACAACACCACTGATGGCTGCAATCAGCGCATTACTGAATTCCAATTTAATTACCCAGTATAGAACTGCAAAGAATACAGCTGCTATCACTATGGCGGATATTAAATATGAAATAAAGATTTTCATATCATGGCGTATCGGGGTTGGTTGAATCCGTTCCTGCCAAATTTCTTCCTTTTCCTTCTTTCACATCTGTTGGATTATTGCCCGATGCCAGTGGATTTCCATTAAAGGTGGCGCCAATCGCCGGGCCATTAATCACGTTTAAATCAACTTTGTTCACTTCACTAATGCTATGAATATCCATCAGCAATTTGGGCTTACGATGCATCAAAGGTTCAAATGTTTCATTTGGCTTTTGAATACCTACATAATGCCCCTGCGAAATAACTGAATGCCTGTTTACTCTTGTCGGACCTTCAATTACCCAATCGCTTACCTTTTTCTTTTCAAAGCGGCATTCGTTACATATCCAATCTTCCACTTCACCCCACTGATCTTTCCTTGCTGTTACACGTAATACATCATCACCACGCATCCACAACCTTACTTTTCCATTGCAATTTGGACAATCGCGATGCGCCTCTACCGGCTTGGTAAACCACACACGATTTTTGAAACGGAAGGTTCTATCGGTTAAGGCTCCCACCGGACAAACATCAATCACGTTTCCAATCATCGGGCTCTCCAATGATTTTTGGATGTAAGTGGCAATCTGCGCATGGTCGCCTCTGTCCAACACACCATGCTCCCGGTTGCCTGCTATCTGATTAGCCGTATGTACGCAACGGTAGCATAGAATGCAACGGGTCATGTGCAATTGAATGTAGGGGCCAATATCTATACGTTCAAAAGTTCTTTTCTTAAACTCGTAGCGGGTTCCTTCGGTACCGTGTTCGTAACTTAAATCCTGTAAATCGCATTCACCAGCCTGGTCGCACACAGGACAATCCAATGGATGATTCAACAGCAGGAATTCCACCACACCCTTTCTGGCTTCCAGCACGGCAGGATTGGTAATATTTTCTACTACCATGCCGTCCATCACCGCTGTACGGCAACTTGCTACTAATTTGGGCATGGGACGCGGATCGGCAGTGGAACCTGCAGCCACTTTTACCAAACAGGTACGACAATAACCGCCGGTATTTTTCAATTTGCTGTAATAGCACATGGTTGGCGGCACCACATCACCCCCAATTTTGCGGGCAGCCATTAAAATGGTTGTTCCCGGCTCCACTTCCACCGTGATGTTGTCTATGGTTACTTTAAATAGTTTTTTTTCTTCAGCCATTTAATGCAAAATGAAAAAGTAAAAATGTAAAATCATTTAGCCTTATAAAGTACAGATGCGATTATTGCACCGGCTTCTTTTAAAAGCTCTTTGGTTTATTTGTTCACTTCAATAGTATCCCTGGTCAGGCCTGCCAATATGTTGTTTCATGGGCTGACTTTTAGCAATAGGAAAGAAGTTGATACCCTCTTTCTTAGTACTTCCTGCCCTCAACAACATTAGCACCTATTGAAGTTGCGCTTCTTAACAATTGGTCAAAGATCGAAAGTGAATTCTTTTCTACGTACCCTCACCTATAAATCTCATTACTTCTTTTGTAAAATGGAAACAACAATGTCGAATAGCACAAGGTCTCTTTCCTTCTTCAACGACCTCTTATTTTCCATTTTACACTTTTAATTACCCTACCGCCACTTCCAACGGGTCGGCATAATGCGCCAGTCCAAAGTTTCTCACCTGCGCTTCCTGCGGGTTCAACACATGCCATTCAAACTCATCGCGGAAATGACGGATGGCGGCTGCCACGGGCCATGCCGCTGCATCACCCAATGGGCAAATGGTATTGCCTTCAATTTTACTTTGAATATTCCACAGCAAATCAATATCGCTCATCTTGCCTTTTCCGTGCTCAATATTGTACAGGATCTTTTCCATCCATCCGGTTCCTTCCCTGCAGGGCGAGCATTGCCCGCAGCTTTCATGACGATAAAAGCGGGCTAAAGTAAATGTATGCCTTACCACACATTGGTCTTCATCCAATACAATAAATCCACCCGAACCCATCATAGAACCTGTAGCAAAGCCACCGTCGGCGAGGCTCTCGTACGTCATCATTCTTTTTTCACCCTTCGCCGTCTTCAGCAATAAATTAGCAGGCAAAATAGGAACGGACGAACCACCAGGAATGCAGGCTTTCAATCTTTTACCATTGGGGATGCCACCGCAATATTCATCGCTGTAAATAAATTCTTCTACAGAGATGGTCATATCAATTTCGTAAATACCGGGCTTGTTGATGTTGCCGCAGGCAGAGATCAACTTTGTACCTGTTGATTTTCCGACGCCGATTTTCGCATATTCTTCACCGCCAATATTTAAAATAGGAACTACGGCGGCTAAGGTCTCAACATTATTTACCACTGTTGGACAATCGTACAAACCTTTTACTGCAGGGAACGGCGGCTTGATGCGGGGATTGCCTCTTTTGCCTTCTAAGGATTCCAATAATGCGGTTTCCTCGCCACATATGTAAGCACCAGCGCCACGCTGCACGTAGATCTGGCAGTCGAAGCCTGTACCTAAAATATTTTTACCCAGGAAACCTGCGTTATTGGCTTCGGCAATAGCCTGCTCTAAAATATCAACGATCCACGCATACTCGCCGCGGATGTAGATGTATGTTCTGTTTGAGCCTAACGCAAAAGAAGAAATAATCAATCCTTCAATGAGCAAATGCGGAATAAACTCCATCAGGTAACGGTCCTTGAACGTACCTGGCTCAGATTCATCGGCATTGCACACCAAATAGCGGGGAACACCTTCAGGCTTGGCAAGAAAACTCCACTTCATGCCGGTTGGAAAACCAGCACCCCCGCGGCCACGCAAACCACTTTTCTTTACTTCTTCCACAATATCTGCCGGCGCCATTTTAAAGGCTTTTTCTGCGGCGGCATAGCCACCATTTTTTCGATAGACCTCGTAAGTACGAATGCCTTCGATTTGTGCTTTATCAAGTAATAATTTTCGGCCCATGCCCCTGTCCCCTAAGGGGGAACTTAAATTTAAACAGTTTAATAATATTGTTACAGTTGAAGTGTGCGACGCAACAGAAGCTTAATAGTTGCACTTCTGCTGGCAACACAATCATTCAACGCTTAATTAAAGAACTAATTGAAATAAACAAAGATTTCCCGACCAAGGCTTCCCTTTAGGAGGATAGGGGGCTTTTGTCGTGATTGAACATCCAATGAACGCCAAACCTGTCTTTTGTCATTCCAAACCGTGCACCCCAAAACGTATCCTGAAGCGGCATCGTAATGTGTCCACCGTCTGCAAGGGCAGCAAAGGTCTTTTCAATGGAATCCAAATCATGAAAATTAAGCGATAAACTTACCTGGTCACCTTCCCGCACACTCACTCCCGGAGGACAATCGCTTACCATAAATTTTAATTGGCCGGCTTCAAAAACAGCATGCAGAATTTTGTCTTTCATGCTTTCATCCTGGGCCATGTTAGCATCGGCAAAGGTTTGCGAATAAGCAACTTTACCGTTCAGGGCTTTTTCGTAAAAGTCCAAAGCTTCTTTGGCATTTCCATTAAAATTCAAGTAAGGAACGATTGCTTCCATCCTATTTGTTTTTAATTGTTTTGTGCTGCTGTATGTCGGCACTCTTCAATGATCTGATCCACTTTTTCTTTGGTCAAATGCTCTTTGTAATGCTTTCCCATCTGCATCATCGGCGCATAACCACAGGCACCCAGGCACTCAACGGTCTTTAAAGTAAACAATCCGTCGTCTGTCGTTTCGCCTACGCCAATGTTCAACTTCTCTTTTATATATGCAATAATTTGATCGCTGCCGTTTAACATGCACGGCCCGGTTTGGCATACCTCAAACAAATATTTGCCAACGGGTTTTAAATTGTACATGCTATAAAAGGTAGCTACCTCGTATACTTCAATAGGTGTCAATTGCAACAGTTCCGCCACGTGGTCCATCGCTTCTGCACTTAACCAGCCGCCGTTTTCTTCCTGCGCTAGGTGTAAGACCGGAAGCAACGCACTTTTTTGTTTCCCTTCAGGATA
>JBQCJM010000168.1:0-2046 GCA_051952715.1 Flavisolibacter sp.
GTATTCACCTGCTTTTGATGTTGGGAGAATGTCTTGTGCTACAGCCGAACACTTTTTCTTTCCTTCGGTAGTATCAATGGGTCTCTCAATATCAAGAATCCGCGATAAAACACGAAACACATTTCCATCTAAAACGGCATAAGGGAGATTGTAGGCAAAGGAAGCAATGGCAGCAGCTGTATAACTGCCAATGCCTTTTAATTTCAAAATAGCTTCGTAGTTACTGGGAAACACGCCTTTCAGTTCTTCCGCAATATATTCGGCTGTAGCAATTAAATTCCGGCAGCGGGAGTAATAGCCTAGTCCTTCCCACAGTTTGAAAACTTTTTCTTCCGGAGCCTTGGCTAAGGCATCAATTGTGGGGAAGGTCTTTATAAAATTTTCATAATATTTGAGCCCCTGCTCTACTCTCGTTTGTTGTAAAATGATTTCGCTCAGCCATATTTTATAAGGGTCTTTTTCTCCTTTCCAGGGCATTTGCCGTTTGTTGGATTTGCTGTTCCATTTTAATAACCCTTCCACAAAAAGCTCTTCTATTATTTTACCTGCCTCGGGTTTCACCTGCAACTTATTTTAGCGTTCACAAACATTGGAACAATTTACGGCAAGAATATTTCTATTTTATTGACAATCATTGTATATTGTAGTATATTGGCTCCAAATTAGCCTAAAACTTTGCTATGAGAAAAGCAGATTTAGTCAACCAGATCTCCGAAAAAACCGACATTCCCAAAGTGGATGTGCTGGTAACACTTGAACAAATGTTCAAAGAGATCAAAGATTCTCTTTCAAAAGGAGAGAATATCTACATCCGTGGTTTTGGCTCTTTTATTACTAAAAAAAGAGCTGCTAAAATCGGCCGCAATATCAAAAAAAATGTGGCTGTGCATATCCCCGAACACTTTATACCTGCCTTTAAACCTGCCAAAGAGTTTGTGGCCGAGGTGAAAAAAACCAGCACAGCGGAGTAACTTTGCCCACCCTTGAATAAATGCAGGGTTTTTTATGAACAGACCTCAGTGGATCACTATTGGTATTGCTTTTTCGATGGTTATTGGTTTATATGCTGCTACACAGAAACAACTTTTTGGTGAAAGAAAACGTAAACCTGTAGCCACTCAGGCTGCTGCAGAGCAAGCCCCCATTTCAACCGACACTATTTTATTTCATGCTAAAGAAGCACTTAACCAGGAGCAGGTAAGCCGCTTAAGCCAGTTGGAAAACAGTATTTCCAGAGGCGATGTATCTAATCAAAAATTGCATCTCTATCACCAGTTAGCCAATTTCTGGAAGGATACGGCTCGGGCTTTTGCTCCTTTTGCCTGGTACACAGCCGAAGCGGCAAGGTTGGAAAATTCAGAAAAATCCCTCACATTTGCAGCCCGCTTGTTTTTAGAAGGTCTAAAAAACGAAGAAGACATTCAGCTGAAACAATGGGAAGCAGTTCATGCGAAAGACTTGTTTGAACGTTCTTTGAAAATTAATCCGGCAAACGATTCATCAAAAGTGAATTTAGGAGCTGTGTATTTGTATGGTGGTTTGGCTTCTCCCATGGAGGGCATAAAAATGATAAGGGAAGTAGTGGAAAAAGATTCTACCAACATACACGCGCAAATGACCTTGGGTGAAGCAAGCTTAATTTCTGGACAGTTGGAAAAGGCAATTGAACGTTTTACGACGGTTGCCCGCCTGCAACCCGATAATTTGGAAGCCATTTTCAGGGTAGCTGAAGCGTATGAGCAAATGCACAACAACGCAGCAGCTATTGAATGGTATAAAAGGAGCATCCCTTTTATAAAAGTGGCCGGATTAAAACAAGAAGTTGAAAAAAGAATCAGTCAACTGAAGCAATAAATTATTTAATTAATAAAAATAGTAACGAAGATGCCTTGTGGTAAAAAAAGAAAACGTCATAAAATAGCGACGCATAAGCGGAAAAAGAGATTAAGAAAGAACCGTCATAAAAAGCGTAAGTAAGGTTCTTTTGATCAACCGGAAGCCTCTGCCCGAAGCTTCCGGTTATCCTTTTTGGCGATGTCTCCTTCT
>JBQCJM010000169.1:0-3539 GCA_051952715.1 Flavisolibacter sp.
CTGATTACGAACGCATAAAAAAAGACTTTGGGGAAGATGCTATACAGTTAGTAGCCAGCGCCACCGGCAAGGCTTTAGACCTTTATAAGTCAAACGTCGAAGAATATGCCATTGATTGCGGCTATCAGCAAAAGGACGGCTACCTATACTCACAAAATGAAAAACAAACTGAACAATTAGATAAAATTCTTGAAGCTTCAAAGTTGGCTGGTGTTGATGTTTCCTACACCGACCGTATTCCTGTTCCTGTAGAATTTGAAAAAGCAATTGTTTACCACGAGCAGGCGCAAATACACCCAAGCCGTTACGTGTATGCATTAGCCAAAGCATTTGAAGAGAAAGGTGGCGTTATTCTGCAAAACTGCAGCATTGAAAGCGTAGTAGAGTCGGAAGGAATGGTAACAGTACAAACCAGTTTAGGTGGCGTACAGGCCAGTTATTTAATTTATGCTACGCATATTCCGCCGGGAGTAAACTTGCTGCATTTTCGTTGCGCACCTTATCGCAGCTATGCCATGGCTGTAAAATTAAAAGCGGGGAATTATCCTGACGACTTGTCTTACGATATGTATAATCCCTATCATTACTACCGGACGCAGGAGATAGATGGAGAAGAATTCTTTGTTGTTGGCGGAGAAGATCATAAAACAGGACACGAAGACAATACCGAAGCTTGCTTTAATAAATTAGAAGCACATGTTCGCAGGTATTTCGAAGCAGATAAAATTGCATTTAAATGGTCTTCTCAATATTTTGAACCCAGTGATGGACTGGCTTATATCGGGCTTTTACCTGGCAGCTCAGGAAATATTTTGGCCGCTACCGGCTATGGCGGCAATGGAATGACCTACAGCCACATTGCGGCGCTGTTATTAACGGACCTGATTACAAAAAAGGAAAACGCATACGCAGCGTTGTTCAATCCTAACAGAGTAAAACCGGTTGCAGGTTTTGCCAACTTTGTAAAAGAGAATGCCGATGTGGTAGCGCAGTTTGTGAATAAAAGAATATCTACAGAAAAATTGAAAGAACTGGCCGACATTGCCGCCGGTGAGGGGCGCATCGTAAAATATGAAGGCGAGAAACTTGGAATTTACAAAGACGAAGCGGGACGGTTGCATGCAGTAAGCCCTGTGTGTACACATGTAAAGTGCATAGTGCAATGGAACAATGCAGAAAAAAGCTGGGACTGTCCATGTCACGGGGCCCGCTATTCTGTTGATGGAAAAGTAATGACCGGCCCTGCACGAAAAGATTTAGAAGTGATATCGTTAACAGATTTGGTGACGAAATAAAACTGCTTTCATTGCATTTTGTAATGGCAACGCTACCCACTGTACTGCTACCATGATCTTTCTGCATTCCGATAGTTCACTGCCCGCAGCCTTGCTCAATAGAATTGTTATAGTAAAAGAGTGCGACGCAAGGGACGGCCAATAGCATTACAAAACCAGGTAACAAAAAATTCTACAGCTTTGGTTGTAAGTTTCCACAATAACAGGTAGCAGCGTAGCTTTTAAACCGAGGTGTTGTTGTGTATAACTTTTGGAAAGATGTTTTAAATAAAAATTTTAATCTGATTTGAAAGGCACGTATATTTATTTTGTTTTCCTTCTATAAGACTATTTCACTAAAAATTTAAAATGGAGAAGCCCTTTATAATTGTTGTGGACGATGACGATGATGACCGTTATCTGCTGCATTATTCTTTTGCGGAAATGGGCCTCGATGATCATGTAAAGTTTTTTGGTGATGCCCTGCAGTTTATAAAATATACAGAATTGATCAGCAGCCTCAATGTAAAACCCTCGCTTATCATTCTCGATTATAAAATGCCTTACATGAATGGAAAAGCGGTAGTGAGTTATTTAAAATCAAACTCTTTTTTTAAGGAAGTACCGGTCATTATTCTTTCGCATGCAGTGACAGATGATGTAAAAAATAAGTTGTTTAATCTAGGCGTAACAGCCTGTTATCAAAAAGGATTGAACTACGAGGAACTGGCTACGGAATTGAAAGAAATAATCAAGTTAGCTGTTGTGGTGGAGAATAAATGATTTCTTTCCTTTTCTTGCTTAATAAAAAGCTTTTCGCTTTTTTGGGTTTATATAAAAAACGCATTAAATTCACCAATAACCATAAGATTGAACCAGGCAAAATCCAAGCTAAACCCCATTCAATAATTCACCGTAATAATTCAATCTCATGCACACGCTACAAGAAAACCTGGAAATAGAAACGCTTGAGCTTAAAAAAGCAGCGCTAAGATTCAGGGCAATCAACCACAGTTTACGACAGGATATGCTTCGTTTTTTGCACAAAAGAGGCCGCGTAACTGTAACTGATGTTCATGTGAAACTAAACCTGGAACAGCCGGTTGCATCTACACACCTGGCCATTTTAAGAAGAGCTAACCTGGTGACTACCCAACGGGAAGGCAAGTTTATTTTTTATTCGGTTAACTACCAGCAGCTAAAGCACTTGCATCAAATAGCAGAAAGGCTGATTGGCTGACAACACAATTGAATAGGTTGCTGTTCCCGCCCTTAGTTAACGTTTAAAATAAAAATGCCTCGCAATCCCATGACTACGAGGCTAAAACACACATGAAATGCTGTAGGGGGAGGAGTCGAACCTCCACGGGGCAGTTAGCATAAAAGCAAAGATTTAGTGGTCAACCCTGGTCGGCCTTACCTGAGTAACGTCGGCTCTACTTTTTGTTTATCCTGTGATCCCCACCCTCGAGACAAGAGGGCATGTCTGCCTAAGGTTTCATCACCCCACAGTGTAAAAATGAGTAATCAGCGATGAGTGATCTACTTCTGTATAAACATTCATTGGCTGGTTAGCTGGAACGTTATAAGTGCAGGCTTTTTTCTGCCTAAAGCAATAATCACTGCTCACTACTGATCTGTTTCAATGAACTTTGACAAGTCAAAAATAGTACGTACTTGATAATATATAATCATTGCCACAAAAATTTAGATTTCATTCAATAAATTGCACTTTAATTGAAAAAGATATAAAAATCGCTACCTAAATGTCCACTGATTTGAATATTGACAAATTGGACCTGCAGATTATTCAGCAACTGATGCATGATGCCAATATTTCTTATGCCGAAATGGGAAAGAAATTGTTTGTTTCAGCCGGCACTATTCATGTGCGGATCAAAAAATTACAGGAATCGGGGGTTATCAACGGCATGAAGTTCCAGGTCGACCTGAAAAAATTAGGATATGATGTAATTGCCTTCATTGGTATTTATCTCGAAAAAAGTTCGTTATACGACACAGTAGCAAAAGATCTGAAAAAAATTCCGGAGATCGTTCGCATGAATTATACTACGGGCAACTACAGCATTTTTGCCGAAATTGTGTGCAAAGACATAGCCCAGCTAAGAACTATCTTGCACGACGAACTGCAGAAGATAAAAGGTATAGAACGCACAGAAACCTTTATCTCACTGGAAGAAAGTCTGAACCGCAGTGTGCAGGTAGCCACCGAATAAGCCCATGAAATCAATACCATTCTTTAAA
>JBQCJM010000170.1:0-3893 GCA_051952715.1 Flavisolibacter sp.
GTGAATTATTGTTTTCAACTCGAAGCACATAACTCGCAGCTTACAGCTTCACTCCCACCGGAAAACTTTTGTTGTTACGGCATAAATAAAAATTCCCCACACCAGTAAAATTAAAATCTGTGGCCAGCAACTTGCCAGCGAAGCTCCTTCAAAAGCTACGTTACGCATAGCATCGTTCAAAGCTGTAAGCGGTAAAAGCTGTATGATGGGCTGTAAAAAAGCAGGCAAAGAAGTTTTTGGAAAAAATGTTCCCGATAAAAAATATTGAGGAAACATAAACAGGTTGGCATAAATAGGAATAACGTTTTGATTTTTTGCAATGCCAGTAATAAAAAAACCGAAGCCCATAAAAACCAGTAAAGCCAAAAAGCTCAGCAGCAGCATATCAATAAATGTAAAAATACCATTGGCCAAAGTGAAGTGATAAACATAATATCCAAAACCGATCAACACTACTACTGTCATTAATTGAAATATCACCTTTGAGAGGCTTTCGCCTAAAATGATGTATTGCTTTTTCACCGGCGTTGAATACATTCTTTTCAACACCAACGTTTCTCTTAAAGAATAAAAGCTGAACGCAATACCGAAAACAGCGGCGCCAATCAATGAAAAGCCGATCATGCCCGGTAAGAAGAAATCGATCATGCGGTATCTTCTGCCGCCTTCCATCATAGTCTGCTGAACCGTGGCAACAGATGGCTGGCTAGGATAAGCTGCACTATCTAAAAAAGCAATGCTTGTATTCAGTGCCGAGTTGAGCAAGCCAAAATCTTTTTGCCCCGCCGGCGAAGTGCGCAAGTGAATGATGTAAGGTGAATGAATATTGCTGTCGGCATTTCTTTTTACATCTATTACAGCAGCTATTCTTCCCTTACGCAATTCATCTTCAATGTCCTTTTTTTTATCAGTAACAAAATGAAGCACCGGGTTATGTCTTAAAGATTGATAAACTTTATTGGTACTATCAATGCCTTTTTCAATAGCCACATCCACCGATGGCGTTCCATTGCCGCTGCCTAATGAACCAAATATCCATATCAGCACGACAGGAAAAAAGAGACTGAAGAAAATCGATTGCGGACTTCGGAAAGTGGCTTTAAGACTGGCTTTTGTAATGGCCAGCATGGCGGTCATCTGCTTATAGTTCTGTGGCATGCTTTTCTGTTTCGTGACGCATCAAACGAGGCCGCTAAAGTAAGACAAGTGATGGATATTGGTTTATTATGAAAAACCTGCCATGAACTATCAACTATGAACTATAAACTATTTATCAACGAACAATTATTTCGAAAGGCATTCTTGCCTGAACTGATTCTGTCATTTCCTTAACCTTTAGCAATTGCTGGTACACACGATAATTTTGTTCGCCTACCTGTTGTCTTATCATAGCAGCAGGCTCTTCTTTTTTCCTGTTCAGCAGCTCGTTCAGCCAGCTTTCCGATTCGGGATATTCTTTCAGGCCATAGCTGTCAATTTTAGCCATGCGTGCAGCACAGTCAATAGCATCCTGTAAGTTGCCTACTTTATCAACCAATCCAAGACGCAGCGCATCTTCGCCACTCCATACTCGTCCCTGCGCAATACTGTCAATGTAGGCTATATCTTTTTTTCTTCCCTGCGAAACTCTTTGTTTGAACTGCAAATAGGTTCGCTCAACGGAAGCCTGCACCAGTTTTTGTTCTGTTTCATTTAGCGGCCTGTAAATAGCACCGGCATCGGCATAAGGTGCTGTATTCACTTCGTCGAACGTAATACCCAGTTTATTTTTGAAAAAAGATTGCATGTTAGGAATGATGCCGAAAACACCAATAGAACCTGTGATGGTATTAGGACTTGCAAAAATGCTGTCAGCGCCGCAGGAAATATAATAGCCACCCGATGCAGCCACATCGCCAAAGCTTACAACAACAGGCTTGCCATCCTGCTTTGCTACCTGCAGTTCACGCCAAATATTTTCGCTGGCCAGTGCGCTGCCACCGCCGGAATTTACACGTAGCACAATAGCTTTTACAGACTTATCCAATCTTGCTTTGCGAATAATTTTCCGGTAGTTATCACCGCCAATATTTTCACTGTTGCCCATACCATCAACAATATCTCCCTGTGCATAGATAACGGCAATTCTATCACTGCCACTTTTTCTCAAATTCACAGCTTCGTTGTAAGTGTTCAGCGATATAAAATTCAGCTTATCATATTTACCGATCTTTAGCCTGCTCTTAATTTCTTCTTTTATCTGGTCATCATATTTCACACCATCAATCAATTTGCTGTTCACTGCATCCTGTGGTGTTTGAACAGAAGCATTATTTGCCAAACCATGCAAAGTAGCTGTATCTATGCTTCTCATTTTTGAAGACTGCACTAAAAAATAATTGTACATATCACCCAGCCATTCGGTTGTTTGCAGACGATTTTCAGGCGTCATCTGTTCGGTACGAAATATTTCAGTGGCACTTTTGTATTTGCCTGCATAAAAAATTTGTGCTTTGATATCCAACTTTTCCAACAAGCCCTTTAAAAATGGATAAGCCACGGTAAAACCATTCCACTCGAAAGCGCCGCTCGGGTTTACATATATTTTATCTGCAGTATTGGCAACGAAATAAGCTTGTTGCGACATCACATCGCCATGCGCCAAAATAAATTTCTTGGCTGCTTTAAAATCCAACAATGCATTTCTCAATTCATTGCTGGAAGCAAAGCCATTTGCATTTCCATTGGCTTCTATATAAATGCCTGAAATATTATTATCCGTCTTAGCATGATTAATTAAACGAATCACATCAAACAAGCCCGGATCGTCACCTTCATCTGACAGAGCAGAAAGTGGTTTTGCTTGTTTGCGTTCATTAAACTTTTTGCTTAAATCCAAAACCAAAACAGATTTTTCCGCCACATCAGGTTTTTCTTTTGCAGTAAGGCGGCTTACAAAAGCTATCAGTAAAAACACAAGTATCAGGCTAAAAACAATAATCGAAAGCAATGAGGCAAAGAACATTTTAAAAAAGCTTCTCATGATAATTCATTCTGTTTTCAAAAATAAAAGATATTTGAAGCCACTCGAATAAACAAATATGAATGAAGTTTATTTACTGATAGGTGGAAACATGGGCGACAGGATGCTGTATTTAACCAAAGCTAAAGAGGAAATTGAAAAACAATGCGGGCAGGTCCTCCAGCAGTCTTCTATTTATGAAACAGCAGCCTGGGGGATGGAAGAACAGGCAGCCTTTTTAAACCAGGTGCTGGAAATTCAAACGCAACTTTCACCACAACAATTACTAAACAACATTCTTACTATTGAAGAAACTCTAGGTCGCAAGCGAAATATAAAATATGTCCCCCGGCTTATTGATATTGATATTTTACTGTTTGGCAATAAAACAATTGATGTGCATGGATTGAAAATTCCCCACCCGCAAATGCAGCACCGGCGCTTTGTTTTAGAGCCACTAAACGAAATTGCTGCAGAAAAAGTGCATCCCGTTCTTCAAAAAACGATTGCTCAACTTTTGTCAGCCTGCACTGACCCATTGACGGTGAATAAATTTAGTTGAATACTTCAGGGAACAATATTTACTTTGCCGGCTTCCACTACCAAACTGCGGATGAAGTACACATTTATTACAATTGAAGGGAATATTGGTGCAGGTAAAACCACATTAGCTCACTTGCTCTCAAAGCATTTTAATGCCCGTTTGGTGCTGGAGCAGTTTGCCGACAACCCTTTTTTGCCCAAGTTTTACGAAAATCCACAGCAATATGCTTTTCCACTGGAGCTATTTTTTATGGCTGAAAGATATAAACAGCTGAAAGAACTGATTCATACCAAAGATCTTTTTCAAAACATTACCATAACCGACTACCTGTTTACAAAATGCCTGTTG
>JBQCJM010000171.1:0-5370 GCA_051952715.1 Flavisolibacter sp.
ATTCGGGATGTTTGATGTTTGATGTTTGATGTTTGATGTTTGATGTTTGATGTTTGATGTTTGATGTTTGATGTTTGATGTTTGATGTTTGATGTTTGATGTTTGATGTTTGATGTTTTCAAAAATGAAACTTCGTAAGATAGCAAACAATTAATTGAATTTTTATCTCCGTAAGAGCCGGACATTACAATGGCTGAACAAAAAAATAATTGAATTTATAGTGATGGTTGATATGTGCTGAATAGAATTCTGAACGTACGAGTGAGTGACACAACAAAAGCCAAATAGTAGTTCGACAGCTCATTACAAGACCTGGTTACAAAAGAATACCCATCAAGGAACAAGGAATGATGAATACAAAAGTGAAAGTACGGTTACAAAAACTTCAAACTTCAAACATCGAACCTCAAACCCCAAACTGCCTCAATGTAACATTTCGATATAGCTCATTGGTAGCAGCCCGTATTTCTTTTTAAAACATTTGGTGAAGTAGGAGGGACTGGTGAAGCCGGAATCGAATGTTACCTGCGAGATATTATAATACTGTTTTTTCATCAGCTCCTTTGCTTTTTCCAGCCTGAATTCTTTCAACAATATATTGGGCGATAAGCCGGTGAGTGCAATGGTTTTGCGATACAATTGCGATTTGCTCATAGCCATGGCCTGGCAATAATCATCTACATCAAAATCGGCATTCTGCCAGTTCTCTTCCAGCTTGCTGAATAATAAACGCAATAAAGCTTCATCCTGCGGCGCCAGGGTCAAAAAGTTCTTTTGCTTGCTCTGCAAATGATCTTTTGCTACCAGCTCTTTCACCGATGATGCCAGCGCCACACGAAAGTATTTGGCAATGGCGCACATTTGTTCGGCATGCTGTATGGTATCGCCAAACAGCTGATTGCTTTTTTCAACGGGGTCGCCGGAGTTGATACTCATTTTAAATCCAATGGTATTGGCATCTTCATCGGGCAATTCGTTTTGTATGGCTAAGGCACAGGTTACAGCCTGTGCTGCAGAAGTAAATGAAATAACAAAACCGCTTCCTTCGCTTTCCACTTCGCGGCCGCCATGCTGCAGCAGGTTTTTCCTGATCACTTTATTGTGCCGGTCTAATAGTTCAGCCGCTGTTGCTGTGCCCAGTTTGTACTGCAATAGCACGGGGTCGGTGGTTTTAGTTACTACCAGTATGCGCAAAGAAGGATCGCTGAAAACTTTCAGCCCTTCCTCGTTGGTCTCGGCTTCGGTGGGGTCGTATATCCTGCCGAGGAAAGATTCTACCACCGAGCTGCTTACCTCTATTATCTTATGGGGTATCAGTCCATGCGCCTTGTCGTGCATATCTATCACCGAGTCTTTGGAGGGGGCTTCTATCAGGCAAAAAACTTTTTCTCTTCCTTCGTCTATCCAATAGGTCATGCAGTTGCAACCGTATTCTTCCTGGTGCAGCAGGTCCTGCCGGTGTGCTTCGGCAACATTTCTTGCCTTAACGCCAGGAACATTGTGAACATCCATATAGATAGGCATAGCGCAGTGTTTTAGCTCTTTTGAAGATAACATTTTTTTTTGCTATGATAGCATGGAAAGTTCAGGAATTTTTAGGTGGGGTTTATGAGTAGGATGGGGAAGAAGTATTGTGTGTTCGTTAAGAACCCTATTTTGGTTCTGCTAATTACTGATTTACAGGTGAAAATTAGTATTTCCGCCCACTTTACAAAACGACCAGTTAGCGGATGTTTCGGACATGCTGTGTCTTACAGAACTGATATAGTTCGACAAATTGCAAAAACAATCAGTGCTATTACTATAAGTCCAATTGGCAACAAATAAACTTCTCCGGGGACCGAACCAATAATATAAAACTTGTAAGGGTCATGAGGTAAATAGTAAATATCAATTTGCTTTCCCACTTCGTATTTATAATTTTTGCCTATGTCTGCATCAATAACAATCCTCTTGCCTCTTCTATCCTTGAACTCCAAAACAGGGTAATAATATCTAACGCCGTCGGGGTCTGTATCTGTTTTATAGTCAATGATTGTCGCTGTAGCTTTCTCTGCTTGTTTGGAAATATATTTTCTTCGTCGGTAGGGATGCACAACTTGATCGGTGAAATAGTAGCACGATATGACAAGTACTATAAACCAAAACAGCAATTGTATTATTGGCGAAATCTCCATGTACTAAAGAATGTTGAACATTAGCCGCTAACACGCTAATTTATGCTATTGTTTAAATAAAGACCTGGTTGAGAACTAAGCCAATAACCTTATGCATTTTGTATTGTTATAGCATCAACCCAAACCACAAACTCCTTCACCTTGTTCATCAAAAGCTACAAAAAAGAAACGCTTAAAGCTACTTGCTCCAGCACTGCCTTAAGTTCCTTCCTGTTTTTGGGGTTGCCGCTTAGTTTTATTTCATAAAGATCGTTCGATGCGTCCTCCTTCATAAAATAATACATCACGGAGTTTGTTTTGGCGCCGCCATCAAAGGTGATCTCGGAAATTTTATAACGCAACACCTTATCATCCTTTTTGTAAGTGCCTGCTTCTACCAGCTTGTACACGTCGTCGTCCGCAGCCTTGAACCGCACCGTTTGGTCAAATGCACTGTCAATGCTTCTTACGGCTTCCGAATGGTATTTACTCACTGCAAAGGGTATTTTCTTGGGCGCCGTGTTGATGATGGCCACATAAACGATCTTGTTATTAACATCCTGTAAAGCTTTGGTAAGTCTTTCATCCTGTTGATAATTTGACAGGCTTAAAGACAGGGTACCGTCAATGACAATGCGTTTGCCGGGAGCATTTTGCGAAAAACAAGTTGCTGTCAGCAAAACAAAAAGCAGGGGCAGGATTTTCTTTTGCATAAAGTGTTGTTTGGGTAGAGGGGTTATTTATAGGGTAACCGGGTTTGGCTGGCAATATAGCATGCTTTATTTCAATTAACTAAAATGGCAGCGCAAGGGTTAGCTGTTTCAGTTCCTTACCGGGGTAGGGAGGCTTTCCGTACTTAAGTGGGTGGTTTTCCTTACCTAAATGGCGGTTTTCCTTACTTAAAGAGGAGGGTTTCCGTACCTAAAAGAAGCCTTTCCCTTACCTAAGTTAGGGGCTTTTCTTACCTATATGAAGGCCTTCTCTTACCTATGTGAATGGCCTCTAATACCCAATAGAATGACTTCCAATACCTATTGGAGTGGCTTCTAATACCTATTCGAAGGTCTTCTAATAGCTATTGGTCCATGCTTTACCAGCCTTAATAGGTTATTTATTTATGATGTCAACCAGTGCTTTTTACCGCCTTCTGCCTGCCATTTACCTAATTTTAAAAGATATACATTCCATTGCCTTGTTCATTTTCCTTCAATGACGCAACTTTGCTGCCTTTAATTTTCCACCGCTATGCTGCATACCCGCAAGGCCGCCATGAGCTTTATTTTTATCACCCTGCTGATTGATGTGACAGGGCTTGGGCTGATCATTCCGGTGCTGCCCAAGTTAATTGAACATCTTACCGGCGGCGATATCAGCCATGCATCGCAGTGGGGCGGCTGGCTTACGTTTGCCTATGCCGTGATGCAGTTTTTTTGTGCACCTATTATTGGTAACCTAAGCGATAAATGGGGCCGCAGGCCTGTGCTGCTTTTTTCATTGCTTGGCTTTGGCATTGATTATTTGTTCCTGGGTTTTGCCCCTACCATCGGCTGGTTGTTCCTGGGCCGTGTTATTGCCGGCATCACAGGGGCTAGCTTTACCACGGCATCGGCCTACATTGCCGATGTAAGCACAGCCGAAAACAGGGCACAGAATTTTGGCTTATTGGGTGCTGCCTTTGGTTTGGGTTTTATCATTGGCCCTTCGGTAGGCGGCCTGCTGGCGCATTATGGCCTGCGGGTGCCGTTTTTTGTGGCGGCGGGTTTTACCCTGCTCAATGCCTTATACGGGTATTTTGTGCTGCCCGAATCTTTATCTAAAGAAAACCGCAGGCCTTTCGATTGGAAAAGGGCCAACCCTTTGGGCTCGCTGTTGCACTTGAAAAAATATCCTTCGGTGGTGGGTTTAATATGGTCAATGGTGCTGGTGTACATTGCCGCACATGCCTTGCAAAGCACCTGGACCTATATCAATTTAGAACGCTTTAACTGGAGCGAACAAACAATGGGCTTGTCGCTTGGTGTGGTGGGCCTCATGACGATGATTGTGCAGGGTGGCCTTATTCGTTACATCAATCCCCGCCTGGGTAATGAACGCAGCGTTTACATTGGCCTTGCAATTTATTCTATAGGCATGTTGTCCTTTGCTTTTGCCACGCAAAGCTGGATGATGTTTGTATTTATGGTGCCCTATTGTTTGGGTGGCATTGCAGGCCCTGCTTTGCAGGCCATTCTTGCAGGCCATGTGCCGCCAACAGAGCAGGGCGAGTTGCAGGGCGCCTTAACCAGTATGATGAGTGCCACCTCCATTGTTGGTCCTTTGGTGATGACCAACCTCTTTGCTTATTTTACAAAGGCCGGTGCGCCGGTGCATTTTTCGGGTGCACCTTTCTTATTAGGGTCTGTTTTACTGATGGCAAGTGCCTTTGTAGCTTACGCCGTGTTACGGAAAGAAAAAAGCGTAGCAGTGGCGAAATGATTTTTATGTAACCGGCTTTTGTGCTACTATCATCTTTCGTTGCGTCGCACTCTTGTGCTATTACAACTTTACTAAGCTTGTCTAAGCAGCCTCATTTAATTCATGCAAAGCTGTAAAGGAGTAACGAAAGAAAGTATTTCGCTTTTGTGCCACTGCCGCCAACATTGCCCTCTATTAAAGTTTGGAAATAAAGCCTGTAACCGCATTGATCAATTCATGGGAAACGGGTAGGTCCGGATTGCTGTATGCAGCAAGATTGGCCTGCCGGTCGCCTTCCACTATTTTCAAAATATGGTTCATGTTATTGATCAGCACCAACTGCGCTTTGGGGTTGGCGTTAGCTAATAGTTTGGCATCTTCTACCGATACCTGCACATCGTTGGTGCCTTGCACAATCAGCACCGGTATTTTTAATTGCTGTATTTCTTTTGCAGGATCGTACCTGAACCACGAGATCATGTAAGGCTGTACACTGGGCCTGAACAATGAATAGAGTGCAAGGTTTACATGCGCCACCGTTTTACCCATTACCAGGCTATCAATAATGGCATAGCAAGTATCTTTGATGGCTTGCGGTTGCGTGGCCAATTGTTCTTTCAGTATTTTATCGGCAGACCTGCCTGCACCGGCTATGGAAACAAAGCCGTCGGCATGGTTCAGCGCTGCTATCATTCCAATCAAAGAACCTTCACTGTGGCCAATGACAACAAGCTTTGAAAACCTTTTATCTTTCTTTAAA
>JBQCJM010000172.1:0-32595 GCA_051952715.1 Flavisolibacter sp.
AACTTTCCCTTTTAAAGGAAGAAAGCAATCCCGCATATTCTTTTTTGACTTCCCTTCCAAACCTATCCAAATAATTTTCGGTGGTTCGTTCACACTGTGCCCTTAAGCTTCCCGGATAAATTTTGTACTACAGTGATTGTGAGGTTCACTTTTAAAAGCTGTATCGCTTGAAAGCTTCCGGCGCTACGTAAAGATGTTTGGCACATGCTCTTTGTAGCTGTAGACTATTTCATGTTCTGCTCTTAGTGTTACATTGTACACTTCACAAATGGAATGAGCTGCTCTTCTTTTTCGTAACGAAAAGCAATTCCCCCGGGACATGCGATGAGGATCATGGGCGTTAGTGCGATAGAAGACGCTATTGAAAAATTTCACCAGCAATCATTTCGGCGGGTGGTTTTGACAAAAGGTATCAGTGCTGAACAGGAACGGACGCTTCGGAACCTTTTACCTATCAGCAACCGGTCATTAAGATTATTCGCTACAGGGCAGGTGATAGCGGTATTTTGCCTTTGAAGATCCAGGAAGCATTGGACCGGCGCCGCCGCGACAACAAGCCCGTTGTATCATTCACCGACGAAGCTTTGAAAAACCCGGGGCCGCGCATTACGATTGAACGTAGAGGCGCCCTGGAGAAGCTGGAAAGGTAAAATGATACAAGACATAATTTTCTTCGTCACCGACTGGAAGTGATTAAGATATAATGCTTTCAAAAGGGGAGGTTCCGGCAACGTTTGCGTAAAAAAAACGTGCACAGCCTTTTTACGAACCGTAATGTTTGTAAATTGACCTTCGACAGCACCCTGATTTTATGATCATCCGGCAAACAGGGTGCTGGATCCCGGGTTTAGTTTCATTAGTGACTTCTCTGCAACTTTAATGGCACGAATTAACAGGTAGCAATGAATAGTTTAGTACAAAAAATTCAGGAAGGTGACCAGGAGAGCTTTAAGGAATTTTACCACCTTCATTTTTTTAAACTGTACCAGTTTGCCTATTCATTTGTGCATTTAAAGGAAGCCTCGGAAGAAATCGTTAACGATGTATTTGTTGCCCTGTGGATGAAAAGAAGTAATTTAAGTAACATCGCTAATTTACAGGTGTACCTTTACGTTGCCATAAAAAACGCCAGCCTCAATTACCTGCGTAAAAACGATTTATCGGTTCCTGCTTCGATAGATGAATTATGCGTTGACCACTTTGCCCTGGTAGCAGACCCTGAGTTGCTATTGTCCCAACGGGAACTCCAAAAGCAAATTCGTGAAGCCATAGAGCAGTTGCCGCCGCGGTGCCGCCTGATATTTAAGTTGGTAAAGGAAGACGGGCTTAGTTATAAGGAGGTCGCTGTCCTCCTGGACATTTCTGTAAAAACCATTGACAGCCAATTGTGCCTTGCCTTGAAAAAACTTGCTGTCATTCTTCAGTCGATTCACATTTAATGCGCTTCTCAAAAAAAAATTTGTTTCCTACTTAGGGAATTGTCTCCAAAACTGTTTCCTTACTGATAGCAACCACTTGCGGAACTGTAGTAAACCGCCACGATCCGGCTGCTGCATCTAATATGAATTTGGATAGAATCTTAGAATTGCTGGCAAAACAAATGGGGCATGCGGCTTCAGAAAGCGAGCTTATGGAACTGGAATACCTTTTAGGGCAGTATCCAAATCACCAACACCTCGTTTCCATCTTGCAATCGATTCAGTCAAAGAAACTCAAACAGCCTGCGCAAAATGAAGAATTAATTGTGAAGGAAAGTTGGGAAAAATTGCAGCAGAAATTACAGCAAATCACACCCGCTAAGGAGGAACCCCGTATTGAACCCTCAAAAGTTCGAAGCCTTTTTGAAAAAACGGTGAGTAGATGGGCTGCGGTCTGGATCGGGCTTGTTTTACTGTCTTCACTCGTGTATTTGAGTGTTCGCAAACCTGTGCCCGTCACCTCTGTGGCTTCAGTACAAGAAGCTGTCCTTCATGGCAAACCGGAAACAAGAATACTGCCCGATGGCTCCGTAGTTTACCTCAATGCCGGCACACAACTTCGTTACAAAGCAGCACAAAACACAAGGGATGTTTACCTCGAAGGTGAAGCTTATTTTAAAGTTAAACACGATGCGGAACATCCCTTTATCGTACATGCCGGCAATATCGCCGTAAGAGCCCTGGGAACGGAGTTCAACGTCCTGGCATATCCGGGTGAGGATCATGTGGAGGCAACATTGATTAAAGGAAAAGTGCAGGTCACCATGGAGGAAAAACCTGACCAAAAAATTATCCTGGCCCCGAACGAAAAGTTCACGGTCGTCAACAAAAAAGTTTTCAATAAAGATACCACCGTGCGCAAAGAACTGAGTTATGAGGTGAAGCCGGTTGAAATGCTACGCAATGTAAATGAGGTAGGAGAAGTGGTATGGATGCAGGATAAGCTTGCCTTCCAAAACGAAAGTTTTGAAAACCTCGCCAAAAGAATGGAACGAAGGTATAATGTACACATTATTTTTTACGACGAAGCCTTAAAAAAGGAATTGCTTTCAGGAATTTTCAAGAATGAAAATATACAAAAGGCATTGCGTGTGCTTGAAATGACAACACCATTTCAGTACCGTATGAGAGGAGACTCTGTGTTTATTCATCGTCTCTGATCGCTCTATAAAAAGAAAAATGACTGCTATGTATAGAATACGATACGGCTAATGGCTTCAAATAATAAGGGGAAGAGCGGCAACTCTTCCCCCGAACCAGACATCGGGAACATACAATTGGCTGTTCCACATTTATCTAATCTTTCAAACCAAAAGTATGAATAAAATGGTGTTGCCGTCTCTCCGGCACGTCAATGTTTTCTCCAGAAAATCGTTTCGCTATATGAAACTTACTTTTTTGCTTCTTTTTGCTTTTAACCTTCAGTTATTTGCAAAAGGCTATGCCCAGGCTGTCTTCACACTGGACATGAAAAATGTTGTTGTAGAAGAGGTGTTAAACCGTCTCCAGAATGAAAGTGATTACCGTTTTTTTTATAATTCCGGCCAGATTAAAACACTTGACCGGGTAACGGTTGTGGTTAAAGATGAAACCCTGCCGGCAATCCTGGGCAAAGTGTTAGGACAAAAATTCGATTATAAAATTCTGGAAGACAACCTTGTTATAATCTCTCCAAAAAACAACATGTTCCTTTCCGTTCACGGCGTGGTGACAGATGATAAAGGCAACCCGCTTGCGGGTGTTTCAGTGATCATAAAGGGAACGTCAAAGGGTATTACTACCAATGCGGAGGGAAGGTATGTGTTGGATGCGGATGCTAAGGACGTATTGGTTTTTTCAATGGTGGGTTATGAGCCCCAGGAAATTGCGGTGGCAGGCAAAACATTTATAGACGTTCAGCTAAACCTTTCGGCCTCTTCATTAAACCAGGTAGTGGTCGTAGGTTATGGCACTGCCCGGAAAAAGGACCTTACAGGGTCGGTAGGTTCGGTGAATATGAAAGAGCTGCAAAAAGCTCCGGTACGCTCTTTTGAAGAAGCATTGACGGGAAGGCTGGCTGGTGTAACGGCCAGTGCGGACGACGGTCAGCCTGGTGCTTCCATCAATATTGTTATACGGGGAAACAATTCCATTACCCAGGACAATTCGCCTTTGTACGTCATAGATGGTTTTCCATTGGAAAACCCTGATAACAATGCGATCAATCCGGCAGAAATCGAATCCATTGAAGTGTTAAAGGACGCTTCCTCTACGGCCATTTATGGTGCCCGTGGTGCCAACGGGGTAATTGTGATCACCACTAAAAAAGGAAAGGTGGGTAAGCCTGTGATCACCTACAATGGCTATGTTGGTTTTCAGCAAAATCATAAGAAGGCAGAGCTGATGAACCCTTATGAATTTGTGAAGCTTCAATCCGAAATTGATTCACTTAATACGGACAGCACCTATCTGGTTGATGGAAAAACATTCGACTATTATAAAAACATAAAAGGCATCGATATTCAGGATTCCATTTTTCAAACCACCCCAATTCGCAAACACTTTATTAACCTTACCGGTGGGACAGCCGATACAAAGTATAGCATTTCAGGTTCAGCTTTCAATCAAACCGGCATTCTCACCAACTCAGGCTACGACCGGTATCAGGGCCGTATCCGCCTTGACCAGCGGGTCAACAAAAATCTGAATGTAGGGATCAATACCAACTACAGTAATATGAAACAGTACGGTACCAGTCCTGCACAGGATGGTAACGGGTTTTATTACGGTAATTTATTGTTCAGCGTATGGTCCTTCCGGCCTGTAACAGCCAATCTTACACAGCCCGACGATGTGGATGAAGACGATGAGACCTTTTTAGCTTTGCAGGGTTTCAATCCATTAAAAACGGCAAGGAATGCATTAAGGAGAAAGCTGTCCGATGTGCTCACTACGGATGCTTATGCAGAATATTCCTTTGCAAAGAATTTTCGGTTAAGGGTTACCGGGGGTCTGACGAAAACGAAGATCAGAAACGAGGTCTTTAACAACACACAAACGCCAACCGGTAGTCCCCTGACAAAAGCCGGCGCCGATAATGGTGTGAACGGTTCTCTCATTTACAATGAAATTACCAACTGGGTAAATGAAAACACATTAAGCTATAGTAAACAGGTCAGCAGGGCCAGTCTTATCAACACAGTAATTGGATTTACCATGTCGGGCACCAATGCTTCGTCTTACGGGGCCAGTGCCAATCATATTCCAAACGAGGACCTGGGCATTTCTGGTATAGATGAAGGCACGCCAATTGCCATTACTTCCACGTCGTCCAGCTATAAACTCGCTTCTTTTCTTGGAAGGGTCAACTATACACTGCTCTCCAAATATTTATTTACGGCTTCGTTCCGTGCTGATGGTTCTTCCAAGTTTGCTCCCGCCAACCGTTGGAGTTATTTCCCTTCGGGAGCGATAGCCTGGCGCCTCAGTGATGAAGCGTTTATGCAACCATTGCGGTTTATCTCCAATGCTAAAGTGAGATTGAGCTATGGTTCTACAGGAAATAACCGTGTATCGGACTTTGCTTACCTGTCAAGAATCAGCCTTCCTTCCAGCGTCGGTTATAGCTATTATAATGAACCAGTGGTTGCCGCTGTATTGTCTTCCCTGGGCAATGTAAACCTGAAATGGGAAACGACCAATCAGACGGATATTGGTCTGGATCTCGGGTTCTTCGATCAAAGGATTTCATTGGAAGCGGACGTCTACAGAAAAGTAACGTCCAACCTGTTGCTGGACGCAAGTCTTCCGGGATCCATGGGATTCAGCACTGCCCTGAAAAATATCGGGAAAGTGCAGAACCAGGGGCTGGAACTTACATTGAATACAGCGAACGTGCGCAACAGAAAGTTTTCGTGGTCTTCCAACTTCAATATCTCTTTCAACAGAAATAAAGTATTGGCCTTATCTGATGGTGAGAACATACGCTATACGAATGCTGCCTGGGATACCTACACCTCGGGTGTACCGCTATACATAGCTGAGATAGGTCATCCCATTGCTATGTTCTGGGGTTATATATGGGACGGAAATTATCAATACACAGATTTTGATGAGACCAGCCCGGGTGTCTACAGTTTGAAATCCGGCGTTGCCTCTTACCCAACCAGCCAGGGAAACCCCATCCAGCCTGGAAATATTAAACTAAGGGATATAAATGGTGACGGTACTATTGATGCTGATGACCGTACCGTTATAGGTAATCCCAATCCTGATTTTACCGGTGGTTTCAGCAACGATTTCACGTACAAGAATTTTGATCTCAGTGTATTCTTTGCCTTCTCTTATGGCAATGATGTCATCAACATCAACCGCATTATTATGGAGGGACAAAGGGTTCGTAAGAACATGAATTACTTTGCCACCTATGCCAACCGCTGGACGCCTGAAAACCAGAACAATGAATATTTCCGCCTCAATGGCGGTGGACCACTGGAAGATGCCTACACTACCAGGGTGATTGAGGACGGCTCGTACCTTAAGCTCAAAACCGTTCAGCTGGGCTATAATTTTCCTCAGAAATTGATCAGAAGAGTAAAACTGAGCAACCTGCGTTTGTATGCTTCAGCCCAAAACCTTCTGACGTTTACAAAATACAGTGGTTTTGATCCGGAAGTATCCAAGTTCGGAAGTTCCGCTTTGCGGCCTGCTTTTGACTATTCGGTATATCCTCATGCCAGAACGATCACTTTCGGTTTAAATGTTTCATTCTAAAGAAAATCAACAATGAAAAAAATACTCGTTTCCATTTTGATCATGTCTGTTGCCGGAGCTTCGTGTAAAAAATTTTTAGATACCAAGGCCACTGACTTTGCCGTACCTGAACAGTATTACAACACCGAGCAGCAATTGAAGGAAGCGCTTGCAGGTGTCTATAATTCGATTACGACCACGGCTACCCACGGCCTGACGCAATCCTTTTATTTCATAGCAGGTACGGACGTCGGTTTTTTGAAGCTCAACAGCACCAAGCCGATTGTCCCTAATTACGATATTAGCACTACGGATAACAGGGTGTATAATGCCTGGAGCGATTACTACGACGGTATCAACAGAGCAAACAATCTGCTCGCCAATATCAATAAGCCGGTGATGGATGAGAAAAACCGCGGCGTTATCAAAGGAGAAGCTTTGTTTGTGCGGTCTTACATTTATTTTAAGCTGGTGGAGCAATGGGGAGACGTTCCTTTATTGCTGGAACCTACCGTTGACAGCCGCAAGACCAACCACCCGGCGGCCCCTGCAAAGGAGGTCTATGAGCAAATCTTGAAAGATCTGAAAGAAGCAAAAGACCTGGTAAATACCTACTCGCAAAACGGAACGACGGTGCATGCTTCCAAAACAGCCTGTGAAGCCTTGCTGGCGCGAGTTTGTTTGAAAATGGCAGGGGAGCCTTTGAAAGATGTGTCCAAATTAGCTGAAGCAAGAGACTGGGCGGATAGTGTGATCCAGTCGCATGAACATTCTTTAAACCCCGACTACAAGCAGGTATTCATTAATGAGTCCGCGGACGTTTATGATGATGCTTATGATGAAATGATCTGGGAAATTGAATTTTGGGGTGACGACCGGGGCGCTGTAGATGCAGCGGGAAGATGGTCTATTTATATGGGCGTTCGCACCACCAATCTTAATTATTATTCTTATGGTTATATGGGGGCCACAGGTTATTTGTATAAGTTGTACGGTGCTGGTGACCTGCGCCGCGACTGGGCAATCGCGCCTTATAATTTTTATAAAAACAATACCGACATAGAGGTCATGATCCCGCCCACAGATATCTACTCAAGAACAGAAGGTAAATGGCGCAGGAAGTATGAGAAAGGATATCCCAATCTTGCCAATGAATACAATTCAACAAATTATCCTGTGTTACGGTATGCAGATGTATTGCTGATGTTTGCAGAGGCAGAAAATGAGCTTAATGGCCCTACACAAAAAGCTTTGGATGCCCTGAATGCGGTTCGCAGAAGAGGCTATGGGTTTTCGCCCACTACGCCGGTCAGTTCTGTTTCTGTGGTCAGCAGTATTAATGTGGGATCGGCTGGTTCGGGGTACCTTACGTCTGAACCAAACATTCCCGTTACCTTGTCGGGTGGCGGTGGTACCGGAGCCACGGCTATCGCATCCATCGGGCAATCGGGAGCTACTCTGGGAAAAATTACGGCCATTGCAGTAACCAATCCAGGTTTGGGTTATAGCAGTGCACCAACCGTAACTATTGGTACCCAGTGGCAGGCCAATACCAATTATCCTGCGGGCTCGCAGGTTTTCAATGACAATAACCTTTACACGGTAGTGACTTCCGGCAGTTCTACAGCTACCCCGCCAACACAGACGAGCGGCTCTTCTGATCCTGCTCTTACGGGTATCGTTTTCCAATATGCGGGTGTTAAAGCGACCGGCACAGCCGCGATCGGTTCCTCGGCAGTAGATATAACGGGCGTTGGCCAGGATTCACTCCGCAATGCCATCCGTGAAGAAAGGGCAAGAGAACTTTGTTTTGAAGGGCAACGCAAGTTTGACTTGATCCGCTGGGGCATATTTATTCCGCGTCTCAAAGAGACCGGGGCTGACCTGGCCGCTAATCTGCCGGCATCGCTTAAGTATGCAGTAAAGGCATATGACAATGCAGAGCCGAAACATGTTTGGTTCCCCATCCCGGAAATGGAGTTAACACTGAACCATGATATGGTGCAAAACCCGTTATGGCAGTAAGTGTTGCCTGTTGCTTACACAAGTAGTTGAACCTCCGTTATTGAGTTTCACTATTGAAAACCAGCTGAATGCAGGCAAATGATTTGGCGGCACAAGGGGAGCCAAAGCCGCCAGGTCATGCTTGTGACTATTGTAACAGGGATGATCCTTCAGTTGCAGAATTGTCCCTCTTTATACTACTTGTTTCTTCTAAACACCTTAAACAAAAAATGTCCCTGCTTAAATCACGTTTCGTCTCTTTTGGCTATTGCGCGATCGTATGCCTTTTTCCTTTTGCTATACAGGCACAGGACCTGATTACAAATGTATTGAACCGCCATACCATTTCTTTAAATGGCAAGTGGAATTACATTGTAGACCCTTACGAAACAGGCTACTATAATTACCGGCACAAACCCTATGATCAAACAGACGTGCATTCCACTGCTGCGTTTTATAACAATCACCATGCACAGGACAAATCCGAACTTGTTGAATATGATTTTGACAAGTCACCTACGATGGACATACCAGGGGACTGGAATTCACAAAAAGAAAATCTGGTTTATTATGAAGGTACCATTTGGCTGAAGCGCTCTTTCGATTACGCACCTCGTCAAAAAGACAATCGGCTGTTTTTATATTTCGGAGCGGCAAATTATAAGGCAGAAGTTTATTTGAACGGAACAAAATTGGGTGTCCATGAAGGCGGCTTTAGTCCTTTCAATTTCGAGATTTCGAAAATCGTAAAGCCAAAGGATAACTATGTAGTCGTGAAAGTAGACAATAGCCGCAGTAGAGAAGCTGTTCCTACGGACAATACCGATTGGTGGAACTATGGTGGCATCACCCGCGATGTACTGTTGATAGAAGAACCACCTGTTTTTATCCAGGACTACACGGTGCAATTGAAAAAAGACGAGCCAAATGTCCTGGCAGGATTTGTAAAACTCAACGGCGTTTCCTCACAGGAAAAAGTAACCATTCGCATTCCTGAACTAAACATTCAGCGGGCTTTGACAACGGACGCCAACGGCACGGTAAATTTTTCTCTGCCAGTGAAAAAGGTGATCCATTGGTCACCTGAATCGCCCAAACTTTATGAAGTTCACATTCAGTCTCAATACCAGGATTTAAAAGACGATATCGGTTTGAGAACGATTGAAACAAGAGGGCAGGATATTTTGCTGAACGGCAAGCCGGTTTTTTTGCGGGGCATTGCCCTGCATGAAGAAAACCCTATGCGGGGTGCAAGGGCCTACAATGATGCAGATGCGCTGGTAGCCCTGACATGGGCTAAAGAACTCGGATGCAATTATGTAAGGCTGGCGCATTACCCGCACAATGAATACATGGTGAAGCTGGCCGATAAAATAGGAATGATGCTTTGGGAAGAAATCCCGGTTTACTGGACCATTGATTTCAAAAACCAGCAAACGCTTGATAATGCAAAGACTCAACTAACGGAACTGATTACACGCGATAAAAACCGTGCAGCTTCCATTATCTGGTCTGTGGCCAACGAAACGCCGGTTTCCGATGCACGGACATCATTTTTAATTCAATTGATTTCGCATGCTAAATCGCTGGACAGCACAAGGCTCGTGAGTGCCGCCCTGGAAAGGCACCGCAACGCGGAAGGTGTTAACATACTAGACGACAAAATAGGTGCGTGGCTTGATATCGTCGCCTTCAACCAGTATATCGGGTGGTATGGTGGTTCGCTGGAGAAGGCGCCTTTTGCAAAATGGCAGATTGCCTATAACAAACCTGTTATTGTCTCCGAATTTGGCGGAGGTGCTGTGCAGGGATTGCATGGAACCAAAGAGGAGCGCTGGACAGAAGAATACCAGGATTACCTCTATCAGCAGAATTTAAAGATGATTCAGAACATTCCAGGCGTACGGGGACTGAGCCCGTGGGTATTGGCCGATTTCCGTTCACCCAAACGGCTTCTTCCAGGGGTACAGGACGGTTGGAACCGTAAGGGTTTAATTTCCAACCGGGGCGTTCGCAAAAAAGCATTTTATACCCTGCAGGCGTTTTATAAAAAGCTGGAGGATTCAAAAACTAACCTATGACAACAAGAAGGCGTAGAAAACTAAGGCTGGTTTTTCTGGTATTCTTAGTGCCTTTATTGCTGGCGGCACAAGAGAAAGATGTGAGCGTCAGCCGCGCAGCCATCGGAGGCGACAGCCTGATTTTAATTAAAGGCGTGACACGCGCCATCATTGTAGGTACTAACGATTCGCCGGTGGAACAATATGCGGCAAAGGAACTGCAGCGGGCCATACAAATTATGACCGGCGTCAGGCTTGAAATACGGGACGCTTCAACAACCAAAAGCCCGCGGATTGTAATTGGCTCTCCGGGCATAAACAAAGAAATTGCAAGCGAGGCAGCTTTTCTAAAACTAAACGGTTCCAGCAACGAACAGATTACTGTTGCAAGGAAAGGCAATAGTATTTTTTTAGCGGGTAATTCACCCCGTGCCGCACTATACGCCACCTACAAGTTTTTAGAAGATGTGTTGGGAGCAAGATGGCTTTGGCCGGGAGAAAGCGGAGAGTTTCTTCCAAAGTATGAAAGCATCAGTGTTGGTAATTTATTTCTGTCTGAAATTCCGGCTATCCCCTGGCGTTCCCTGGCAATAACAGGTGCCCCCGGTGGTGATCCTGATGTGGATACATGGATGGCCCGCAACAGGATGAATAATATCTCTGTTTCACCAAGGATCAATCCTAATGACGAAAAATCAAAAGCTCGCCGGCAAAAGGGATTTGTTTCGCATATATCCGGACACAATATCGTATTACCAGATTCGCTTCTGAAAAAGCATCCCGAATACATTGCCGAATTGGGAGGAAAAAGAGAATTTCAGCCCGGCGGCGCCGTGCAATTATGCTGGAGCAATCCGGGTGTTCAGGATGCAGTGGCAAAAATGATGGCCTCCTGGTGGGATGAAAATCCATACATAGACGCGATTCGTTTTTATCCTGCCGATAACCAGCGCTATTGTCAATGCGATGAATGTAAAGCCATGGGAGATGTAAGTACCCGCTGGCAAAAGTTTTCATCAGCCATCATGGCGAAGGTGGAAAAAGTGCATCCCGGTGGAAAATACATGACCTATGCTTACCAGGGTTATAAGGCCGTTCCGCAAACGCAGCCTGCACCTTTTGATTATGTTGGTTACACTTTGTACGATGCCAGCTATCGTCATCTTTTATCGGGTGGCAACAAGTATAATCAACTGCCCACTGATGAAATTAATGGTTGGCTGAGTAAAGGAGCACGGCTTGGCATCAGGGGCTACGAATACATCATTTTCAAAGATCCCATGTTTGTGCCCCTGGTTTCCTGGGTAGTCGATGAAATGTCCTGGATAAAGCGAAAGGGATTGATCGCTTATACATCCGAGCTTCCGCCCTATGATTCCCCACGCAATGCACTTCCTGAGAATACCTATTGGAACGGCAGCCGGATGAGTTTGTATGCAGCCGCAAAAGCCATGTGGAATACCAGCCTTTCAGCCGATAGTATTGTAAAAGATTGGTGTAGCACCGTCTATGGTCCGGCAGCGGCTCCCATGACTGCTTATTACTGGCAAATGGACAAGGCCTGGCGAAGTGCTGATGGAAAGATCAGCCTTTATACCAATTCGCCTGCGCCGGAAGTAGATAAATTTCTTTCACCTGAACTTTTCGATAAGGCAAACGATTACTTCACCGAAGCAAGAACAAAGATTGAATCCATAACTGATGTTGAAAAGCGCAACCGCATCAATGAACAGATCACGCTGGAAAGTAAGATGCTGGCCAACTGGCAGAAAGTATATCGTTATAAAAAGAATCTTGCCGGTCGTTACAGAACAGAAATTGTAAAGTCGTCAACAAATCAAATAGACGGAGATATGAAACTGCCGGCATTTGAAACAAAAGATGAGAAAGCAGCATTGAATGCAACAAATGTTTCTATGACATGGACAAATAATGCGCTTTCACTTCACATTGCTTGCAAGGCTGAAAATGCGAGTCGCGTAAAGCCATTCAAACACGATGCGAATATAATGGACGATGATGCCATAGTGATTTTTATTCAGCCTGATGCCAGTCAATCATCCGTTATGCAGTTTGCCCTGAATGCAAAGGGAACAACGTATGATGCCATCTCAAATGGCGGTTATGATTTTGATACATCATGGAACCCTGAGTGGACAACCATTAGTTCTGCTGAAAAAAAATCATGGACAGCAACTGTACAAATTCCATTCACAACATTGGGACTAACGGCAAAGGACAGTGTTCAATTTAGAATGGCAATCAAACGCACCGGTAATGCAGCCAATGAATTTTCTGGCTGGCCAGATGCTTCTACTTTCAATCCGGGAAATTTTGCAGCAGTTACATTGGTAAAGGAAAGAAAGGATAATCTTGACAACAGAATTATTCTTTATGATGCCAATGTGGATGGCGGCAATTTATCGGTGGAATTTCAGGAGCAGGGATGGAATGTGGCCGCAGGAGTTTCCAATGAAAAAGAGTTAAAGGAAAAACTACAGGAAGATGCCGGGACCTTGCTGCTCCGATATGATAAGAGCTGGAATTTATCAGACGGTTTCCTTTCTAAAGAGATCAATGATTATTTGAAAAAAGGAAGGGTAGTGGTGATCACGGCAACCAACGACCTGCCTGTGGAAAAATGGTTTGACGTTCCCGCTGTAAAATGGACAGGGAATAAAAATACACCGACACGCAGAAGTTCTTTTGTACTCGATGCCGGCTGGCTGGACCGACCCAATAAACTTGCTGCAGTTTTTGGCCGAAGCCTGACACCGCAGTCCGCATTCGTACCATCAACACAAGGATGGACGGTTGTTTCAAAAATCAATTTAAAAGACGGAACATCACAACCTTTTTTATTGACAAAGCAGGTAGGTAAAGGGCTTTTGGTATTGACCACTTCTTTTATGGGTTACAATGGCGGTTACGAAATGTTTGGCAGCCGCAATATGGGCAATGTGGTGAGGCTGATGGGAAATCTCAAAGTTTTGCAGCAATCAGGTTTTAACGGAACGATCAGTCACTAATAATGCTAGGGCTTCGATAAGCCCAGAATTATGAAGGAGCTTTTATTAAATAATTGCATCAAAGAAAGGAGCATCATGGTTATGAAAAAATGTAGTATTCTATTGTTGCTGGCACTGTGTGCCGATGTGTTTTATTTTCCCGCTACAGCACAGGCACTGACACGCGATTCACTGCGCATTGACAGCCTGCCTTCCATTCCTTTTCTTCCCGATCCACTGGTATTGGATGAAGGCGGAAAAAATATTCCGGTGAAAACGGTTGCACAGTGGCACCAGAAAAGGCAATGGATCAGGGATCAATATCAATACTGGGTGTCGGGTTCTGTTCCACCGGCCCCAAAAACATTCCAGGTGACAATACTGTCGGATACCGTTGTGAACAATGTTGAATTGCGCATGGTGGAATTGTCTTTTGGCCCGGATAACAAAGCAAAGATGACGCTGGAGTTAATGATACCGCCCTCTTCAAAACCATTGCCTGTGTTTATGACGCAATGGAGTCATCGCGGTTGGGCGCAGATAGCGGTGAGGCGTGGTTATATGGGTTGTGTATATGCCGGCGCTGATGCGAAAGACGATACAAAAGATTACAGTGAAATTTTTCCGGGCTATGATTTTGCTAAATTGATGAAACGGGCATGGGGAGCCTCAAGAGTGATTGACTATTTGTACACACTTCCGCAAACCGATACGGCGCGTATTGCATTGACAGGTCACTCACGGAATGGAAAGCAGTCATTGATGGCGGCTGCCTTTGATCCACGCATCAAAGCCGTGGTAAGCAGCAGTGGGGGAACCGGAGCGGAAAGCACGTTCCGTTTTTCGGATGAACGCTTTAATTCAGAATCACTCGAGGAGATCACCCGCAATTTCCCCAAATGGTTCAGTCCCCGCTTGCGGCTGTTTGCAGGACGTGAACAAAAACTGCCGGTAGACCAAAACTCACTGATGTCAATGATTGCTCCGCGTGGCTTGATGATGGTTTCTGCCGTGACGGAAGAACAGGGAAACTCCTGGGGCATCGGGCAGTCCTATGCTTCAGTAAAAGAAGTCTATCATTTGCTTCATGCCGATTCCAACATAGCTGTTCATTTTCGCGGGGGCCGCCATCAGCATTCGGCGAGGGATGTAGAAAATTTTATTGACTTTTTTGACTACGTTTTCAAACGTTCCCCGATAGCGCCGCAGAATCAATTGTATTACACCTATTCTTTTGACAAATGGAAACAACTAAGCGGTGAAAAAATAAATCCCTTGCAATTCCCTGTTGTGCCGGCAAATAAAAAAGCAACAAGCTTTAATCGTGACAACATTACCAAACAAATTAAATGGTTGTTGGGCGATGAGCCCTCCGGCACTGCAGAAAAGAAAAGCTTTTCGCCCGTGCTCACCAGGAACGCTTCCTACGCCGATGATTATCTGGAAGAGGTAATTGGCGAGCAGCCGCTTCCTGATAATATCAAAAAAATGCCTCTTGGTCCTTACCACGCATTAGGTGATGATTTGTGGGGAGCTCTGTATTTTCCTGCTTCTGCCGTAAGCAACAATACGGTAAAAGGAAAGCTTCCACTGGTTATTTATCTGCATGGTTATTCCTATGCTACAGGATACCATCGGAGGAGTTTATCCATCATTCGGAATTTCACAGAAAAAGGTTTTGCCGTATTGGCGTTGGACATGGTTGGCTTTGGTACCCGCAGTGAAGAAGCTGCTAATTTTTACAACCGTTATCCGCATTGGTCCTTATTGGGGAAGATGGTTGCCGATGCAAAGGGTGTAATTGATGATGCTTATAACCGAATGCCTTTCATTGATAGCAACAATATATTCCTCGCCGGTTATTCTCTTGGTGGAACTGTTGCACTTATGACTGCTGCACTGGATGATCGTGTGAAAGGCACGGCCGTAGTGAATGCATTCAGTTCATTGCGCAACGATAATGCAGGAACCGAAGGTATCAGGCATTATTCGCACCTGCATGGATTGCTGCCGCGACTGGGCTTTTTTGTAGGAAATGAGAACCGTATTCCCATTGATTTTGATGAAGTGATGGAATTGATTGCTCCCCGTTCCCTGTTTGTTTCAGCACAGCAAAGAGACCGCAATCATTCTGTTGGAAGCGTACGGCAACTCATAAAATCCGCAACCGATAACGTGGATGAACAGAACTGGTTGACGGCTGTATATCCTGATCAATACAGTCCTTTCCCAGACAGTTCGCAAAAACAAATTGCTGATTGGATGCTTCGGGTGAAAAATGGCAATAGTATTTCCGAAAAAGTTCAGAGTACGGATGCCGGAGGAAAATAGAGAGGCGCCCTTAAAACATAAACCTTATTCTGATGGTTGCTAAACAAACCGAGACAAACAAGAGTGTTGATAATGATGAACGGGTCCTGCTGATGCGTATTGCTGCCGGCGATCGTAAGGCTTTTACCATTGTGTACACCCGTTATTTACATGACCTCTATCGTTATGCTTATTTGTTTGCAAAATCAGAGGCGAAAGCCGAAGAAATAGTCCAGGCTGTTTTTGTGAAGATCTGGGAACATCGTGATGCATTGGTCAATGTGATGAATTTTAAAGGCTATGTTTATCGATGTGCCGGAAACCTGTTGCTGGATGAACTTAGAAGAAGCAAGGTAAAAAAAAAAGCACTGCGTGCATTAATGCCGCCGACTGAAACTTCTTCCGAACATCCTGATACTAAAATTATTTACGAACAATATTATCAGATAGCTCAGGAAGCCATCCGCCTGTTGCCCAGGAAAAGAAAATTGGTTGTTGAATTACGCGCGTGTGATGAGTTAAGTCTTGATGAAATTGCAGAGACGTTATCTATTTCAAAAACCGTAGTAAAAAAACAATTGTATGCAGGACTGGCTTTTGTGCGCGAGTATTTTCGAAAGAACGCAGAACTGACCTCTGCTTCAATGCTGATCTTAGTTTTTTCAAATCTGTTTAGCTGATTTATTGAGGGGTCTTTTTCGTTGTTGTTGTTCGTCTTATAAAAAAGAAATACACGTGTTGTTTTGCTTAATGTTAATCCTATTAAATTAATTATGAAAAGAACCAATTTCAGTAATGGCAAAATTTCTTCAAAAAAGATTTTTTCCTCGGTGTTTGCAGGCGCTGCCTGTCTCTTTCTGTTTGTGAATATCTCCTGCAATAAGGCAAATCGCAGCGCTAAAACTAAAGTCCTTACAACGGTTGATGGCGAGACAACTTCAGGGAACAGCGCTCAGGAACATGGCAGGCAACATGTCAACGTAAGATCAATGGGTGCTGCCGGCGACGGTAGTACAGACGACACAAAGGCGTTTCAAAAAGCGATTGATGCAGTGGCTGCGAGCGGAGGCGGTACGGTATGGGTTCCGCCGGGTGATTACAGCGTAAACGTAGATACTTCTATCTTTCTGAAGAGTAATGTCATCTTCAGTATGGCTGAACGTGCGCGCCTCATTGCAGACACTAGCAACAATGAACGCTACGCTGTTATCAAAGCCACCCAAATACACGACGCTCAAATTGTAGGCGGCGAGATTATTGGCGATCGTGATTACCACATTGGAACGAGGGGTGAACATGGTTATGGTATAACGATTTCGGGATGTGATAATGTGCTGGTCAGAAACACAAAAGTTTCCAACTGCTGGGGCGATGGGTGTATTGTCAGTTCATCCAAGGGAATACTTTCTACAAATATTACAATAAAAGGCGTATGGTCCGGTAATAGCCGCCGCCAGGCTATTTCAATCATCGAGGTAGATAACCTGCTTATTGACTCCTGCACGTTATATCATACGAATGGCACGCCACCACAGGATGGTATAGACATTGAACCAGACGTACATGCAACGCCACGCACTGCCCAAAACATTACGATTACCAATTGTGATATATATGGTAATAAAGGCAATGGCATTGAAATTAATGCCAGAGGTGGCAATATCATCAAAAACGTTACGATTCAGTACAACAAAATACACGGCAATGCCTACTCCGGCTATTGCCAGAGAGCTGACAATGTTGTTTTTACCAACAACTGGCTGTATGAGAATAAATATGAGGGGAATCATCCGCATAACACCAAATGCACCAATTCTGTGTTTGCACCAAATACTTATAAAGCACCCTAATGAATATTACTTCAGTAAGATGTCGTAAAGAGATGGTTATGATCAAAAACAAAATTTCCTGCCTGCTTGCGTTCGTGCAATTATTGTGGTTGGGCGTCTCCGCTCAAAACCAGAATAGACAGACAGACCGGAGTTTAGTGTTGAATAAAATACAAAACGCAAAGCCCAGAAATGTCATTTTCATTTTGACTGATGATCACCGCTATGATTTTATGGGATTTACCGGCCGGTTGCCCTGGTTGAAAACACCAAACATGGACAGGCTTTATCATGAAGGTGCATATTTCAAAAATGCGTTTGTAACTACGTCACTGTGCTCACCCAGCCGGGCCTCTATCTTAACCGGAGCATATTCCCATGTACATACCATTGTTGACAATTTTGCTCCGGAACCACCGGACAATATTTACTTTCCCGAATACCTTCAAAAAGCAGGTTATCAAACCGCTTTCTTTGGCAAATGGCATATAGGCGAAGCATCAAAAGCCGACAATCCAAGACCTGGTTTTGATCATTGGGAAAGTTTTAAAGGACAGGGTGTTTACTATAATCCCACAGTCAATATTGATGGCAAACAGGTTCGTTATGGAGATTCCACGTACATCACGGATCTATTAACGCAGCATGCCATTGACTGGATGAAGGGGAGAGATAAATCAAAACCGTTCTTTTTGTATCTCTCGCACAAAGCCGTGCATTCGCCACTGGCACCGGCGAGAAGACATTTGGGCCTGTATAAAAATCAGCCGTATTCTCTTCCGCCTACTTACTATCAAACACTTTCGGATGAGTATAAAAAACTCAATTGGCCGGAGTGGGTAAAACAGCAGCGTTTTAGCTGGCATGGCGTGGATTATCCCTACAACAGCCATCAAAAAATTGATGATATCGTACGAACGTATTGTGAAACGCTTATGGGTGTAGATGAAAGCATCGGGGCAATTATGGATTACCTGAAGAGTGAAGGCCTTGACAAAAGCACCCTTATTATTTACATGGGCGACAATGGCTTTAGCATGGGAGAACATGGCTTAATTGACAAACGACAGTTCTATGAAGAGTCCGTGAAAGTTCCTTTCCTTGCCTATTGCCCCCAACTATTCAAAGGCGGACAAACGATTACCAGGATGATTCAAAATGTAGATGTGGCGCCAACGATTTTATCGGTGGCAGGTTTGCAAGCGCCGGCTTCGATGCCCGGAAGATCTTTTATCCGTTTATTGAAAGGCGATTCGGCAAATTGGCGTAACAAGATTTTTTATGAATACTATTGGGAATTCGATTTTCCTTTCACACCAACGGTATTTGGTGTTCGTACAGACAAGTTCAAATACATCCGGTATTACGGAGTGTGGGATACCAATGAGTTATACGATCTGGAAAATGATCCCAATGAAACCACCAACCTTATTAACCGGCCTGAATATGCAGATACTGTGAGAAAATTATCCAATGACTTATACGACTGGCTTGAAAGCACCCGTGGCATGCAAATACCTTTAAAACGTACAACTCATCACCCGGAGGGCGATTACCGGCACCCGGATAATTTATGAGCATGGGTTGTAAAAGAGTTAACTCTTTTTATTCAGGAAAAATTATGAAGCAATTGAATTGGATAGCAGTGTTTATTTTATCAGCAGGCGTTATCTCCTGCAGCTTAAAAGGTCAACCTGTTACAATGGCGGATAAGCCCAAGGTGATCTCCTGCCATTCCAATCTGCCCTCCCGTTTTCTCACTAAGCAGCACACAAGTACCAGTTCTTCCGCAAAGGAGTCTGGTACTTTATCGCATACCGGCATGGCGTGGATCAGGGGAGGTGATTACCCAATGGGGTGCGGAGATAAAAACGGAAGACCGGATGAATATCCCCGGCACAGGGTAGCAGTGAGTGGTTTTTGGATGGATGTAACCGAAGTTACTAATGCGCAATTTCAAAGATTTGTGGAAGCCACAAATTACGTTACGACTGCGGAAAAACCGCCGGACTGGAACGAACTCAAAAAGCAATTGCCACCCGGAACGCCAAGGCCGCCAGAGAGTGAACTGGTAGCAGCTTCGCTGCTGTTTACGCCAACTGCTCATCCTGTTCCTTTGGATGATGCATCACAGTGGTGGCGTTGGACCAAGGGCGCTGATTGGCGCCACCCGCGCGGACCGGGTAGCAGCATCAAAGGAAAAGAAAATTACCCTGTCGTGCATGTTTCCTGGGACGATGCAAACGCTTATTGTAGGTGGGCTGGGAAACGCCTTCCCACTGAAGCCGAATGGGAATACGCGGCAAGGGGGGGATTGGTGGATCAACCTTTTAGCTGGGGCTCTGAAGATGTTGAAAGCGGAAAGCCAAAAGCCAATACCTGGCAGGGGCATTTTCCGGATCATAATACGGGCAAAGACGGATTCATTGGGTTGGCGCCGGTAAAATCCTTCGCTTCCAATGGCTATGGCCTTTACGACATGGCTGGCAACGTGTGGGAATGGTGCAGTGATTGGTACCGTCCGGATTCCTATGCTCAGCCAGAGGGGCTTAGTACCAATCCCAAAGGCCCTGCCACCGGTTACGATCCTGACGAACCCGGTATACCGAAACGTGTCGTAAGAGGCGGCTCCTTTCTTTGCCATGCTTCGTATTGCGCCAGTTACCGGGTCTCTGCCCGCATGAAAACCTCTCCGGATACAGGACTGGAACATAACGGCTTTCGTTGTGTGGCGGATGAATAGGACAATGGCTTTTTTCACTTTTATCGCTATCTAACAGCATTACCATGAATCAACAGATTGCATTTACCTGGAGAACGATTTTTTCTTGGGCTTTTGTTTTGATTGGTTTTCTCTGCTCACATGCACAACAGCCAAAACAACCCAATATTCTTTGGATTACCTGCGAAGACATCTCGCCTTACATTGGCGCCTATGGTGATCAAGTGGTGAAGACACCCAACATTGACCAGCTGGCCAAAGAAGGTGTTCGTTATACCAATGTTTTTACTACTGCCGGCGTATGTGCGCCCAGCCGTTCCTCCATTATTACCGGTATGTATCCAACATCTATTGGTACCCAGCACATGCGGACCCTTTCCGGCGGTAAGGGTGCAAAAAAGGATTCTTTAATTCAGCCTTATTCAGTGGTGGTGCCTGATTATGTAAAATGCTTTCCCGAGTTTTTGCGCAAGGCCGGCTACTATTGCACGAACAACGAAAAGCAGGATTACCAGTTTGAAGCCCCTGTAACCGTGTGGGACGAAAATGGCCCGGCGGCTTCCTACAGGAATCGTCCAAAGGGCAAGCCTTTCTTTTCCATTTTTAATTTCTTTATTACCCATGAATCACAACTGTTTGCACGGAAGGGTAGTTTATTGGTACAGGAGAATCAAGTTTCTGTTCCGCCCATTTACCCGGATACCAAAGCCGTGCGGCACGATATGGCTCAGCTCTTTACCAATATCGAACGGATGGATCAACAAGTAGGGGAGCTGATTGCGATGCTGAAAGAAGAAGGTTTATACGATCAGACGATTATTTTCTTTTATAGTGACCATGGAGGGGCATTGCCCTGGATGAAAAGAGAAATCCTGGAAAGAGGTACGCACATTCCCTTTATTATTCGTTTTCCGGGTGCTAAAGGTGCCGGTACGATCAAAGATGATTTAATCAACGGTGTTGATTTTGCACCTACCGTTCTTTCACTGGCAGGAGTAACCATTCCAGGCTACATGCAGGGGCAGGCTTTTCTGGGTTCGCAAAAAGCAACGGGAAGCCGCAAATATGTATATGCCGCTCGCGACCGGATGGATGAACATTATGACCGGGTGCGCATGGTGCGCGACAAGCAATTTCGTTACTTGTACAACTACATGCCGGAAAAGCCTTACTACCAGGATATTTCTTACCGCCTCCAGATCCCGATGATGAAAGAATTGTTGCAATTGAAGGAGGACGGAAAGCTTGATTCCACGCAAATGTCCTGGTTTGGGATCAAGCCTGTGGAAGAATTATATGATGTGGCAAACGACCCTTACGAACTACACAACCTGGCGGGTGATCCTCAGTACAAAAGCAAGTTGATGGAATTAAGGACAGCCTTCCAAAGCTGGACGAAAAAGGTAGGCGACATGGGAAGCATTCCGGAAAAAGAAATGGTGAAGCAAATGTGGAAGGGCGGTAATAGACCGCCTGCTACAGACAGGCCTGAAGTCATTCCAACTGCCGGCGGCGTAAAACTTTCCTGTAACACGAAAGGCGCTTCCATCGGCTATCAGATTGTAAAGGAAGGTGTCACCGGGCAACCCCAAACGCATACGATACAAAGCTGGGATTATGGTTTTGTCAGGAATCAGGTAACCAATGGAAACACGCTGCCCGCTCCTCCGTCCTGGAGTGTGTACAATGGCGAAGTGATACCGCTGCAAAAGGGCGATGTCCTTAAGGTGAATGCCATGCGCATTGGCTATAAGCCAGCTGAAATCAGCTATTCAAATGGAAAAATATTGAAACAATCTTTAGCCATAACCGATAATTAAACCTTAATGAAATGATGCAAAAAATGAGCAGCATGGAAATATTTTTTCGCTGGCTTTTAAAAGCCAGCGAGAGGAGGAGCTTTATACTTTTTCGATTCCTCGCGCTTACGACCATACCTTTTATTTTTTTTACGGCCAAGTCTTTTGGGCAGGCTAAAGACAGGGCTGCTGTTGGTTTCACAAAAAAAGATAAACGGCCGAATATTATTTTCATCCTGGCTGATGATATTGGATACGAATGCTTCGGTACGTACGGCAGCGCTTCTTATCAAACGCCGAACCTAGACAAGCTGGCGGCCAAAGGAGTGAAGTTTACTCATTGCTATTCCACACCTTTGTGTACGCCTTCGCGGGTAATGCTGATGACAGGCAAATACAATTTCAGGAACTACACGGATTTTGGTTATTTGGATCCAAAGGAAAAAACCTTTGGAAATTTTTTTAAGGATGCCGGTTATACAACCTGTATGGCAGGTAAATGGCAGTTCAACGGCATTGCACAAAAAAAACCGGGATGGAAAGACCCTTATCGTCCAAAGCTGTTTGGGTTTGATGAATATTGTCTTTGGCAGGTGCAATATGGCAAAAAGTTTGGTGAACGTTATGCTAACCCGTTGATCATACAAAACGGTGAAACGTTACCAAGGCAGAATAATGCCTACGGTCCGGACGTTTTTTGCGACTACATTTTAAATTTTATTGACCGGAATAAAAATGAAGAGAAGCCATTCTTTGCTTACTATGCAATGGTTTTGGTTCACGATCCTTTTGTACCTGCCCCCAACAGCAAAGATTGGAGTGATACTACAAAACGCTACCAGGCCCACAATCTTTATTTCAGTGACATGGTATCCTATATGGATAAGAATGTAGGCAGGATAATGGACAAGCTGGAGCAAGCAGGACTTGCCGAAAATACACTCGTTATTTTTTCAGGAGATAACGGCACCAACGTGAATATCACCTCTCAGATGAAGAACGGACAATCCATTAAAGGAGACAAAGGGCACTTAACAGACGGTGGCACACACGTTCCGCTTATTGCTTATTGGAAAGGAAAATCAGCCAAAGGCATGGTAAACACAGACCTGACAGACTTCAGTGATTTTTTGCCAACGATGCTGCAGGCTGCAACTATTTCTGTTCCCAAAGGAGCGCTTATTGATGGTAAAAGTTTTCTACCGCAAATCTTAGGTCAAAAGGCTAAAGCCAAAGAATATGTATACATGTATTATAAGCCAAGATGGGCTCGTTTGGAAAACGGCGTGTTTGTAAGAGATAAAAAATACAAACTGTACGGCGATGGCCGTTTTTATGATATTGAAAAAGATGTATTGGAACAGAACGATCTGAATGGAAAAATGCTCACAGCAAAGGAACGGCTAATTCACAACAAGCTTCAATCAATTTTAAAAAGCTATCCGAATGTGAAGTTACTTTCTGAGAGTGAAAAGCAATCGAAAAATCGGGAAGTTGTAGATGAATGATAACACGGCATGCAAGCAATCGGAGATAACGTGCCACTTATGAAAAAGTCAATTAAAATCTCTTATTCAGAATAAAAAAATAAAAACGCAATTACAATGAATTCTCTAAAAAAGGTTTTCATTCTAACAACCCTCAATGCAGCCCTGCTTGGAATAGCCAATGCCCAGGTTGCAAACAAAACAGCAGATAAAAGATACAATGTTCTTTTTATTGCTTCCGATGATCTCAACAACGATATGCATTGCTACGGCGATCCTTTTGTCAAAACACCCAACCTTGATCGTTTGGCTTCCAAAGGCGTTCGCTTTGACCATGCCTATAATCAATATCCTTTATGCGGTCCAAGTCGTGCTTCTATTCTTACCGGTTTGCGTCCGGATGTGACCAAAGTATTTGATCTGCAAACTTTTTTTCGCACCAACCTTCCTGGCGTGGTGACGCTTCCTCAACTCTTTAAGAACAATGGCTATTACAGCGGAAGGGTTGGGAAAATTTTTCATTATGGGGTGCCGGGTGATATAGGCACCAACGGTCAGGATGACTCACTTTCGTGGGATGAAAGACGTAATCCAAAGGGAAGAGATAAAACAGATGAAAAACTGGTTACCAATTTTACTCCGTGGCGGGGATTGGGGAGCTCTCTTTCTTATTTGATCGCTGAAGGCACGGATCTAGAGCAAACAGACGGCATGGTAGCAACAGATGCCATTGAAATGATGACGAAGAATAAGGACAATCCTTTCTTCCTGGCTGTAGGTTTCTTCCGGCCTCATTGTCCCTACATTGCCCCCAAAAAATATTTCGACATGTACCCTTTGGACAGGGTGCCGTTACCGGAGGAAAGAGCTGATGACTGGAACAACAAACCGGAGGCAGCCAAGTTTACCAATCCTCTGAATTGGGGGCTGGACAAAGAGAAACGCCGCGAAGCGCTTCGTGCCTATTATGCTTCAATAAGTTTCATGGATGCGCAGGTAGGCAGGTTGTTGGACGCATTGCAAAAGCTTGGACTTGCAGATAATACGATCGTTGTTTTTTGGAGCGATCACGGATACAATGTGGGTCAGCACGGACAATGGATGAAACAAAGCCTTTTTGAACATGCCGCCCGTACCCCATTGATCATTTCTGTTCCAGGAATGACTAAAGGAAAACCATCAGGCCGTACCGTAGAACTGTTAGATGTTTATCCTACACTGGCGGACCTGTGCGGATTAGAAGCGCCCGACAACTTACAGGGAAAAAGTCTTTTGCCACTTCTTAAAAATTCAGGTGCCGGCTGGACGAAAGCTGCTTATACGCAGGTAGTAAGAGTTCCGAACAAATCCCTGTCCATTGAAAAGAGCGCCATGGGCAGAAGTGTTCGTACAGAAAGATGGAGATACACAGAGTGGGATGAAGGAAAAGCCGGCGTGGAGCTCTACGACTATACCACCGATCCCAATGAGTTCGCCAATCTGGCAAAGGATCCTAAATATGCTTCTGTTGTGAAGGAGCTGGCAGCGTTGTTGCGTAAGAGTTATAAGGCGAATGGTCAATTGTGAATCTCCGGCCGCGTGACAAAATAAATGGTTTTGAGGTCGATCTCAGTTGCTTCTTGCAGAGAGCATCTTTTTCCCGACCCCAGATCAGTTTATAAGTAGAAGGCGAAGATATTTTGCACCACATTGTTGTATTCGGAGAAGACAAAAAATCCGGTTAGGCATGTAACTCATGATGATGATTGAAAAGTTTTTTTTCCAAACTTCAACTCATAAGGGGTGCTCTAACTCCTTTCGTTCGTCTATACTAATAATGGACCTGCGATCAATCCACGAATTTCTGAGGAAATACGCTGCTAACAGCTATACTGAACAGGAGCATCATGCATTTGTTGACTGGTTGCATACAGCTCCGGTTGTTCAGGTACAGCAAGCGCTTGAAAGCTACCTGCCTCTTACTGAAACGCATGCCGCCAGTGATTTTGACACCTATCCGCACCTCATTGAAAAAATAGAGGACAGGCTTAGCGAAATAGATAATGCAACCATGCAACCATCCCTGCTGACCATGCTTATTACAATTGCTGCAATAGTCTTGCCTTTACTTATCGAAGGTCCGGCGGTACATGGCGTTCACCCGATGCTGGCGATTGTTACCTTATCAAACTATATCAACCCGGTGCCGGCAAAATGAAAAACAGATATCCATTCAAAATTCCTTTCATGAAAAAATTTCGCTGTGCCCTTTTGGTATCACAAATATTGCTGCTGTCGCTTTTCGCTCAATCACAGCAAAGGACGAAGCTTCCCGAATTTAAATTGGACAATCCGCCCATCACGGCCGAATACCTGCAGCAGCATCTATTCAAATCAGGCCCGCATTTGATCCTTACGCCTGCCATTGAAAATAAATTGAAGCAGGGCATCAAAACCGATCCTGTTCTCAAAAATTACTTTGCAGCACTGAAATTGAATGCCTACAAAATTCTGGATACTCCTCTCATTGAACGAAAGATGGTTGGCAAACGCATGCTGGCCACATCAAGAGAATTATTGTATCGCCTCAGTGTTCTTTCAATGGTCTGCCGAATGGAAAAAGATCCTGTCTTGCTGAAGCGGATCAATGATGAATTGATGGCGGCCTGCAACTTTAGCGACTGGCACCCGTCGCATGCTTTGGATGTGTCCGAGTTGGCATTGGCCGTTGCCATTCCGGTTGACTGGCTTGGTGATGTGCTGCCCAAAAGCACGGTGGAACTGGCAAAAACATCATTGATCGAAAAGGCTATGAAAACCTGGTTCAAAGAAAAGAAAGATCCGTTTTGGCTTAACTGGACCAATAACTGGAACCAGGTGTGCACCGCAGGAATGATTGCCGCTGCTTTGGTCACTGCTCATAAAAATCCTGAACTTTCCGCAAAAGTCATTGACAAATGTCTGGAGGGTATTCCCAATGCTTTGGAAGAATACGCCCCTGACGGTGTTTATCCCGAAGGCGCTACTTATTGGACTTATGGTTCTACTTTTTCAGCCATCACTTCGTCCATGTTATACAGCTCTTTTGGAACGGACTTCGGCCTTTCATCTTATGCCCCTTTTATAAAGAGTGCAGATTTCAGATTATTGATGGTTGCACCTTCCGGAATGTATTATAACTATTTTGATTCGGCAGATGGTCCCGGTGTGGCCGGTGAAGGCGATCTTTCTGAACTGATACTGGCCTGGTTTGCCGCTAAAACAAACAATGCGTCTTATTTTCTAAAACAAAAATTTCTGGAGCCTGCTGCTTCTATTGATCTTTCGAGAGTGGCAGGAATTGGATTCATCTGGCTCTCGCAGGTTGATCAAGGAAAACAAACTGAACTCCCTTTGGTTTGGAAAGGCCGAGGCGAGAATCCCGTTGTTGTTTTTCGCGGAGGAAAGGACGATCCGCATCAATATTATTTTGGAGGGAAGGGTGGCAATGCGGGACAAAGTCACGGCAACATGGATGCCGGAAGCTTTGTGTTTGAACTGGATGGTGTCCGCTGGTCAATTGATCCGGGCAAAGAAGTGTATAACGATGTGGAGCAAACAGGATTTGATCTTTGGAGCAGCTGCCAGCAATGCGAACGATGGAAGCTTCTTTCGAAAAGTAATTTCGGACACAGCACTTTAACGGTAAATGATTCGCTTTTCAAAGTAAGCGGAAAAGCCACGCTGATTGATTTCAAAGAAGGAGAGAAGCCCGAAGCTGTTTTTGAAATGACACCGGTTTACAGGGGGAATCTGGCCAGTGCTCAACGCCACTTTATAAAAGACAGCGATCATTCTTTGACAATTGAAGACGACCTCGTGCTGAATGATTCAACAAAAAATATTACCTGGCAGTTAATGACTACGGCGGACGTAGTTCCCACTAAGACGGTGCTGTATTGAAGAAGGACGGAAAGCAATTGAATTTAAAAATCATATCGCCCCGGCAAGTGCAGGTTGGTATGGTTTCACTGGATCCCCCACCCTTAAAAATTGACAGGGAGATTGAAGGAATGAAAAGGATCGAGATCAAAATACCGGCGAATGTATTTGGGGATAAAAAGGCAACTATCAAAGTGCAGTTGTCATCACCTGAATAGTGTTTAAAACCAGGGAGATTTTAAGACCTCCCTGACCGGGTCCTAAAAAGAAGTATTGCTTATAAGAATGAAAATAAAATGCTTTTTTATTGAGCTACTGCTCTTGTTCTTGATGCAGATAGTATCTGCTCAAAGCAAACCATCGCATCCAAACATCATTGTTATTATGACCGATGAACAATCGACTAATGCAATGAGTTATAGTTTGGGCAAACAATGGTTAAACACTCCGGCCATGGACCAACTGGCTTCCGAAGGAGTGGTGTTCAATCATGCTTATGCTGCCGATCCTATTTGTGTGCCCTCCCGCAACAGTCTTATTACCGGAAGATTCCCGCATCAAATTAATGTGCTCTCCAACGATGATCAAAGAAGGGAAGGCGATGGAAATCCAGTGGCAACACTCGGAACGTATTTCAAAAATGCAGGTTATCAAACAGCCTATTTTGGCAAATGGCATCTTAATTACGATCCTGCAAAAAAAGAAACGCATGGCTTTGAAACCACAGGTTTTGCCACTGATAGAGGAAAAGATGCTGCACTGCCTGAGTTAGCGGATTCATTTTTGAAACAACGTCACGATAAACCGTTTTTGTTGTTTCTCTCTTTCATCAATCCGCATGATGTTTGCGAATGGGCACGTTTTCAAAAACTGCCGGAAGGTTCCATTGGCACTGTTCCTCCATTGTCTGAATTGCCTCCGTTGAAGCATAACATAGATCCGCCCAAAGGTGAATCGGATGCCATGTCGCTCATCCGCCAATCCTATCACAACACCCGGATGTTTCCTGTAGGCAATTACAGTGAAGCAGACTGGCGGCGTTTGCGTTGGGGTTATTATCGCCTGCTGGAAAAAGTGGATTCCTTAATTGGTCGTGTGCTTGCTTCTATAAAACAAAACGGTTACGATAACAACACGTTGATTGTTTTTACGAGTGATCACGGTGAAAGTTTGGGCGCACATGAATTCAACCAGAAGACGGTTTTTTATGAAGAATCGGCAGGCGTGCCTTTTATTTTACGCTGCACCGGTCAATTGCAACCTTCCGCCAATTCTTCATTAGTGAATAATGGAATTGATCTCATCCCTACACTGCTTGATTTTGCAAACATTCCAAAGCCAACTGTTCTTCCTGGAAGAAGCTTGAAAGAGGAAGCCATCAAAAATGAAAGCATTAAAGATCGTCCTTACATCGTAGTGGAAAACCGTATGACGCAAGGTGGCGCGGTTAATGAAACGAAGCCAGTGTTGAATGGCCGAATGGTACGAAGCGAACGATATAAATATTGCCTTTATGATCTTGGAGAAAGGAGAGAAGAATTATATGATTTGAAAAACGATCCCGGCGAAACCATCAACATTGCCGGAGAAAAATCTTCAAAAGAAATATTGAAGCAGCATAGAAATTACTTAAGCGAGTTTGCCAAAAAGTATAAGGATACGCTGGCTTTAAAAATGTTAAACGAAATAAATAAATAGAAGTGGTCAGGAAAAATGAACTTATGAAAAATGTTTTTTTAGCATTGATTTTATTCGCCTGTTCTGCCAATGCGCAACAGAAAATTGATGTGGACAAACAAATTGAACTGGCTGCGAAACAATACAAAGGCATGTTGCAGGAATTTCAGGATACCAATCTCTTTCCTCAATCGGTGAATAAAGATGGCAGCTATCGCAAAATGAAAGCCGATTGGTGGTGCTCCGGCTTTTTTGGCGGCATTTTATGGTATTTGTATGAATATACCGGTGATAGCAGTTTGGAAAATGCAGCCGATAAATGGACGATGGCTTTGCAGAAAGAGCAGTATAATACATCCACTCACGACTTGGGCTTTATGCTTTACTGTTCTTTTGGAAATGCTTATCGCCTGAGGAAGGATCCAAAGTACAAACCAGTTTTATTGCAAGGCGCCGCTTCACTTGCCACAAGATTTGATCCGAAAGTAGGCTTGATCAAATCATGGGAAAGCTGTGGTAAATACAAATACCCCGTGATCATTGATAACATGATGAACCTTGAATATTTATTGTGGGCAGCAAAAGCTTCAGGTGATAAAAAATATTTTGACATTGCTATTTCACACGCCGATAAAACCATACGAAATCATTTTCGTCCCGATTACAGCAGCTATCATGTAGTGTGTTACGACAGTGTTGGGAATGTGCTGGCAAAAAAAACAGCACAGGGGTATTTCGACAGTTCGGCATGGGCGAGAGGACAGGCCTGGGGACTTTATGGTTATACCATGATGTACCGTGAAACAAAGGACAAAAAATATTTAAACCAGGCCATTCACATTGCTGATTTTTTTATGAACCATCCTAATTTGCCTGCTGATAAAATTCCATATTGGGATTTTAATGCACCCAACATTCCCAATGAAGTGAGGGATGCTTCTTCTGCAGCCATTGCAGCATCGGCACTACTTGAATTGAGCGGTTATGTAAAACGTCCTTTGCAAAAAAAATATTTCGCCTTTGCTGAAGAGGTTTTAAAAAGCTTATCAGGTCCGGACTATTTTGCTTCCGAAGACAATCATTATTTTCTATTGAAACATTCCACCGGCTCCCGGCGTGCCAACAGCGAAGTGGATACGCCGATCATTTATGCTGATTACTATTATCTCGAAGCATTGTTGCGCTACAACCAGTTAACAAAAGGAAAGAAGAAATCATAACCCTATCATTTGAAAGATCAATTTATTGAAATGAGAAAAGAAAATTTTTATACAAGCAGAATACCGGCACGCGATTTTAACTTTAAAAACCTGAAGAACAGGTCATCATTCTTTTTTGTTCTTGTTTTATTTCTGGTAAGCACTTCAGTCTGTGCACAAAAAAAATCCATTCCTGCCCGTGTAGATTCCGTAATGAAATTAATGACGCTGGAAGAAAAGATCGGGCAGCTCAATCAATATTCAGGAAGAGAAGCCACAGGCCCTGTCACCAAACGGCAAACCTATATGCTGAATGATATCAAGGCTGGGAGAGTAGGTTCGATGTTGAACGTCCATGGTGTAAAGGACACAAAAGAGATTCAGGCGGCGGCTTTGCAATCGCGTTTAAAAATTCCTTTGCTCTTTGCAATGGACGTGATCCATGGCTACAGAACTGTATTTCCTATTCCACTTGCCGAAGCCGCATCCTGGGATTTAGATGCGATTCAACTAGCTTCTCATATTGCAGCAACCGAAGCCTCCGCTGCCGGTTTGCACTGGACTTTTGCACCCATGGTGGACATCAGTCGCGATCCGCGTTGGGGCCGTATGATGGAAGGCGCCGGTGAAGATGTTTACCTGGGATCGGCTATTGCTAAAGCAAGAGTGCTGGGCTTTCAGGGCCACAGTCTTGGTGAAAGGACGGATGAAATCATGGCCTGTGCCAAACATTTTGCTGCATATGGTGCGGTGACGGCTGGTCGTGATTACAACACCGTGGATATGAGCAATCATCTCTTATGGGAAACCTATCTGCCGCCCTTCAAAGCAGCAGCCGACGTAGGCGTGGCCACCTTCATGAATTCCTTCAGTACGTTGAACGGTATACCGGCCACGGGCAACCGCTATTTGCAACGCACCATTTTAAAAGGCAAATGGAATTACAAGGGGTTTGTAGTAAGCGATTGGGGTTCTATCAAAGAATTGGTTCCCTGGGGTTATGCCACTGATCTGAAAGATGCGGCATTAAAAGCCATTACTGCAGGCAGTGATATGGACATGGAAAGCGAAGCCTATAAAAAACATTTAGCGGATCTGATCAAGGGAAAAAAGGTAGATGTGAAATTGCTGGATGATGCTGTGCGCCGCATACTCACCAAAAAATTTGAAATGGGATTGTTTGATGACCCCTATCGCTATTGCAATGAAAGCAGGGAAAAACAGGAACTGAACAATCCGCAGCATAAACACATTGCCCGCAGCATGGCACAGAAATCTATTGTGCTGTTGAAAAATGAAAGCAAGGTTTTACCACTTTCTTTATCAGAAAAAACCATTGCTGTTATTGGTCCGCTGGTGAAGTCCAAACGTGATCTTGAAGGTGCCTGGGTTCCGATTTCAGATACCACAAGAGTGACTTCTTTGTATGAAGCACTCAATTCGGAAATAGGTAACGGATCAAAACTCATTTATGCAAGAGGTTGCGAAATCAATGACAGCGTGGCTGACTTTTCAGCCGCCGTTGATGCGGCTCAAAAGTCAGATGTAGTGGTTATGGCACTTGGGGAAAGCTTTAAAATGAGCGGTGAGTCCAGATCAAGGGCTAACATTCATCTTCCCGGAAATCAGGAAGCTTTGTTTGAAGCGGTGAAAACAACAGGCAAGCCGGTAGTGGTGGTATTGATGGCGGGACGTCCGCTTATCTTCAATGAAATTGCAAAGAAAGCTGATGCCATCGTCTATGCCTGGTGGCTAGGCGCCGAAGCCGGCAATGCCATTGCTGATGTTCTGTTCGGCGATTTCAATCCTTCTGGTAAATTGCCGGTTACCTTTCCCCGTTCCGAAGGCCAATTGCCGCTTACATATATTCAATACAACACAGGGAAACCTTCAAAAGGTCCGAACGACATTAAATACAAATCCGCTTACATTGATGAACTCAACACACCGCAATATGCTTTTGGTTATGGGTTGAGCTATACGAACTTTTCTTACGCTGATTTGAAACTGAGTAAAGCAACAATTTCAGGAAATGAAAACCTGCAACTGAGTTTTACATTGACCAATGCCGGAGAAAGAAAAGGAGAGGAAGTGGTTCAATTGTACATCCAGGATCCAGTGGCTTCGGTCGTAAGGCCGTTGAAAGAATTGAAAGGCTTTCAAAAAATTGCTTTGAATCCAGATGAATCAAAAACCATTCAGTTTACTATTGGCACAGACATGCTTTCGTTCTATAATGAAGACCTTCAATGGACAGCAGAACCCGGCGAATTTAAACTGATGATCGGCGCTGCTTCTGACGATATCAGATTGCAAACAGCAATCCGATTAATCAAATAACCTATAAATGAAGTTCATGAAAATTCAAGCTGCACCTGGCGGGCCAGGGAG
>JBQCJM010000173.1:0-6561 GCA_051952715.1 Flavisolibacter sp.
AAACTAACTAAAGATGAACATTACAAGGACGTTATCATTCAGGCGGCCAAAACACTTTCCAAGCGTTTTAATCCAAAAGTGGGCTGCATACGCTCATGGGACCATAACAACGACAAATGGGATTATCCTGTTATTATTGACAACATGATGAACCTCGAACTGCTTTTTGCTGCCACAAGACTCACAGGCGATTCTTCCTTTTATAAAATAGCTGTAAGCCATGCCAACACCACCATGAAAAATCATTTCAGAAGTGATTACAGCTCGTACCATGTAGTGGATTATGATACGGCAACAGGACAAGTCCGCAAAAAAAATACGGCACAGGGCTATGCTGATGAATCGGCCTGGGCCCGGGGGCAAGCCTGGGGACTATATGGTTATACTATGTGCTATCGGGAGACCAGGAATAAAGCTTATTTAAGTCAGGCAGAACATATTGCCGCATTCATTTTAAACCACCCTAATTTACCGGAGGATTTAGTGCCTTACTGGGACTTTAATGCACCCAATATTCCAAACGAGCCAAAAGATGCATCGGCTGCGGCTATAACGGCTTCGGCTCTGTACGAATTGAGTTTATACAGCAAGAACGGAAATAGCTACCGCAAATCAGCAGATAAAATATTGAAAAGCCTGGCCAATGGTTACCGTGCAACTATTGGCCAGGCAAAAGGGTTCATCTTGCTCCATAGCACTGGCTCAAAACCTGCTAATAGTGAAGTGGATGTGCCGTTGATTTATGCCGATTATTATTATTTGGAGGCATTGCTTAGATCAAAGAAGTTAAACAAACGAAAAAAATTGTTTTAGATATAAAAGCAAGTGTTCAAAACAGTTTTAACACACTACTGTTAAGGAAAAATCACGATGAACTAATCTTGCTCTTTTATTGTTCTCTACATTTGCCTTTCAAATTTTTTTAATTGAAGCAACTTAAGGCAATCAATAAATATTTCTGGAAGTATAAATTCAGGCTGGGTGTAGGCGTATTTTTCATTGTTATCTCTAACTACTTTGGCGTACTGGCGCCGCAGATCACAGGCTTTATTATAGACTTTGCCCAAAGAACCCTGCCAGGCTACCAGCCACGGAGCAAAAAGCCGGTGTACGATATTGCCGTTACAAAGTTTATTGAATACATGGAGAGCCTTACTTTTTCTCCCATACGCATTGTAGTTATTTGCGGGCTTACCATTTTGGCCCTGGCGCTGTTGCGTGGATTTTTTATGTTTTTGATGCGTCAAACTATCATTGTGATGAGCCGGCATATTGAGTATGACCAGAAGAATGAAGTGTTTGAACACTATCAACAATTGGATGCCAGCTTTTACAAAACCCATAGTACCGGCGATTTAATGAGCCGCATGGCCGAAGATGTAAGCCGTGTCCGCATGTTTACCGGTCCGGCAATAATGTATTTGATCAACCTGATTACACTTATCTCCATGAGTGTATTCTTTATGTTCAAACGCCAGCCCGAACTAACGCTGTATGTATTGGCACCATTGCCTGTGCTGGCCTTCATCATTTATTTTGTCAACTCCACCATCAATAGAAAAAGCGAGGCGTTACAGGCCGCTTTGGGCAGCATTACTACCAATGCGCAACAATCATATTCGGGCATCCGTGTCATTAAATCGTTTGTGCAGGAAGATTCTATGTTCAAGCAGTTTGAAGAAAACAGTGAAAAGTACAAGCAGCAGGCCGTTAGTCTTGCCAAGCTGGAAGCCATGTATTTTCCTTCTATGACCCTCCTCATTGGTATCAGCACTTTGCTCACCATTATGATCGGAGGCATATACTATATCAATGGTCATAGAGAAATCGGTTTGGATACGATTGTGGAGTTTGTTATTTATATCAACATGCTTACTTTTCCGGTTAGCGCCATTGGCTGGACGGCCAGCATGATTCAAAGAGCAGCGGCTTCTCAAAAAAGGTTGAACGAATTTTTGAATACCAGGCCTTCAGTTCCTGTTACGTCATCTCCTCAAAAAACTTCTTTAACCGGCGACATACAGTTTCAAAACGTTGACTTCGTGTATGCACATACAGGCATTCATGCTATCAGGCATTTTAATTTGCACATTCACCATGGCCAGCGCATTGCCATTGTGGGCCGTACCGGAAGTGGTAAAACCACGCTGGCACAGCTGCTGATGCGTATGTTTGATGTGGACTCGGGAAAAATATTTTTAGATGGCATTGAAATAAAGGATATGGATTTGCTTTCGCTGCGCAAACAAATTAGTTATGTGCCACAGGATGGCTTTTTGTTCAGCGATACCGTTGAAAATAATATTGCCTTTGGCGCTGTCAACAAAAGCTTGCCTGCCGTAAAAGAAGCTGCCCGCCTGGCAGTAGTGGGCCGCGACATTGAAGGTTTTTCAAAAGGCTATGATACCGAAATAGGAGAAAGGGGCGTAACACTTAGCGGCGGCCAAAAGCAAAGGATTTCCATTGCCAGGGCATTAATGAAAGATGCGCCTATATTGATTATGGACGATTGCCTCAGCGCCGTAGATGCCCGCACAGAAAAGGAAATCATTGGCAACCTGCAAACTTATTTGGAAGGTAAAACCTCTATTTTAATTACCCACCGCATTTTCAGCCTATTGAATTTTGACAATATTATTGTGATGGAAGAAGGTGTAATAGCTGAACAGGGCAGGCATGAAGAATTATTGCAAAAGAAAGGACTTTATTACAAAATGTACCAGCGTCAGTTGCAGGAAGACAGGAGGGAAGTCTAAGGTTTTGTGTTTGTAGTTCAAATTTTCCTGAAGGTGGGATAATCGTTTATCGGTGTGACTTTCTTATGTACGGCTCCTATATGGTTTTGATGCAATTGACGGCAAAGGCAATCTGAAAGCAGTAATCATGGTTCCATCTTAAGCAACTTCAGACCTCAAATTCTAAACTTTAAACATTTCAAGCAAATTTGGCTGTTGCAAAAACATAATTATATTTGTGAGCATTAAACCAAAACCTTTTATTTAAACTGTAAAAATTTACAACCGTGGCGTACGACAACAATGACAAGAAAATGGAGAGCATTTACAGCAAACGTATCCGTGCAGGCAAACGTAGAACTTACTTTTTTGATGTAAGGGCTACACGTGGTAATGATTATTATTTAACCATTACCGAAAGCCGCAAGCGTTTTAACGACAATGGCTACGACAGGCACAAAATTTTTCTGTATAAAGAAGACTTCAATAAGTTCATTAAAGCATTGACAGAAGCGGTTGATCATGTAAAAACACAGTTAATGCCCGATTTTGACTTTGACGCCTATAATCATGACGATGTGGAAGGTACAGAAGGCGAAACAGACGATGTGGCCGCAGAAATAGAAGTACCCGTAACAAATAGTACAACCACCACTACATCAGCTTCTTCTTCCGAAGAAGTAGATAAATGGTAAGATGTAAATTATATAAATAAAGCCCTCCAAAAGAGGGCTTTATTTTTTGCTTGCAAATTGTTTTTTTCAGCAAACCTTCACTTTCTCATTTGTTTGTACGCATTGATCAACCCATTGGTAGAAGAGTCGTGTGATTTAACTGTCGTGTCGTTTTCCAATTCCGGCAAAATCTTATTGGCCAATTGTTTGCCTAATTCTACGCCCCATTGGTCAAAACTAAAAATGTTCCAGATAACACCCTGCACAAATATTTTGTGTTCGTAAAAAGCAATCAACTCACCCAGGGAACGCGGCGTTATCTTTTTAATCAAAATAGAATTAGTAGGCCGGTTGCCAGAGAACATTTTAAAAGGGGTAAGCTTTGCAATTTCTTCATGATTCTTTCCTGCTTTCAACAATTCGTCTTCCACTTCTTCTTCTGTCTTTCCATTCATCAGGGCTTCGGTTTGTGCAAAGAAGTTAGAGAGCAATTTTTGATGATGATCGCCAATAGGGTTATGCGTTTGGGCCGGAGCAATAAAGTCGCAGGGAATTAAATGTGTGCCCTGGTGTATCAATTGATAAAATGCATGCTGCCCGTTGGTGCCTGGTTCGCCCCAAATAACCGGCCCTGTAGTATAATTAACAGGCTCACCATTCCTGTCAATGCTTTTACCATTGCTCTCCATATTGCCCTGCTGAAAATAGGCGGCAAAGCGGTGCATGTATTGGTCGTAAGGTAGAATGGCTTCAGTTTGTGCATCAAAAAAATTGAGGTACCACAAGCTAATGACAGCCATTAACACCGGAATGTTTTTTTCGAATGACGTCGCATGAAAATGTTCATCTACCGAGTAAGCCCCTTTTAAAAGTTCTTCAAAATTGTTGTAGCCAATAGTTAAGGCAATAGACAGACCAATGGCACTCCATAATGAATAGCGGCCGCCAACCCAGTCCCAGAACTCAAACATATTTTCTTTATGAATACCAAACTTTACCACTTCTTTTTCGTTGGTGGAAAGGGCTATAAAATGTTTGGCAATTTGTGTTTCGTCTTTTGCTGCTTTTAAAAACCATGCTCTTGCTGTATGGGCATTGGTCATGGTTTCCTGCGTGGTGAAGGTTTTAGAGGCGATCAGAAAAAGCGTTTCTTCCGGGTTAATTTTTTTTAGTGTTTCAGCAATATGTGTGGCATCAACATTTGAAACAAAATAAGGTTGAATGCCTTCGTTCCAGTAGGGCTTCAATGCTTCTGTAACCATAAAAGGCCCAAGGTCGCTGCCGCCAATACCAATGTTGACGATGTATTTTATTTTCCTGCCGGTATAACCTTTCCATTCGCCGCTGTGGACTTTTTCGCAAAAGGTCCTCATTTGCTGTTGCAAACGTTGCACATCTTCCATCACATTTCTCCCCGCTGAATATACAGGCTTGCCGGAAAAATTGCGCAGGGCTATATGTAACACCGACCGGTTTTCTGTTTGATTAATAAGATCGCCTTCAAACATGGCATCAATGGCATCTTTCAATTTGCATTCTTCTGCCAGTTTCAATAATAGGTTTATCGTTTCTTCGGTGATGATGTTTTTTGAAAAGTCAATAACCGTATCATTAAAGCAAAAAGAAAACTTGTTGAATCTTGATGCATCCTGCGCAAACAAATCTTTCATTTGTTGCTGTCTCATAATTGCTGCATGTTGCGCTAATGCTTGCCAGGCTTGAGTTGTAGTTGGATTGACTTTCGGAAACATAATTGCTGGTTTAATAATTACAAATTTTTCTACAGGCTTTTAATTGTTTCAATCGTTTTTTCTACCATTTCAGGTGTAATATCCAAATGCGTTACCAGGCGAACTTGTGTAGGAGAGATGGCGTATCCTAAAATGTCCCATTCCTTCCATCTGGCCACCAGCGCTTTGGGTGTGTAAGGTTGCGCTATTGAGAATATGATTATGTTGGTTTCTACGGGGAGCACTTCTGTTACAAACTCTTTTTTGGAAAGTGCGTCTGCAATTTGTTTAGCATGAAGATGATCCTGGCTTAAACGCTCAACATTATTTTTTAAGGCATAAATCCCAGCTGCTGCCAAATAACCCGCCTGTCGCATACCACCACCGAAAATTTTTCTAACTCTTCTTGCTTTTTTTATGAAATCTTTTGTGCCTAATAAAAGGCTGCCCACGGGGCAACCCAGGCTTTTGCTAAGACAAATGGAGATACTATGAAACAGTTCTCCGTACTCTTTTGACGATTGGTTTTTAGCAACCAAAGCATTGAACAACCTTGCGCCATCCAAATGCAGCTTAAGGTTGTTATCATCGCAAACCTTTCTTATACTCCTGATCTCATCCATCTCGTAGCAGCTGCCACCACCACGATTAGAGGTATTTTCCAGGCTTACTAAAGAGCTGTGGGCTTTGTGCACATCATCCGGATTGATGCTTTCCAAAACCTGCTGCGCCGTGACACGACCCCTGTTGCCATGAATCAATTTTACCGAAGCGCCGGAATTAAATGCTATGCCGCCACCTTCGTACTGATAAATATGAGAAGTAACATCGCAAATTACTTCGTCACCAGGCTGCGTGTGACATTTAATGGCAATTTGGTTGGTCATGGTGCCCGAAGGGCAATAAATTGCCGCTTCCATTCCAAACATTTCTGCTGCCAATTTTTCTAATTCGTTGATAGAAGGATCTTCTCCAAAAACATCATCGCCTACAGGTGCCTGGAACATGGCTTCCAGCATTTGTTTGGAGGGTTTTGTAACGGTATCGGAACGAAAATCGATGGGCATTTTGTTTTTCTTGCAAGATAAATGGGAAAGGCGAATGGGCAATAAAGTAGGTAGTGAATGGTGAGTGGTGAGCAGAACAGGAATGGGCATTCAAGAGTTTTGTTTGACAGGCTGCTTTAAATACCACTATCATACTTAAAAAACATGATTTACCGTTCATTCCGCCGCTCATACTTATTAATTTCCTTTAGTAATAATTAAAAACCCACCTGTAACCTCGTTTTGTCGCCTGCGTCTTATTTGCTACAAGTTCTTACTGAAAGTTTACCGGCCATCCATAAATACGGCCGTTTATTTTAAAAAAAAGTTATTTGTATTAAAAATTACCTATTTTAGAAATTTAATTAATAAAAAC
>JBQCJM010000174.1:0-3095 GCA_051952715.1 Flavisolibacter sp.
AGCCATCCTTCGGGATCAAAAGGAATTCCCTCACCATGATACAAGTGATCGTTGCCCATTAAAAATTTATCGAAATATAAACCCGCATTGCCCAGTAAACTGTATGGCTGACTGTGATCACCAAAAACCAGGAGTAAAACCCAGTACCCAATCAAGAGCAATACACTTACTATTATTACGGCCCGTGGCTGTAAATAATGAATCAATAAAGAACCAAAAAAATAACAAAGTGCAATACGCTGCAGCACGCCCATAATGCGGGTATGTGCGATGGGAGCTGCTATAATGTGATGCTGCGCATCCAAACGGAAAAAGGGAAACCAGTACATTAAATAACCCAACAGGAAAATAAGTATGGTGCGCTTGATTATCTTTTTGAGAAAAGCTGCTTCACCCAATTCTCGGTAACGATTAAGCGAAAAACTCATGGCGTTGCCTACGGCAAACAGAAAAGAGGGAAATACCAGGTCGGTAGGTGTAAATCCATGCCAGCCAGCATGCTCCAGCGGAGAAAAAGGGTTGGCACCACTGCCAGGTGTATTTACAATGATCATAAAACAAATGGTCATACCCCTGAACACGTCAAGGGAAAGAAAGCGCTGAAGGAGTGGCCGCATAAATTTTAGTTTTATAGATCAACGGTGTGTGCCTGTTATTTGGGTTTGTAGGATGGATTTTCCATTGGGTGTGAAAAGCACATGCCCTGTTTTTTGTTGCAGAATCCCGGTGGAGTCGGTGTAAATAAAATCCAGTGTGTATTGAATGGGGTGCTTAATGCTGCTGTCCTTCCATGCGGCTAGTGTGTCTTCCCTAAAACCAGTAACATCAAAAGAGTGGGCAGCAAGAGGCAACATAGCCCTGATTTCGTCTTTGGCTTCTATTTGCCTTTTATCCTTGCTAAACGAACTGGCTTCGCAGCCTGTCAATAGCAGGGGGAAAACTATAAAGAACATGTAGCGCATGAGGTGATGGAGGTTGTGGCCTTTAAGGTAAGAAATAAATGGTGTTTGACAGCCGCTTCCTGACAAGCTTTTTTCGAAGGTTTAGCAGCATCATTGGTCGAATATTTAGCAGGCTTATTTATTGATGATGAATTAAAATACACTTCCCGCACCCTTTTGCTGCGGCAATAAAAACTGCAACCACAGAAGCCACCAGTGGCAATATAATTTTGCCCATAGCATATGGTAGAGGCATTGACAGCGGATGGAGGAACGCCAACAGCAGTACACCGGAATTGGCCGGAGTTGTTTTACTAATATTTGCCGAAGATTATCGTTTTTCCAAAAAGTGATGCCAGTTATCACAAATTGATACTGTTAATCTCTATTAACTTTATCTTTCTTTTTAAATCCCACTATGATGATACGATCTGCTCTTTGCTTTTTATTTTGTTGGGTGGTTGCTGCTGCAGCTGCACAACAACTTTATATGCCCCGTGATATTCAGCAAGCTTTCAACAACGGTACCCGCTCTTTGGACGGCAGGCCAGGGAAAAACTACTGGCAAAACCATGGCCGCTATGACATTACGGTAAAAGCCATGCCCCCAAACCGTACTATCTACGGCTCAGAGCAAATTGTTTATACTAATAACAGTACCGATACCTTACGCAATCTTGCTTTCAAGCTTATTGTAAATATTCACAGACCTGGTGCCCCCAGGCTTAGCGGCGCCAGCGAAGCCTATCTTACTTCCGGCGTTCATATTGATTCGTTCCTTGTAAACGGGAAGGCGCAGCCGTGGAACAACAATCCTAATTATTTTACCACGGTACCTGTTCGTCTGCAACACCCATTGCCTGCGCATGATTCGGTGCAGCTATCTATTAAGTGGCATTATGATGTTTCTTTAAAAAGCAACAGAGAGGGGATGATTGACTCCACCACTTTCTTTTTGGCTTATTTCTATCCCCGCGTGGCTGTGTACGATGATTACCAGGGTTGGGATTTCACCACCTTCAATGACGCTTTGGAATTTTACAACGACTTCAATGATTACACGGTTGCCGTGGAGGTGCCCGCCAACTATATAGTTTGGGGAACCGGAACATTACTAAACTCTGACGAAGTGTTGCAGCCTGCATTTGCCCAAAAGTTCAGGCAATCTTTGAACAGCGATGATATTGTTCATGTGGCAACGCAAACGGATATCCGTAACAGGAACATTACGGCGCAACGGCCAGTGAATGTGTGGCGGTTCAAAGCGCATGACGTTCCGGACGTGGCACTGGGATTGAGCGATCATTTTGTGTGGGACGCTTCCAGCGTGGTGGTAGATGCTGCTACCGGAAGGCGGGCTTCGGCGCAAGCGGCTTATAATGATACGGCGGCAGATTATCATCACGTGGTGCGTTTTGCCAAGGAAGCTTTGAGCTGGCTGTCTACACAATGGCCTGGCATTGCTTATCCGTACGAAAAAACAACGGTTTTCCAGGGTTATGCGGGTATGGAGTACCCCATGATGGCCAATGACGAAACTTACGAAGACACCACTTTCTCCCGCTTTGTGGCTATGCACGAGATAGCGCATACGTATATGCCTTTTTACATGGGTATTAACGAAACCCGCTACGCATTTATGGATGAAGGTTGGGCTACAACTTTTGAACTGCTTTTTAACCGCGACTTAATGGGAAAGGAAAAGGCCGATGATTTTTATAAACAGTTCAGGGTGGCGGGCTGGGCCGGCGATGCTTCGCAGGATGAGGATATGCCCATTATTACGCCGGGGCCTAACCTTAATGGCGGCGGCCTGGGCAACAATGAATACGGCAAGCCATCGCTGGGTTACCTGGCTGCGAAAGAAATATTAGGCGATGCCTTATTCAAGAAAAGCCTGCATGCGTATATGAACACGTGGCATGGCAAACATCCGTTGCCATGGGATTTCTTCAACATTATGAACACGGCCTCGGGTAAAAACCTGAACTGGTTTTGGAACAACTGGTTTTTCTCGAACTATTATATTGATCTGGCGGTGCAAAAACTAACCAAAACCAAAACGGGATATTCTTTGACCGTGCAAAATATTGGCGGTATGGCGGCGCCTTTTGACGTGGTATTGCATTATACTGATGGCAGCAGCGAAAGCCT
>JBQCJM010000175.1:0-13563 GCA_051952715.1 Flavisolibacter sp.
AATGTACTTTCTCTTTCATCATTGCTCAACATCATGTTCTTGCCCCGTGCACGACCAATCGCGTCTATTTCATCAATGAAAATCACGCATGGTGCTTTCTCTCTTGCTTGTTTAAACAAATCACGAACACGGCTGGCACCAACGCCTACAAACATTTCTACAAAATCGGAACCGCTAAGGCTGAAGAAAGGTACTTGTGCTTCGCCGGCCATAGCTTTTGCCAATAAAGTTTTACCTGTTCCGGGAGGGCCTACCAACAAAGCGCCTTTTGGAATTTTACCACCAAGCGAAGTATACTTTTTAGGATTTTTAAGGAAGTCTACGATTTCCATGACTTCCACTTTGGCTTCATCCAAACCCGCCACATCGGCGAACGTAATGTTCACCCTTGTGCCTTTATCAAATAAGGTAGCTCTTGATTTACCTATATTGAAAATACCGCCAGGGCCACCGCCGGCACCGGCGCCGCCGCCCATTTTGCGCATTAATAAAATCCAAAGACCAATGAAGATCAGGATGGGCAATAAGGTTTGTAAAATGGGGCTGAACCAGTTAGTTTCATTTTCCACATCGGATGAAGGCTGGTTTTGTGCAGGCACTTTTGCTTCGGCATAAAAATCATTCATTTCTTTCCGAACATCTTCATTAGCCGATATTCTGAAATAGAAATGAGGACCGTCAGCAGTAAATTTTGCTTTGGTAGAAGCCGCATATTGCTGAATAACCTCGGGCTTTAAATAAACCCTTACCATATCGCGGTTGTCAACAATAATGTATTTGGCTACATCACCTTTGGCCACCATTTGCTTAAAGTTCTCAAAATTGGTTTTTTCTAAAGAACTTGAGAAAGGCGGGAAGAATTGAAAGCCGATCAATACTGCAAAAATGATGGCGTAAACCCAATAGATACTAAATCGCGGCCCTTTGCGTGGATTTTCTCCATCTCCAGACGGACCTGCAGGACGATTAGAAAATTTCGGAAGTCTGGTTTTGTTATCGTTTTTATATGGCTCTTGTGACATTTTATTTTTTCTTATTAGTCTTAAACTGAATGGTGCAAGTAATTGAATTTTCGTCGAATATTGCTATGACTTCCTGCTATTTAACAAACCCAACCGTTAAGGATTGTGTTCTTCCATAGAGGCATCGCTCCACATTTCTTCTAACTTATAGAATTTTCTTTGTTCCGGCATCATTATATGAACAACAATGTTCACATAATCAATTAAAACCCATTGCAGATTTTGTTTGCCCTCGTGGCGATACGGACGTTCATTACAGTTCGTTTTTACTTGCTCTTCTACAAAATCGGCTATGGCTCTGATTTGTGGCTGATTGTTGGCCTCGCAGATAATAAAAAAGTCTGCAACGGCCTCGGGTATTTTTCTAAGGTCAAGCGATATAATGTTTTCGCCTTTTTTTTCCTGGATAGCCCGTATAATAGTTTTGAAAATTTTAGAATTCCTGTTTAACCGGCCCGTGCCCTTTCTCCGATGCGTTAATACTTCTAATGGTTCCAAATATTAAATAGATTTTTTGTTGGTAAATAATAAGTGCAGTCTATAAGGTAATGATAATTAAAGTTATTTTTCTTTGCCAAAAATAATGGTTAATTGTCATCTTCAAACCGCATAGGTTCTCCTTTTATAGAACTGCCTACAGTGGATAGCACCAACAACTATGCCATGGGATTGGTACATGCAGGTATGGCACAGCATGGCACTGCTGTGTTTGCACATGATCAAACGAAGGGCCGTGGGCAGCGCAGTAAAAACTGGTATTCGGAGGCAAAGAGCAACATTGCCATCAGCGTTATTACTGAGCCCAAAGAATTGAGCCCGTCACAGACATTTATGCTAAGCAAGGCAATAGCTGTTGGGGCACTTAACTTTTTTAACAGCTATGCACAAACTGATGTAAAAATTAAGTGGCCTAATGATATTTATTGGCGTGACAGAAAGGCAGGCGGAATATTGATTGAAAATGTATTTCAGGGTATTGATTGGAAATACGCAGTTGCAGGCATTGGATTGAACGTTAATCAAACACATTTTGGCAACTTGAAAAATAAAGCTGTTTCGCTTAAACAAATCACAGGAAAAGATTGGGAACCTCTACTGCTGGCAAAAGAGTTATGTGATTGTTTAGATAGGGCTTACCGCAACTTGACTACAAAGCCACAAATCATTGCCCATGAATATCACAAACATCTTTACAAACTTGGCGAAAAAGTGAAACTGAAAAAAGCAAACAGGATTTTTGAAGCCACAATAAAAAGTGTAACTGATCTAGGCCAATTAGTAGTTGAACATGCTGCTGAAGAAAGATTTGACGTAGGTGAAGTGGAGTGGGTGATTTAGTCACGGATAAATCTTTTCATATCTCCGTTTATGATCCAAACACCTTTACTATTTCCTCTGCATGCGCCTTATTTCTGGGCTTCAGAAATATTTTTTTGATCACGCCATTTTCATCAATTACAAATGTGGTGCGGTGAAGTCCCATGTATTTTCTTCCGTACAAATTCTTTTCGCCCCACACGCCGTATTTGTCAATGATCTTGTGTTGAGGATCAGAAAGCAGCGTAAATGGAAGACTGAATTTTTCTCTGAACTTCTGGTGTTTGTTTATATCGTCAGGACTCACACCAATTACTTTAACGCCATTCTTTTTTAATAGAGGATAGTTATCCCTGAGATTACATGCCTGTATAGTGCAGGTAGGTGTGTCGTCTTCCGGATAAAAATATAAAGCCACTTTTTGTCCTTTTAAGTCAGCTAATGAAACCTTATTGCCATCCTGGTCAATGCCGGTGAAAGACGGTGCCTTTTGTCCTGCCTGTAAATGCGTAGCCATAAGAAGTTTGAAGTTTAGAGTTTGTGGTTTGAAGTTAACGGTCAATCATAATGTAAAATTCATTGAATTTGCTTTATTTATTTGCAGATTGAGAATTGAGCGTTGTACATGAACAATTTAAAAATGTTGATTTGCTAAATTATCGTGTAACATTCCATGTCTTTGTGGTTATGTTTCCTGCTTCGTCCTCTATTGTCAATTTCAACTCGTGTTGCCCTTTTGGAAAATGTTCGTCAAAATGATAGATCCATGTTCTCCCTTTATCATTTGTAAAACAAAGCCATTGGCCATCTACTTCTGCACGAAAGCTTTTAATACTGTTGAAATTATCCTTTGGCGTAAACACAATGCGTGAAGCTTTTGTAAGGTTGGTTGGTGGTGCGTTTACTGTCGGTGGCTCATCATCTACAAAAGCCTGGTAAGTTCCAAACTGCCGGAACCTGGCCGCCAGCCAGCCATTCTGCCATTGCGCTTTTTTCACGAATGTTTTCGTGCCGGAGATATTCTTGATCACCAGTTTATCTTTTTGCTCTTGTGTTAAGGTAGAAGATGATTTTATTCTTATTGTAACGGAATCATGAGCTGGAGTGGCGGCACTTAAAAAACTGTACAGCGGTGATGCGGCGTTTGTATTAGCAATACTGGAGAAACCGACAAAGGCTGTATCATACATCGTTGCTTCAGTAGTAAACAGTTCAAAATCACTTCGTTCAAAAACGTTTACATCGTTGGGAAGAAATTTTTCTGCATCTGTTGTTTCGTAAGCTTTATTTAGGCTAGCATCATATTGTACATTGAATTGAATTTTAGAAATATTTTTGTTAGCATCCTGCACTTCAATCATTACTGTATGAACAGCGTTATCATTTAAATGAATAATGCCATCGCCGCCAAACAAATTATAAGCAACTGCAGTAGCGCCAGGTAAAGGACTAATGTGTTGCAATGAGGCACCGCCTTTGGCTTTATAGGGATAGTCAATTTGCGCATTGATATATCTTGTTTCATCATAGCCAATGTTATCCAGTAAAAATTGTGAAACCGGTTTTTCATCAACATACATCTCTGCACAATAAATGCCACAGTGATTAGGCGTGGCGGTAAAACGATCATAAGCGCCAATGGCAAAACTTATTTTGTTGGAACCAACACGAAGTGTAGAAGAAGCTAAGCTATAACCTGCAGCAGCTTTTTTCAGTGCTAAAAATTGTGGAGATTGATTGTAGGTGCTTTTATTTCTGTCGTACAGCGCCAAATGCAAAACAGTTGGCGGCACAGCATCCGCCAGCGGAAATTTGAATAGTAAAGGATTTAAACATTTTTCTGTTTTTGTATCTCTTATTTCAAAATGCACGTGTGGTCCTTCCGATGCGCCCGTGCTACCACTGCGGGCAATAAAATCTCCTTTTTTAACGGGGAAAAGGTTTGCGGGCAATATAAGGTTGATGGCCCACGATTGTTTTGCATACTGTTGTTTTTCAACGTATGCGGCTAATGGGGGAGAAAATGCATTCAAATGTCCATATACAGTAGTATATCCATTAGGGTGGTTGATGTAAATAGCCTGGCCAAATCCGCCGGGTTCCACGGAAACTCTTGCGATATAACCATCTGCCGCGGCATGCACGGGCAAATTCACTCTTTGTTGTGTGCGAATGTCTAAACCCATATGCCAGTGATTGGCACGTATCTCGCCGAAATTGGCAACCAGCTGCATGGGTATATCCAATGGATGCCTGAAATAATTTTGAGGATAAGTTTGCGATTGGGCGGAATGAAAAGCGATAAAAAGAAATAGAAAGCAAAAAAATCTTCTAACCATCATGTGCCGTTTAAAATAGGAAATGAACACTCTTATTCGTAAAAAGAAAAAGCTGGGCATAAAATTGGTAACTTAATAGAGCAATAAAAAATTTATTCAGTTTAAAAAATCTTAAACATGAGTGTCAATAACAAACACCTGGCAACTTTTTTACTTGGCGCTGCAGCCGCTTTCGGTGCCTACAAGTATATGAACATGACCGATGAACAAAAGGAAAAGCTGGCGAGTGATATTAAAGACAAGGCTAATAAATTAAAAAAATCGGCCCTTGATGCAGAAGATCAGGCTATGGATTATTTCAATGAATTGAAAACCAAAGGCGCCGATGCATTGAAGGAACACTTGCCAAAAGTGGAAGAATTTTTCGAAGGCTTATTTAAAGGTGGAACTAAAACCACGAACCAGGAAGCAACAGGAAATCCCTCTGCTAACTAAAGCTTGTTCTGCTATTGCCAATTGCGGTATGATATTTTATGGGTACATCCTGTTAGTAACCAAATTGTTTAACCGGTCGTACCGGAGTCATCCGGAAGACCACCAAAAACTTATGTTATGACACGTAAAGCCGGTATCGGTTCTCTTTTATTGTTAGGCGCTGCCGCCTTTGGAGCCTACAAATATTCTAAAATGAGCGACCAGCAAAAAAAAGACCTTCTCAACAAAGGCAAAAAATTAGTGAATGATAACCTGGGAGGCGTCGGTAATATGTTCAGTAAAAAAGATGGAAGAGCCGTTGCAAGTGCAACCGCTTAGGCGCTTTTATCAACACGCTGTTAATAGTCAAAAATCATTGCAGCAGTAAAACTTCATTTACCCTATTTTTGCACCCCGGACAAATGTCCGGGTTTTTTGTATCCCTAACTCAAGTTGATCAGTTCACGAGTTTGCATTTGGTGGCTTCAGCTTGTGAACTTACAAACCCGTGAACTTGTAAATTCAAACACAGATGCCTAAAGACTCCTCAATAAAATCAGTTTTAATTATCGGTTCAGGACCTATTGTTATCGGACAAGCTTGCGAGTTTGATTACTCCGGCACCCAGGCTGCACGCAGTTTGCGGGAAGAAGGAATTGAAGTGATCCTTATCAACAGCAATCCCGCTACCATCATGACCGACCCGATGATGGCGGAAAAAGTGTATTTGTTGCCATTGACAGTAGAAAGCATTGAGCAAATTTTGCAGGAAAATAAAATTGATGCCGTGCTGCCTACTATGGGCGGCCAAACAGCATTGAACCTTGCCAAAGAAGCTGAAGACCTGGGGCTTTGGGAGAAATATAATGTACGGTTAATTGGCGTGGACATTAAAGCCATTGATAAGGCTGAAGACCGTGAGAAGTTCCGCCAATGGATGATTCAATTAGGAATACCCGTGGCGCAGGCACACACCGCCAATTCTTTTTTAGAAGGAAAGGAGTTTGCACAAAATATTGGATTTCCTCTTGTTATTCGTCCATCATTTACATTAGGCGGAACAGGTGGTGGCTTTGTACACGATGCTTCAGAATTAGATGAAGCTTTGCAACGTGGCCTTTCCGCTTCGCCCATTCACGAAGTATTGGTTGAAAAAGCAGTGCTGGGCTGGAAGGAATTTGAATTGGAATTGTTGCGAGACGCTGCCGATAACGTGTGCATCATTTGTACAGTAGAAAATTTTGATCCCATGGGTGTGCATACAGGTGATTCTATCACCGTTGCTCCCGCTATGACCTTGAGTGATACGGCTTTTCAATTGATGCGTAACACAGCTATTGAAATGATGCGTGACCTTGGCAACTTTGCCGGTGGCTGTAATGTGCAGTTTGCGCTTAACCCGGAAAACGAAGAAATTATCGCCATTGAGATCAATCCCCGTGTAAGCCGCTCGTCTGCACTTGCTTCAAAAGCTACAGGTTATCCTATTGCAAAAATCGCCGCCAAACTGGCCATTGGTTATACTTTGGATGAATTGGAAAATCAAATTACAAAAACAACGTCAGCCTATTTTGAGCCGGCGCTGGATTATGTTATTGTAAAAATTCCCCGCTGGAACTTTGATAAATTCAAAGGTGCTAATGATACGCTTGGATTGCAAATGAAAAGTGTAGGCGAAGTAATGGCCATTGGCAGAAGCTTTACAGAAGCAGTGCAAAAGGCTTGTCAAAGTTTGGAAAATAATGCAGTAGGCTTAGGTTATTATGGCAAAAGCGGCATGAAAGCAGAGGAATTGCTGGAGTACATTAAAACGCCAAAGTGGGATCGCATTTTCCGTATCAAAGATGCTTTGATGTTAGGTGTCAGTGTCAACACAATTGCAAAGGCAACTGGTATTGACCGCTGGTTTATTTACGAGATTCAAAAGATCTGCAACATAGAAAAAGAGCTGAGTAATTACTGGCTGGAAGAATTGCCGCTTGAATTGCTGAAAAAGGCTAAAGTGCATGGTTTCAGTGATGAACAAATTGCCCGCATTATTCAGGATGGCAGTGAGGACGAAGTGTATGAAAAAAGAAAAGCTGCAGGCATTACCCGTGTTTATAAAATGGTGGATACCTGCAGTGCCGAATTTGAAGCAAAAACACCTTATTTCTATTCTACCTTCGAAGAAGGCCACGACAATGAAAGCAAGGTTTCTGACAGAAAGAAAATAATTGTTTTAGGTAGTGGCCCAAACCGCATTGGGCAGGGAATTGAATTTGACTATTGCTGCGTGCATGGTTTGCTGGCTATTAAAGAAGCAGGTTACGAAGCTATCATGGTGAACTGCAATCCGGAGACTGTTTCTACCGATTTTGACATGGCCGATAAACTTTACTTCGAGCCGGTGTATTGGGAACATTTGTGGGAAATTATTGAACATGAAAAACCTGAAGGTGTCATTGTTCAATTGGGTGGACAAACAGCATTAAAATTGGCTGAGCGCCTACATGCAAAAGGCGTAAAAATCATCGGCACTTCTTACGATAATATGGATATTGCTGAAGACCGTGGCCGCTTCAGTGATATGCTAAAAGAATTAAACATTCCTTACCCTGATTATGGTACTGCTTATGATGTGGATGAAGCAGTAGTAGTAGCGCAAAGAGTAGGGTATCCGGTATTGGTTCGTCCAAGTTATGTATTGGGTGGACAAAGAATGCGCATTGTTATTAACGATGAAGAACTTGAAAAAGCAGTTATTAGTTTATTGAAACACATTCCGGGCAATAAAATTTTGATTGATCATTTTCTTGATCGTTGCCAGGAAGCAGAGATCGATGCCATTTTTGACGGAGAGAATTTTCATGTGATGGGTGTTATGGAACATATCGAACCAGCCGGTATTCACAGTGGTGATAGTAATGCTGTTTTGCCTGCGTTCAATCTGACGCCATTAGTGGTTACAACCATGGAGCATTATGCAGAAAAAATTGCCAGGGCCCTGGATATTAAAGGGTTGATCAATATTCAGTTTGCCATTAAGAACGGAAAAGTATATGTAATTGAAGCCAACCCCAGAGCTTCACGTACTACGCCTTTCATTGCAAAAGCGTATGGTATCCCGTATTTGAATGTGGCAACAAAAATAATGTTAGGTGTAAACAAGCTTACCGATTTTACTTTCGAGAAAAAGCTGAACGGTTTTGCCATTAAGGAACCTGTGTTTTCTTTCAACAAATTTCCGAATGTAAATAAGGAGTTAGGCCCTGAAATGAAGTCAACAGGAGAAGCCATTCGGTTTATCAAAGATTTGCGTGATCCTTATTTCCGCCAGCTGTATAAGGACAGAAGTATGTATTTAAGTAAGTAAAAGTTTTTACAGCATATTTCAGCCTGCATTCAAATGCAGGCTTTTTTATTTATTAGCCAGCCGTAGTACTATTCTCATAATTTGTTGCGACGCTCCATTCATCATTTGTAATTCTATTTGATATAATTTTCACTTCTTCTGTTTTTCATGCCTATTTTCTTTGCTATAAATTGAAATATTATGGAAAGAGAAATGCCATTTCTAACCGAACAATTAAAAGATGCGTTTGAAGGTGATCCCTGGTTTGGTAGAAGTGTAAAGACACTACTTGGTGAAGTGAACGAAGCAATAGCATTCGAAAAACAAAATGATCAACACAGTATTGTTGAATTGTTATGGCACATGATCAACTGGAGAGAGTTCACCATTAGCCGGTTTAAAAAAGATGCAAAAGGCCTGCATCACTTTGAAGTAAATGATTGGAAAGAGTTAGCCCATTCTGATAAAACACTTTGGCAGCAAGGCTTGCAGCGATTGCATCAAACACAAAGTGAATTGCTCGAAATTATACAAACACAAAAAGATGAAATGCTTGACCAAAAAGTTGAAGAAAGAAACTACAACTTCAGAAAATTACTGAGCGGTATTATACAGCACGACATTTATCATCTTGGTCAAATTGCTTACATAAAAAAGATGTTGGAGAATAAGTAAGGGAAGTTGTTGTAAACCGTATCAGAAATCAAAAAACTATCCTGAAAACTTGTCTTCTAAAAAGAAGGCCTGCCCTAAAAAGAGCCGGCCGTTGCTAACCTATGAAAAACACCAAGTTCAAATATAGGCCAAAAACCAAATTATTACAACTCGGGATTATTTCTTTTGTTAGCAGGGCCTTGTAAGCGATTTTGCAGGCGATCTTGTTGCAGTTCTTTCACGCCTTTAATAAATTCACGTTCGTAGGTAAAAACATCATTGCTGCGCTTTTCCCCAATAATAGGCTTAAACTGGTCGCGGTAGCGTAGGCGTAATTCAACTATCTTTTGTTGAAGTACCAGGCGGTCGCCTCTGAACTCCTGGTTGGTTCTTCTTAAATCTTTAAAGTAATCAAGAAAAACAGGACTGAATTTTTCAGCTTCTGATTTTGATAATCCTAGTTTTTGCTGAACGTACTCCGTCATTTTTTCCTGCAGTTTTCCACCCTTATCCTGTGCATAAGAGGTGGCACTTATAACAAAAAGAAAACTTAATATGTAAATAATTTTTTTCATAGTCAGGTTAATTGATCACCAGTAAATCCTCATCATCACTTGGAACCTGGTTTAGAAATGAAGCCAACTCTTTATCTGAAACATCGGTCAACATTTGCTCCACTTCAGTTTTATTCGCAGTTTTAGCTTGCGCTGTTTCAGTGCTCGCAGTGGTAATGTCAGTTGTTCTTATAAAATCATTTAATTCTTTTGTGCTTACATTCTTTAATTGTTGCGCTAATGGTTTGTCTGCATCAAGGCTCTTATTTTGATTGAAATAAAACCAACCTGAAAGACCCATTATGCCGATTACCATGGCTGCAACTGCCATGCGCATCCATCTTCTTTTAACAACAGGGATTATTTTGGCTTTTGACTGTTGAGAAACTTTTTCCAATACCTGATCGGGTAAGTTGGCAAAATATCCAAGAGGCGCTTCATAAGGCGTCACTCTTTCCACCAAAGAAAGAATGGCAGATCTTGGATCATCGCCGGTTAGAAAAGGCAGTTCTTCAATTGTTGTTTGAAAATAGCCAGCAGGAACAACATAGGGCATGTTACGGGAGATGCCGGCCAATAATGGCGATAGCGAAGCAATTTCTGTAGAAGCAGGTGCTTCGGCGCCTTTTATTTTAGCCATAACAGACCCAGCCAAACCTGCAAAATAACCTTCTGGCACAGAAAAAGGTGTTTTGTCCACAGAAGGCAATTCGCTGTTTAAGCCTCTCAATTCATCTTGTATGTTGTCGCTATTGTCCATTTTTCGGGTTTAAGACCAAAATGGGCCTTCAAAGTTTAATGATTTTTGATGTAATCTTCAATTTTTTTTACTGCATGATGGTAGCTTGCCTTTAAAGCACCTTCGCTTGTTTCAAGCACACGACTCATCTCTTCGTATGGCATTTCGTCGTAATAACGCAAAGTAAAAACAATCCTTTGTTTTTCGGGCAGTTGCTGAATGGCCAGTTGCAATTTCCATTCTAATTTATTGGCGTCAAAATGCTTGTCTGCCTTGATCTTATTGCTTAGTCCGGTTTCCACATCGCTCAGGCTTATGGCACTGCGTTTTTTTTGACCTTCTAAAAATGTTAAAGATTCATTGGTGGCAATGCGGTAAAGCCAGGTATAAAGCTGCGAATCTTCCCTGAAATTTTCCAGGCCATTCCAAACTCTTATAAAAACATTTTGCAGAACGTCATTCGCATCCTCGTGGTCAACTACCATGCGGCGAATATGCCAGTATAGTTTTTCCTGGTATTTTTTTATGATGGAAGTAAATGCCCTTTCCTTTGTTTCGGGTTTGCGAAACTGCATGAGTAATTCTGCATCTGAACTGTCTGTTAAAGCCATTGGCAAATGTTTAATCTGGAATCGCTGCGTTGATATGCGTAAAGATAAGGGCTGAAATTAGTTCATAGTTCATGGTTTAACGTTCAAGGTTACCTAATTTTCGCAGTGTATTTTTAAAAAGGGTTCTCAGATTAGTATAAATAAAAAGACTAAAAAGCATTGCTTTTTAGTCTTTTGCTATCGAAAAAAATTACAATCAGTAAGTGTTCATGGAACGGGCTATAAACTATTAACTTTTCCTCGCCATCACTTTCTCTGCCGCTGCAATAATATCCGGCACATCCAAATGATACTTTTTCAGCAATTGATCTGGTGTTCCGCTTTCGCCAAACGTATCTTTGGTTCCTACAAATTCTATTGGAATAGGAAAGTGCTTGGTAGCGGCCTGAGATATCGCATCACCTAAGCCGCCAATGATATTGTGTTCTTCGGCAGTGACAGCGCATTTTGTTTTGCGTATAGAAGCCAGGACAGCTTCTTCATCCAACGGCTTTACCGTATGAATGTTGATAACTTCCACACTCAGGCCTTTTTCCTGCAAAGCAACTCCCGCCTGTATGGCATTCCAAACCAAATGACCGCAGGCAAAAATGCTCACATCTGTTCCTTCGGAAAATTTTTGTGCCTTGCCAATAACAAAAGGCTCGGCAGGGTTGGTAAAAATGGGCCAGCTGGGACGGCCGAAACGCAAGTAAACCGGGCCAACATAATCGGCAATTGCAATGGTAGCTGCTTTGGTTTGGTTATAATCGCAGGGAACAATTACTGTCATGCCCGGCAGCATTTTCATTAACCCAATATCTTCTAAAATCTGGTGTGTGGCACCGTCTTCGCCAAGGGTAACGCCTGCATGCGAAGCACAGATTTTTACATTTTTATTGCTATAAGCAATGCTTTGACGAATTTGATCGTATACCCTGCCGGTGGAAAAATTGGCAAACGTGGTGGTATAAGGTATTTTACCACCAATAGTTAAGCCTGCGGCAATGCCCATCATATTGGCTTCGGCTATGCCCACTTGTATAAAGCGTTCAGGAAATTCTTTAATGAAAGGATGAAGTTTTAAAGAACCCGCCAGATCGGCTGTAAGCGCCACTACATCTTTATTTTTTCGGGCTACTTCTAAAATGCCATCTCCAAAGCCGCTACGGGTGTCTTTTTTTCCGGTAGGTTGAATATCTTTTAGCATCATAATGGACGCAAATGTAAGTGATAAAATAGTTGGTTCTAAGCGGTTGGCTTGCTGGCCGGCTTTAGTTCATTTGAAAATTTGAATTATGATGCAATGAAGCATCTTCTTTTAACTTTAGTTCCCACTTCCATGCAGTGCTCATCATGTCTTCCAAAGAATATTGGGGGTTCCAGTGCAGCCGTGTGCGGGCCTTATCATTATTGGCATAAATGGCAATAATATCTCCGGGACGGCGAGGCCCAATTTCATAATTCAGTTTAACATCACTTACTTTTTCAAATGCTTTAATAGCTTCCAACACCGTAACGCCATTGCCTGTGCCCAGGTTAAAGACTTCGCAGCCACTAATGTTGCGGTTTTCCTGCAAATATTTAATAGCCAGGGTATGTGCGTGTGCTATGTCGCAAACATGAATAAAGTCACGTACGCAGCTTCCGTCACGGGTAGGGTAATCATCACCAAAAACGATCATTTTTGGCAGTTTACCAATGGCTGTTTGTGTAATAGCAGGCACCAGGTTTTGGGGTTTGCCAATAGGCAACTCGCCAATAATTGTGGAAGGGTGTGCTCCGACGGGATTAAAATATCTCAGCAAAATAACTTTCGTGTTACTGGCTTTTTGGAACTCTCCTAAAATCTGTTCTCCCATTTGCTTTGTATAACCGTAAGGCGAGGCTGCTGGTTTTAGAGGTGTTTCTTCTGTAACCATTTTTTCATCCGGCTCGCCGTAAACTGTACACGAAGAAGAGAAAACAAACCACGGTGTATTAAACTCCTGAACGCATTTTAAAAGATTGATAAGAGAATAGAGATTGTTTTCGAAATACATTAGCGGCTTTTCTACCGACTCACCTACGGCCTTGTATGCCGCAAAATGAATGATGCCTGCAATGTCTTCATTTTCCTGAAAAATGGCAAAGGTGTCATCAAAATTGCAAAGATCAACTTTGTAATTTTTTACGGCTTTGCCGGTAATTTTTTGCACGCCTTCTAAAACAGTGGCAGTAGATCTTGAGTTATTGTCTACACAAATTACATCATATCCGTTTTCAATAAGGTCAACAAGGGTATGAGAGCCTATGTAGCCGCAGCCGCCGGTCACTAATATTTTCGCCATGGGTGAATGTTGAACAGCAAACTTCGGAAATTATACTATAAGAAAAGTTTTACTATAGAGAAAATTCCCGCTGCAAGCAAAGCGCTGATGGGAATGGTAAGTATCCATGCCCATAATAAATTAATGGTTACGCCCCAGCGAACCGCTGATAAACGTTTGGTGGCGCCTACGCCCATTATAGAACCGGTAATGGTATGTGTGGTACTTACAGGAATTTTTAAGGCTTCAGTTACAAACAAAGTAATGGCACCGGCTGTTTCTGCGGCTACG
>JBQCJM010000176.1:0-9569 GCA_051952715.1 Flavisolibacter sp.
CAGTCTAACAGCACGGGCATTTTTTCATCGCTTGCAGCCGGAACATACGGACTTACTGCTACCAAAGGTGTTTGTACATCACCATCTACAAGCAAAACAGTAAATACCCAACCTTCAACACCCAATGCTCCTTCGGCAGATGTAACACAGCCCACATGTACAGTAGCAACAGGAACTATTACAGTAAATAGTCCTGACGCAACACTTACATACACACTAACAGGCCCAAGCCCTGCAACAACAACCCAGTCTAACAGCACGGGCATTTTTTCATCGCTTGCAGCCGGAACATACGGACTTACTGCTACCAAAGGTGTTTGTACATCACCATCTACAAGCAAAACAGTAAATACCCAACCTTCAACACCTGACAAGCCAACCATTGTGGTAACACAGCCATCACTCTGTGGTCCGTCCAAGGGTAGCGTCCAGATATGCAGTCCTACTGTCGGATGGACATATCATATCGGCTCTGCCGACATCACGGCACAAGCCAATACACCAGTGATCTTCACAGATTTGTCCGCAGGTTCTAACCCAGTTGTAACCGTGACAAATACAGATGGTTGCACATCGCCAGGTTCTGTTTGTGATGATGCGGTTGAGTCTTGTCCTTCTTTAACAAGAATTCGACAGAACTCTATCACAGGGGATGCTGAAGAATCTCAACTTAAAGTAACCGCCTATCCCAATCCTTTCAGCGACAAAATCAATTTCGTTGTCAATGCTCCGGTATCGGGCAAAGGAACTTTGGAGGTTTATAACTCCCTTGGGCAAAAGATCAAAACCGTTTACCAGGGAAACATCAATAAGGGTACGCAAAACTTTGAACTGAGGTTACCTGTAAAACAACAGGCAAATCTTATTTATGTTTTAAGAGTAGGTGACAAACAGCTAAGCGGGAAAATTTTGCAATTGAACCAATAGAAAAAATAGTGTTTGTAAAACACCATTTCAAAGGCGGCCTTTCGGCCGTCTTTTTTTTAATTGAAATTCATTGCCTAATCAAACCCCGATTTTTACAGATGCGGAAATATGTTCAAAAATAAGTTTGCAGCCAATGCTTAATTTTTATAAATTTAAACTGCTGATTTTTTTGCCGCCTGTCTTAATCCTTCCGGTACTCCTTGCAAGCTTGCTATTAACTCCTATTGCTGTGAATGCGTAAAACAATACCGCTATGCCAGAAGCTAATATTTTAATGCAAATGACCATAGAAAAAAGCCGTTTGATAGAAGAAGTAATTATTAACTTCCTTGGTCACGCTCCCAGTTGGAAAGAAAGAAAAACCTTTCGCATTCTGAACCAACTGCACGAAAGCAGTATTTACCATAAGGACGAATTAGTGGGTACGGTAAAATATGAGGCCATGGAGGATGTTATTATATAACTATCTTTTCTGCTTTTTCTAAATAGCTTTGATCAATCATAGCTCCCAACCCCGGCGTATCGGGCAGGTCAATGACGCCTTTAGGTAAATAATTGATTCCACCAATTACAGGATCTTCCGTAAACATTAATGGCGTATCAAAATCACAGTGATGAATATGATCATTGCTCAGCGCCAAATGTGCAGCTGCCGTCATACCCAGCCTCGATTCCATGAACCCGCCCACCTGCATGTGCATACCAGCCTGCGCACCTAATTGTGCAATTTTCAAACCTTTATAAAAACCAGAAGATTTACCCAATTTGATATTGAACATTTGGCAGGCGTTCAATTGAATTAGCCGTTCGGCATCATGCTCGTCACCACAACTCTCATCAGCCATAACAGGAATAGGAGAAGCATCAGTCACCCGGCCCAATTCCATAAAACGATAACGGGCTATAGGTTCTTCGCAATGTTCAATATTATACACGCTTAATGCTTGCAAAACAGCAATGGCGTTTGCAGCAGTGCTCCAGCCCTGGTTGGCATCAATGCGCAAAGGAAGCTCATTGCCTATGCCTTCGCGTATTGCCTTTATTCTTGCCACATCTTTTTCCAAGCCTTCGCCCAGTTTTACTTTAATGGCAGGGAAACCTTGTTCTTTATACAAAATGGCATCAGCTTTCATCTTTTCAGGGTCGCCAATGCTTACCGTCATATCGGTTTCTAAAATTTTATCTTTTTTGCCGCCCAAAAATTTGTAAATCGGCATACCGGCATGTTGTGCTGCTATGTCATGCAGGGCTATATCAAAAGCACTTTTAATGCTGGTATTGGCATAAATAGTTTTATCCATTGCTTCCATGCAGGCAGCAATCTCCAGTGCATTTTTTCCATTTAACACTTTAGCGAAATATTGTGCTACAATAAAGCAGGTGTCAACACTTTCGCCATTGATGGACATGTAAGGGCTACATTCACCATAGCCGGTGCAACCGTCTTTGGTGTGTATAATCACCACTACATTTTGCACTTCGTTGATGGGGCCAAGTGAAATAACAAAGGGCTGTTTTAAAGGAATGAATAATTTATAAATTTCAACCGATTGAATGATAGCGCCAGTCTGCATGATGTTGTTTTAACAAGTTTAAAAAGGGACGTAAAAATAACAGTTTTCAATTGCGTGATTAAAGCGTTTGCGAAGAAGAGATTGTTGCAGACATATTTGCTGCCTCTACTCAATTATACGCAACCAATTTGCAGGTTGACGTTTTACTTTTCTATCGGCTTTACCAGTTGTAATTGCTAATAAAAACTTTTCAGGATTTATACTGGTTGTTATTACTACGATTCTACTTTCTTATTTCATACACCGCATAACCCCAGGGCTCAATGCCAAATCCTTTATCTACAGGTTCTTTATTACCAAGAAATATATTGTTCCACTCCTTTTCCGAAGGCTGTTGCTTCCAGGTAAAGTTTTGCGGTTGCTTGCTCAAATTCAAAATCACTAAAACCTTGTTGCCATTTTTTTCTCTTTCAAAGGCATACATGGCAGTATCGTTGGAGGTAGCCAGTTTTTTGAAAGAAGCGTTGGCTGATAAAGCCGCATTGTTTTTTCGCAGGTTCAACAGCGTTTTGTAAAAAGCAGCCCTCTTGTATTTACCAAAGCTGATCGTGTCCTTATAAAAAAAACTCACGCTGTCCAACACAGGCTCCTCCTGTCCGCTGTAAATTAGTGGCACAGCCTTATTGATGGTTTGCGTAAGCACAGCAAATGGTGCGTGGCTGGCGCCTGGCATGGTGCCATAGTCAGCTTTGTTCCAGCTATTTTCATCGTGATTGCTGGTGAAGGTGAGTTGCAAAGCCGTTTGAGGATAAGATGTATCTCTGGCATATAACACAGTGTCAATTGACAGGGCCGATCTTTTTCCAGCTGCTACGTCAACGGTTGTATGAAACAGTTTCCAGGCATAGTTCATATCAAAGCCCACAGCATACACCCAGGGCTCTTCCACTTCTGCAAGCATCAGCAGGTTTTTGGTCTTTCTTAATTCGGGAATGCAGGCTTTCCAAAAATTTATTTGAAATTTCTCTACGTGGTCGCAACGAAAACCATCAATATCAGTTTGAGTAACCCAAAACTTTAAGGCAGCGGTCATGCTATCCTGCATTTCTTTATTGGTAAAATTTAGTTGGCGTACGTCCGTCCAGTCGAATGGCGACATGGGTTTGCCAGTGCTGTCCTTCTGATAAAAATCGGGATGCGTTGTTAACCAGGGATGATCGGCGCCTGTGTGATTGGGCACCCAGTCGATGATAACCTTAAAGCCCATGTCATGCGCCTTTTTTACAAGTTCTTTCCAATCATCCATCGTACCGTATTCCGGATTGACAGTGGTGTAATTTGAAACCGCATAATAACTACCTAAGGCACCCTTCCTGTCTTTTTTTGAAATCGGATTGATAGGCATAAACCACAGCGTTTGCACACCCATATCCTTTAATCGCTGTAAATTTTGTTCAAAGGCTTTGAAAGTGCCTTGAGGAGTGTATTGACGCACATTCACTTCGTAAATGTTTCCCTGCTCTATCCAATCGGCGTGTTCGTGAGTAGTGGCCGCAGAATCAATCGTTGCATTGGAAGACGCTGTTTGCGAACCATTATTGCAGGAAAAAAGAACGAACGAAAATGCGGTTATAAAAAGCAATGCCTTTTTATGCATGACGATGAGTTTTGGCTAAAATTAAATGATTTGAAAATCTGGAGCAGTGTAAATTGTTTTTGTATTGCCGATTTGTTAACTTGTAGAACCATCACTTCCCTATCAAACCGGCACATCCTTCAGAAGCCAATTACAGGTACTTCACGCATTTTAAACCAAACCACAATACAATGAAACAGAAGTTCCTTCTTTTTTTAGCCATTGGTGCTATTGCTGCGTGCAACAGCAGCGACAAAAAAACGGCTTCAGACGAAGCCCAGGTGAAATCGGCTGCTACCGAAGAGCCGAAAATGGATTATGCTTACACTATTGAACATCCCGATTATTGGGAAATCGGCTCAAGAGAAAACACCAAAACGGTTTTGCAGTCTTTAAAAGATTTTGAAACCGGCAACGTGGATGCTTCCCTCACTGCTTTTGCCGATTCGGTAGAATTACGCTTTAGCGATATGCAGGGCAAGTTTTCGAAAGACAGCCTGAGAGCCATGTTTACAAAAGACAGGAGTATGCTCAAGGATTTCAAAATCAATATGGATGATTTTGAATCCGTAAAATCAAAAGACGGCAAAGAGGAGTGGGTATCGCTTTGGTACAAACAAAAATGGCAGGATCAAAAAGGCGCATGGGATTCGGCAGTTATAATGGACGACATGAAAATGGTGAACGGAAAAATTACCGTGCTGGATGAAAAAAGCAGGCGTTTTGCAAAGAAAAAATGACCACTGAATAAGTGGGGCTGATTATCTGAAATAACCGGCCCCCTATTTCAAGCAATGCCATAAATAACCTGGCATGCTTTTTTTATTATTGTTTATAACTCTACATATATCCAAATCTATAAGCAAAGCTCCCTTGCTCGAAAGAGACCGGGGCTTTTCTTTTTAAAAGGAGTTCCAATAAAAACCGCCTCAATTCCAAGGCCGCTAAAGAATGAAACTATTTTTTTGCGGCAACCTGGTCGGGTGGTACAGGAGCCGGAACCCTGTTGCTGATGGCAGGTAAAGATTTTAAATAGGCATAAACGGCACTCAGATCTTCATCTGTCATTTGACCTACATAGTACCATGGCATTGGTGGTAAAATCGGTCTGCCATTTTCCATTCCCAAATGCTTGCCTGTTCTTAAAGTTTTAATGAATACTTCTTCTGTCCAGGCACCAATGCCGGTTGCCGAATCAGGTGTAAGGTTAGCTGCATAAGAAATACCCCACGGTCCCACAAAGGAAGTCACGTCCGGACCCATATTTACCCAACCACCCGGTTTTAAAGCGTTCGGATCAATTGGCGGCAACGGCATATTTGCCGGGTGGCCTGAAAGCAGTTTGGTAGAATCTGCCATCGGCCCCATTGGTGTCATGTTTTTTGGAGAATGACAATCGTTGCACGATGCCACTGTAACAAGGTAATTACCTCTTTTTACCAGAGCTTCGCCTTCCAGCCTGCGGGTAGTAGCAATGTCTTCTTTCTTTTCGTTAGTGGAAGAACTGTTGTTGCAGGCTGTAATAGCCAGTGTTGCCACTGCTAATACAGGAATCAGTTTGTGCATGATGATTTGTTTTGGTTTGAAGAATGACCTTTAAGTTAAGAATAAATTTTTTAAAGGCATGCATAGGCATTCACTCAATGCCAAAACTCATGTTATCAAGTAAGGCTTTATGCCACTCAACCATCAATGTGATGAAGACTACAATCCGTCAGCTAGATCATGCAAAAACACAAAAAAACATTTGGCTTAAAGTATTACTGGCCCCGATTTTCCAAATATCTGATCACTGCCAAACGAACATCAGACAATGGATTAGAAACAGAGGTAGCGGCATCGTACACTTTTACTACCCCAGGATTTTGGGGATTTAGAAAATCCATATTGGCTTCTTTGCCTGTGAATAAAAAATCGGTAATGGCTACGCGATATGTTTTTGAGGGATCAATGGGCTGTCCTTTCAATTTCCAAACACCGTTTTCGTGTGTAATGTTTTCGTTGTATTGCAAATAGCCACCAATACCCTTATTTTTTTCACCTTGATCAAGCGTCTGGATAATGAGACTTCCTTTCATATCAGCTTCGCGAATACCGCCCCCGAAGGGAAGCGTACGGATAATGTCATATTCGGTAATCGGCGTTGGCACAATATCATCTACACGTATCGAACCTGAATTAATCAATACCACATCGGCCCGCGGCGCCGCCTGCTGAATGGCTGTAACAATAAGCCGCGTAAGATTGGTGGGGTGGCTTCTTACCTGTGCTTCGCGGCCGTCCAAAGGTTCGCCGCTGTTCAATATTATTTTCCTTGCATCAAAACCCAAGGAGCTATAATTTTTCTCGGCAATGCTGTTCCACTTTTCCACCACTACACTGGTTGCGCTGTCTAAAGGAATGCTTTCATCAATGTAAACAAGCCGGGGATCAACTTTTGTTTTATGTTTTTTTTGATTGATGTGCAAGTCCACGACAAAAGCCGATTTGGCGTTGGCATGCGCTTTTGTAATGTAAACCTTTCCTTCTTTCACAAAACGCATATCATGTTCATGGCCACCCAACACTATAGCTAATCCGGGAATTTCATCCGCCATTTTTTTATCGTCGTCAATTGACTGGTGCGTGATGGCCACTACAGCATCAACAGAATCTTTTAAATTATTATACGCCGTTTTTGCAGCGGTCAGTGCATCGGTATAACTAACATAATCGGCTTTGTTGAAGGGAAGCGTTACCGAAAGCAAACCAATTTTAGCGTCAGTACCATCTGCATCTTTTACATGTAAAATGTATGTTTCGGGAATAGGCACGCCATTTTTTTCAAAAGGCTCTATCTTATTTTTTTGTTTGTGAAAAGTGTTGGATGAAAACCAGTCAAAGCCCGATTCGTTCATTCTATCCTGCAATTCATTTTCTTTAATATCAAATTCGTGATTACCGAATACTGCCAGGTCAAGACCCGCGGCAGTTAAAGCTTCTACCATTTGCTTGCCCCGGATAGGCTTACCATTGTACAGCAAACTATTGTAAACCGAAGGGCTTAAAAAATCGCCTGCAATTACCAGGAAAGTATTGGGATTATTTTTTAGCTGCTGCTTTTTCAAGCTGGCTACCCTGGCCACGCCACCTTCCTTTCCACCTGCTAACGGAGCAATTTCATACACATCATTGATCTGCACAAAATTCACATCAATCTTTCTGTCGTCTTTTGAAAGATGCTTTGATGCAGAACAAGAAAACAAAGCCACGGCATTAACCGCAAGAATAAAACGGAATAAACTTTTCATGGTATCCATTGGGGCGCAAAGTTAGGAAGGTTTAAAGTTGAAAGATTCTGCCATGAACTACCGGCCAAACTATAACGGCACGTTTTTTATTATCTTTAAAATCTAAACCTTATTTTATGCTTTGGCAGGGAAGAAGAGAAAGCTCTAACGTAGAAGACCGCCGGGGAATAACCGGAGGGCACATAGCTGCTGGCGGAGGTATTATTGGCGTTGTTGTTTTTGTAATAAACTTATTACTGGGCGGCAATGCCGATGTCTCGCAACTTCCTTTGCCTAATCAAAATCAACCTTTATCGGCTGAAGAAAAGGCGCAGCAAGATAAAGAAGCACAGTTTGTAAAAGTGGTGCTGGGCGATACAGAAGATGTATGGGGACAGTTATTTTCAAGAGCAGGAAAACAATATGAGGCACCAACACTTGTACTTTTCAACGGTGCCACACAATCGGCTTGCGGTAATGCCAGTTCGGCAACAGGACCTTTTTACTGCCCCGGCGACCAGAAATTATACATTGACCTTTCTTTTTACAACGAGTTAAAAGACCGCTTTGGCGCTCCCGGCGACTTTGCCATGGCTTATGTTGTGGCTCACGAAGTAGGCCATCACATTCAATACTTATTAGGACTATCTGACAAAATGCAGCGCCTCAGAAGCCAGTTAAGTGAGGAAGAATACAATCAATACTCCGTCCGGCTAGAACTGCAGGCTGATTTTTATGCAGGTGTGTGGGCACATTACGAACAAGGCAAAGGCTTGTTGGAAGCAAACGATATTGAAGAAGCCCTCAATGCTGCCAATGCCATTGGCGACGACCGCCTGCAAAAAGAAGCACAAGGCTATGTAGTGCCTGAGTCTTTTACACACGGCACCTCAGCCCAACGCATGTACTGGTTTAAAAAAGGCTATGATACAGGCGACATGAAGCAGGGAGATACCTTTAGCGCAACTAATCTTGAGTAGACCAACAGGTTTAAGTTTACAAAAACTGAGCATGACTTTCAATGCCTTGGCTAAATAGAAAATGGAAACTGGCAACTGCAAATTTCTGCCATCTGTCAACTATCACCTATCATCCTTCTGCCATCCGTGATTATCTTTGCCCGCATGGAAGAATTGTTACAGCAAATTGAAGGCTATCGCAAAGAAATTGAGGGCTTCGAAATTTCAACACCGCAACAACTGGAAGCGTATCGCATTAAATATTTGGGAACAAAGGGTTTGGTAAAAAATCTTTTTGGCGAAATGCGCAATGTGCCCAATGAAAGAAAAAAAGAATTTGGGCAAGTACTTAACGAGTTTAAGCAATTTGCTGAAGGCAAGTTTGAGACAGCTAAAGAATTGGCTGCAGGCAGCGGGGTGTCCTTCGTTGAAGATATTGACCTTTCGCTACCCGGCGATGCTATAGAAATTGGTTCCCGTCATCCTATAACTTTAGTGCGCAACCGCATTGTAAATATTTTTCAACGTCTTGGTTTTTCCGTAGCCGACGGTCCAGAAATTGAAGACGACTGGCACAATTTCACCGCACTAAACCTGCCCGAAAATCATCCTGCCCGCGACATGCAGGACACCTTTTATATTCATCAAAATCCCGACTGGCTGTTGCGTACCCACACCAGCAATGTGCAGATACGCGAAATGGAAAAAGGCAAACTACCCATCCGCATTATTTGCCCGGGAAGGGTCTATCGTAATGAAACCATCAGTGCAAGATCACATTGCTTTTTCCACCAGGTAGAAGGATTGTATATTGATGAAAATGTAAGTTTCGCCGATCTGAAACAAACACTTTACTTTTTTGTGCAGGAAATGTTTGGAAAGGATACCAAGGTTCGTTTTCGTCCCTCATATTTTCCATTTACAGAGCCCAGTGCCGAAATGGATGTAAGCTGTTTTATTTGCGGCGGCAAGGGTTGTCGTATTTGCAAACACACGGGTTGGGTAGAGATTTTGGGCTGCGGTATGGTTCATCCTAATGTTTTGGAAAACTGTGGTATTGACAGTAATAAATACACGGGCTATGCTTTTGGCATGGGCATCGAAAGGCCAACCATGTTATTGTACAACGTAAATGATATTCGCTTATTTAGTGAAAACGATGCAAGATTTTTAAAGCAATTTGATAATGCTGTGTAAATGTTTGAGGTTTATAGTTTGAAGTTCTATGGATTGATTTTAAACTGCACTTTCACCATTCTTTACT
>JBQCJM010000177.1:0-2266 GCA_051952715.1 Flavisolibacter sp.
AATAAAAAGAGTTTATCTGCCGCTCTAATGCTCTTGTACTCCAGTTTTGAGCAATGGCCTCGTCCATATAATAATTGCGAGCCATTGCATTTTCAACTCGCATTAGGAGCCTGTAATGTGTCCAGCTTAATTCGCTACGCAGTGCGTGACTTTTTGAGACAATGGCTTCTGAATTTTGGCTCCCCGTTGCGGAGCTTTTTTTATCTGAAATGATTTCACTAGAAAGGCTACCCAGTGCGGAGCCTTTTGGCCGATTAGAAAAGGTAAGATAAAACTGCCTATAATTTTTGAGGCTTGCCAGCGCAAATCCCCGACCGAAATCAGCACTAAGTCTCTTTGACAATTCTTTTAATAAAGCGTCTCCATAACCTGCCCGTTTTTTTCCTGACTGTTCATGTTCAACAATTCGTTTTCCAATTTCCCAATAGGCTAATACCATTGCAAAGTTCACAGAACGATAGGCAGATTGCCTCGCATTCTCAAGGATCTTTTTTATTTCTGAATATAAAGAATTTGAATTGCCCATTTGTCTTTTACCTTTACATTATTACTTTAGCCGTTGAAGAAACTTAAATGACGGCGGCTTCTTTTTTTAATTCGTTCCGTTACAGGTTCATGAATATTACCAAACTATCCTCTTAACATATGCTTTTGTAAATAACTATTCACATAATCATCTACATTAATTACGATTTTATCCCGGCCATTTTCTATCCATTTTAAAATATCTTCTTTTTTAAACTTATATGATTTTCCAATTTTGATAAAAGGTAACTCCCGTTTACTGCAAGCTGCATATATGATACTACTATCCATCTTAAGAAATGATGAAACATCCTTCACATTTAAGAGGGACTCCTCTTTAGATTCGGTTTTCTTAAAATTCGACGAAAAATTAATCAACATCAATTTGATTTGGCTGACATCTTTTTCTATTTGTTCCAATCGTTCTTCGACTGTTCTCTTTATTTCCGGTTTCATCTGTATTGTTTTGTCTCACTACGAAAATTAAATACTAAATCTATTGGCGGCGGCTACCTTATTTTGGTCCGGAACTTTACTATAAAGCTGTGTTGTTTTTACATTCTTGTGATTAAGCATTTTGCTGATGACATAAATATCTTCGCCTTTTGAAACCAACTGAGTAGCATAAGTATGCCTGAAACAGTGAAAAGTAATTTTCTTTTTTATTCCAGCTCTTAAGCACCATATCTTTAATTGGTCACGTGTTCTTGAATAATTAAGATCCGCAAAAACAAATTCTGAACTATCTTTTTTTTCTCCCAACAAATCAATCGCTTGCTGGCTTATAAAATGTTTTACTGGCCGTTTGGGTTTCGGATCAATGAAATAAAAATACCAGCAGTTAAGATTTTTGGAATATTCAAGGTCGCCCCACGTCAAGGATTTAATAGCTCCGAACCGAAGGCCTGTTAAAATAGCAAATAATGAAGCCCTGTACACTGTATCATCCCCAATTTTTGTTTGTTTAAGTTTTTCGATTTCCTCTTCCGTTAGATATTGTCTGATAACTTCTACGTTCGAAATTCTATCAACTTTTAATGTGGGATTAGTAGGTAAATAATTTTCAATGAACGCTTTTTCAATAATGTTGCAAAACTTATCATAATAGGAAGAAGCAGAATTCCTTTCAAGTAGTTTTTTTGTAGAACGTAAAGAAGGAGTGGTTAATAAATAATTTTTAAATTTCTCTAAAAAGAATTCATCAATCATCCGAAATTTTATGTGGTCGCCTGCGAACCTTTTAAGATATTTAAGTGCAGACTTATAATGCTCTATATCCTTACCTTCTCTTTCTTTGTTATGCAGACACGTCTTTGCAAATTCGCAGAAATTCCCCTCTAGAACATCCTTATTAAATAGATTGTTTTCTTCAAGCATTAATGATTTCATTCGCTTCAAAAATATCTTCTCTGCAATCTCCATGTTCAGATCATTTTGTTTTTTTTCAAAAGCTGTTTTTGGGTCAGGATAAATATGCAACTTTAAAAACTCCCAACGCGTGTAACGATTCTTTTGCATATTCCATACAGGTGGATAATAATCTATAAACAGACTCATCTTACCGCTTTGTAAAAGGCGTTTGCGAATTTTCCCTCTCATACATTACCATATTTAAAGGTGATATAATTTATTACATCAATTTTTTTGAATAAAAGACGCTGGCCGATTTTGAGACGTGGAAATTTATGGTCTTTCATCAGCCTGTAAAATGTTCGTTCACTCAAGCCAGTTATGGCTGATA
>JBQCJM010000178.1:0-10098 GCA_051952715.1 Flavisolibacter sp.
CTGCCTTAGTTACCGCTGTGTTATCAGCCTTCCATTTAGCCTTAGGATCGTTGAAGCGCATGTGTTCTTTGCCGGCAACGGCTGAATTGGCCAAAGTTCTAAACAATGGATAGCTTGCTACCACACCTTCGTCCTTCACCCTGTAAGCAAAATTTAGCAAGGCAATTAAGTTTTCATCTGTCTGCGCTTCCTTCCATTTTTTAAAGAGATAGGTATAATACAAATATTCTTTTAGCTGAAACAAACGGTTTTGTACTTCCCTGCCCGGCTCAGCCGCTGCTGCTTCGTCAACAAGTTTGTACCATTCCAACAGATTGCCATCCATAGGTATAGGCTGCCGGTACTGCTCCCAAGTATTAAATAGCTGTTGCATGACAGGGGCAGCCTTGCCAAACATGTTTTTAAAAAATTCATTTTTGAGGGCATCAATGTTTGTATTCACATTCCATAGAAGTTGTGCTGCCAAATAATGACCTAAACCCCGGCTCATCCAGCCTATGTTTGTTTCGCCGGAATAATATAAGGCATCGTCATTGTGAAATGCTTTGATCTGCTCCACATAAGCCGTCTTACTTCCTCTTACCTGCCCCGGCATGTCCCAATCCCAGGCCAAAACCCCCAGGTAATCCCTGATCCCAATGCGAACGCCTTTTTGCTTCCACATGTCCACAAGCTGGTCGAATGTATAGGATGATTGATTATAGGCCGTTGCAATTAACACTACGATATTGGGTTCCACGGCAAACTTTGGCGGGGCTGAATGGTAATTGTATGCGTAAAGTCCAACCTTAACAGGAGGATACTTTTGCTGCATTACCTTAGCCACCCTATTGGCCAAATAAAAAACCTGCTCACTGGGGCCGCCGATCTTTAAAGCTGCCGCACGGATAGAAAATCCGCCACCATCGGAGGGGTCCATGGAAATGGATGCAGGAAGCCGCCCGGTTCTTTTCATATAAGTATCTACCTGCGCCAGGGCATCCTTGATACACAATTGCACCAGGTTTTCATTGCTCACTTCAAACTTTGGGTTTTTCGGAATGGTTCCTTTAGCAACTTCCTGTGCAAAATACTCGGGATGCGCTAAAAATTCTGCTTTGTTGCGGTTTATAATTGCTTCATAAGAGTGGCCAGAATTGATCTCTTCACCGCCCAGCAAATTTGCATTGGACCAAAGCTTATAATCCTGGTCGGCCTGCTTTGAATCGGTACCATAGGCATACCATATACGCCGGAATGCATAAGCCGGTTGAACGGTTTTTTCAACCGACTTATAAACCGAAGCCAATACAGGTGTATAGCGCCACGATTGCTCAGGAAAATAATAACGGTAACCTAAAAACTGCAGGTACCAATATGCTCCGTTGCGCAAACCACTAACAGAAGAAGCTGCTATATAAAGAGAATTGCTTGTAGCCTTGACATAAAATGCATCCGTGGGGTTCGAAGCCAGTTGATATTTATCCGGTTGGCTGTTTGAAAGTAAATCAAGGTGAATGCCGGGGCTGCCAGGTTTTCCCCGGAAATTTATTTCAGGTACTGCCATCCCAGCTTTTTTTAGTTCTGTCTGCAAGATTTTGCTTACTTCCAACAAATCACTATTCGTACCCACCTGGCTCACTGCCATTTGACTGCATAGCACAACGAATATCCCAATACATTTTTTAACCCATTTTGTCATGATCAGCGGTTTGTTATCAACACTCAAAAACAAAAACTTTTGATGTGCTTCCTGTTTAAAGGTTCAACTGATTTTATGGATTAACACCATTTTATGCAAAGTATTGCGGCTTTAATTTTTTTCTTCAAGCCACCAATGCAGCAAAATGATAGCCCACAGGCGGTTGTATAAGTAATTTTCGCCGGACAGGTATCGTTTTTTTAACGATGCCACCTGTTGGTAGTTTACAATGGCATAGGTCTCAATTATCTCCCTGTTGGTGTATTTATCCATCAAAAACTTCAAATCGCCCCTGAGCCATTTATGCAGCGGAATGGCAAAGCCCCGCTTTGGCCGGTCGAAAATGGCCCTGGGTACCAGTTCGTATAATATTTCTTTCAATAAATATTTTGAAACGCCCTGCCTGTTCTTTAAGCCGGTATCCAGGTTTAGGGCAAACTCTATGAGCCTAAAATCGAGCAGGGGCACTCTTGACTCAAGAGAATATTTCATACTCGCCCTATCTACTTTCACCAGCAAATCATCTTTTAAATAATGGGTCAAATCCCAGAACGACTGCTGCTCGTAAGCATTTAAACTACGGCCCGCATCCAATATTTTGTTCAGACCGGAATAATCCGGTTTTTCTTCAATGCATAACAAACGGGCTAATTCGCTTTCACTAAAAAATTTCTGCTCCTGCGAAAAAATATGGCTCTTCAAGTGAGTCTGGCCGGAATAATCTAAAACTCCTGCTACCCTTTTATACCGTTCGTTCATTAACGACAGCCCGCTCTTTACCGGCTTTCTGAACAATCTCACCAGAGGGTTATGTAATCTTTTTGCCCAGGTGTACATCCCGTATCCCAGAAACAATTCATCTCCTCCATCGCCTGACAACACTACTGTTACATGTTGACGTGCCAATTTTGAAACCAGCATGGTTGGAAAAGCTGATGAATCTGCAAAAGGCTCGTCGTACACATTCAGCAGCTCCGGTACCAGTTCCAATATATCTTTTTCCTTCACTTTCGAGGTATAGTGATCGGTGTTCAGATGCTTTGCCACCGAAGCAGCATAACCCGATTCATCAAACAAGCTTTCTTCAAAGCCAATATTAAATGTTTTGACCTTGCCCGGCGACACCTTTGATGCAATGGCCGTTACCACACTTGAGTCAATGCCCCCACTTAAGAAGGTACCAATGGGCACATCGCTGACCAGTTGTTTTTCCACCGCATCAAACAGGAGCTTTTTCAATTTATCTTTTGCCTGTCCTTCGTCCTTTAAAGCGTCAGATTGTATCTTATCTTCCACTTTCCAAAAAGGCCTGATCTGTAACGAAACATCATGCGGCCCTATTTCTAAAAAATGACCGGAGGGAAATTTGTAAACGTTCCGGTAGATGGTCAATGGTTCGGGTATGTATCCCAGGTGTAAAAACTGGCTGATGGCCTGTTCATTCACGTCTTTTCCCAACTGCTTTAAATTGGCGAGAGCTTTTAGTTCGGAAGCAAAGACAAAGCTTTCCCCGTCCCAATAATAAAACAAGGGCTTAATGCCGATATGGTCCCTGCAGAGGGTAAGCTTTCGTTGCTCCTTGTCGTAGATGGCAAAAGCAAACATGCCATTCAGTTCAGAAAATACAGAACTTCCGTTTTGTATAAAGGCCTGCAGTACCACTTCTGTATCTGACGTGGTATTCAATTGGAGGGAAGGATTCTGTTGCTTCAGGAATGCGGCGATCTCCCTGAAATTGTACACTTCGCCGTTAAATACAATCACATAACGACCACAGGATGAATACATAGGTTGGTTGGCTGCATCGGACAGGTCGAGGATGCTCAGGCGCCTGTGGCCCAATCCTGTGTGTTCATCTTCACTTATAAATAGTCCGCCCGCATCGGGCCCCCTGTGTTTCAGGCAGGAGGTCATTTGCAACAGGTCTTCTTTGCCCAACTTATTTTTTGCCGAAAAAAAACCGCTTATGCCACACATGCTTTATTGCTTAATAAGGTAGTTATAAATCGCGTTGATGTCTTTTTGATATTTTTCCTGGCTGGCAATTTCTGCAGCCCTTTGCCGGCCCTTTCCAGCCAGGTCTTTCAGCAGCTCCTTGTCCTCTACAACCGCTTTAATTTTTTGAGCCAGGGCTGCAGGCTCGCGAGGGCTAAAAAACAATGCGTTTGCTGCCATTACTTCCCGGAACACGGGAATATCGGAAGCCAGTACCGGCAGCCCGCAGGCCATAGCTTCCAGGGGTGCCAGGCCGTAACCTTCGTGTTTCGAACAAATGATGTAAGCGTCGTATTGCGGCAAAACCGTTTCCAGATCATTTGCCCTTCCCATCAGGCGCACCGGTAAACTGTGTTTATCAATTGTTTGCTGCAAGGTTAATTTTTCAGGCCCTTCGCCATAAATGTCAAGTTGTACAGCAGAAGATGGTAGTTCTCTGAACGCTTCCAGCAGAAAGGGATAATTTTTGGCCTCTTTCAGGCTGCCTACCGCTACCAGTTTCAGTTTACCATTTACTGCAGAATGAGTTTTTCCAGCCTCAAAAAACCTTGAAGGAACAAAATTATAAAGGGTAAAGGTCTTCCCTTTAAAGGGCACGGCATCCAGGTAATCGTCAATTACAAACCGGGACACGCCGATCAAAGCATGTCTTTTCCTGGCTACAAATTTTTCCAGTAAAAGCGCCAGCCTGTTATGACGGAACGCATCCTGGCTGTAGGTGCTGTGAATGGTAAATGCTAAAGGCACACCGGATGGGCACGCCATCCTGGTTAATAAGCTGCTTAGCTGCAGGTGGCTATGCACTAATGCCGGTCTATGCTTACGAATAACATTCCGGATCTTTCTAACGCCTTTTATCCAGTGTATCTTTTGGGTTATGCCTAAGACATCATAAGCCTTTAGATAAGGTCTTACCTTTTCCAACAGGGTTTCAGGCCCGGAAAGACAGACCAACACGTGATCGTAATGATCAAGCAGCGGGATGGTATTGGTCAACAGCATTTCAGCGCCGCCTATACCCAGGTTATTGATGACATGAACAATGGTTGGTTTTTGCACTTAATAGTTTTTTCTCCTGTTGTTTTTTTACGAACGTAGAGCATACTCCTATTCCAATAAGCTTATTCAACGTGATGTTGTTGAGCGGAAAGTTAGAAACGGTTATAGATTACCTCTTCAATATTTTGGCAAACGAAAACCAGGGCATTGGATAAAGTTTTTGAGAGACCCAGCCAATAATTACACAGACCAGGAAGAAGGATAAACAAGTGGCGTAAGCAGCACCAATAGCGCCAAACCACAGGATAAAGAAATAATTACTGATAAGATTGACCGCGACATTAAAGATGGAAACATAACCAAGCACTTTGCTTTTTCTTAAATAAAATATATACCCTGAAAATACGAGGTACACGCCCCAAAAACAATAGCTCAACCCGATCCAAAAAACATATTGGGCCGCACCGGCAAAACGGTTTGAAATAAAATACGCAAAAAAGGAAGGCGTAAGGATGGTAAGAATAAGCAATACCACGAACATGCCAATAATGAACAGGTAACTGATCCTGACTATTTTGAGCTTATCTTCTTCCGTCCCTTTATTCAAATGCTCATAAAGAAAAGGTGAGAAAAAGTTGGTGAAGGCCGTTGATACGATCAATAAGACCATGCCCACCTGGTAGCCTACGCTGTAAATGCCCATTTCTTCTACAGATACCATTTTTGCTAAAAAAAGCCGGTCGGCCTGGTTGATGACAAACTTACCGATCTGGTGCAGGATGAGAGGAGCGCCAAACGCTATGGCCTGCCACACATATTTTTTTTTTATAACCAGGTCCAGCAGGTTCCATCTACGGTAATAGTAAACCGAAATAAGTGTAAAAACCACCACCGTTACCAGCCAGCCATAAATACGTCCGTCCCATTGCTTGTGGGCATAAATGATCAGCAATAAGGATAAGGGAATCTCGAGGAATATCTTTCCCAGCGTGGTGATGCTGAAAAGCCAGGTGCGTTTGGAAACAACCAGGAAGGACTTAAAATTTTCGGAGTACAGTACAAACAAGGTAAGCGGCAGCAACAGCCAGTAGGCCGTTAGCGGCAGTTCCATCAGGCCGGGCAGCCATTTATAACCCAGCAGGAAAATGAGTGAAAAAGGAACGATCATCAGTAAGGGTATGGCACTTACCGATGAAAACATTTTGCTGAATTGATCCGGGGGAAGCTTTTTGTTGTAATACTCTACCGAGATCAGCGAAGCAGTGGATAAGCCTACCACAGGCATTAAGATCTGCACATAGGTATTCATTAAAGAGATAATACCGTAGTCTGTTGGGGAAAGATAATGAGTGAGAACAGGAAGGATGAGGAAGCCGATACCTGCATTTAGAAAGCCAACGAAAGTGTAGAGCGAAAAAGTCTTAAGAAGCTTCACCTAATAAAATGTTTTTTAATCGCTCTGTTGATTTTCCGTCTGTAAAATATAGATATCTTTCCACAAAAATTTTATACCCTGCCTCAAAAGCGGAAGTGTCCTTATCACCTAAGTCAGATGGATGCAAATTTTCTGTGTCGAGTTTAGTAACGCATCCCAACTCAATAAGCTCACGTTGAAACTGATACTCTTTACCAACCGTGAAAACATACGAATGTTTTTTTTGGTAAATGATGGGAATAAGGAGAGTAGAAAAAAAGCTAAAACACTCTTTGGCTTTATAGATTAATTCCGCAACATCAGCTTCATAAACCAAGTCTATATTGTCGTCACTATAGTTGTAAGGGCTATTATAACCCGATGGGTGAAGCTTAATTTTCAGCCTGCAATTCCTAGACTTTGCCAGATCAGACAATGCCTTATAAAACAGATGTTTTTTTTCAACCGTCATTATTTTTAACGCCAAAACGTCCTCCCTGTTCGGAAAGTCTATAAGTAAAAAAAAATTATCGTCGACAACTTCGTTCTTACACATAAGTTCAGCTAACCGCTGCAATATGTGATCAAAAAAAGGATGGCCGATATAAAAGAACTTTTCATCCCCTTCAATACGATCTATTTTTTTGGTGATAATCGCATTGTGTGGTGACAGGTCAATATAGTGATCGGGCACTCTGGCATCGAAAACGCATTTAGCTTTTGCTACCCAAGCATTACGCCGCTGTCTTATCCATGCGAAATAACAATAATTCCATAGCTGTTTTACGTTCTTTATTCTTAACGCTGAAAAGTAAAAAGTGAGAGAACCGATATTGCTCAAAAGCTTTCTTTTTTTATGCAAGCCCAATTTTTCCAACTGCCGGTTGTTTTCCAGGTTGTCAGCATGATAAATGCCGTGATGCATTATGTAGGTAGGAATATTCAAATTTTTTGCGGCCAGGTTTAGGGCAATTTGTGGAAAAGAATCGATGCCCAGAAACAAAATCCTATCTGGCCTGACATCACTTAAAAGTGCATACGGTGTATGATAGTCTGAAAAAAAAATCTGTTTAAAGGGCTTCATCCACAAACCTGTTTGTGGCGTGTTGCCCCATATTAATATAAATTCAATGTCATCTTTTAAATCAGAGAAAGGCTCCAATAGGTCCTTACGGGTAGTATCCCAGTTCAGAAGTACTTTACACTTACGCATTCCACATTTATTGATTTTCAATGCCAGCCAGCTCTACTTTTGATACTGATGATGCAATAATTCCAATTCATTTCTACATTGGAACCGAATTCTATAATGTTATTTATCGATCATGTTCCTTTTAGAATGTTGGAGAAGAAATGAATATTGATGGCTAATAATTTTTCGCTGGTTTCTTTGAACGTATTCTATTCTAAGTAATTCAAACTAAAACTCCTGTTCAGTTTAAACTTTTTAAATTTTATTATCGCAAAAGGTTAACAGTCGATGTTTCAATTCTGCAATCTTCCAATCTTCATCATTATCTATATCCTGAACTTCTGTTTCAGGCACTTCAAGCCCAAGAGTATTTTCTGTCACCAGTTTCCCGGTGTTCATAAATACGTCCGTTTTCAAAAAATAGAATTGGCCGCAGTCATGAAAAGCTGGGGGCAAATCCTGCGAACGTTTTGGCGCAAATTCAGGCCAGTTATAAGAAACCTTTCCACCTTCCATTTTGAAAGATCTCCAGATAGGAAAGCTAAAACGTGTTACTGGCAGTACCGAATCGGCACCAGTTTCCTCCATCTTGTGAAAAGCTGATCTTAATTTATCAGCGTTTACAAAAGGGGCCGTGGGGTAAATACAACAGGCAAATTCAAATTGCACACCTTCCATTGCATAGCTGTCCAACACTTCTCTTATCACATCAGCAGTAATAGCATAATCATCCGAAGCTTTGGCCGAACGCATAAAAGGAACAACTGCCCCATATTGCTTTGCCACTTCCGCAATTTCCCGGTCGTCTGTAGAAACCATTACCTCGTCAAAAATACCAGACTGAAGTGCAGCATCTATGCTATATGCAATAATCGGTTTGCCATTAAAAGACTTAATATTTTTTCTTGGTATTCTTTTGCTGCCTCCACGAGCAGTAATGATAGCAACGCAATTTTTCATTTAAATCAAATCAATTTGTAAAGGTGTTCCTTTCAATATTTTTCTTTTAGCTTTTTTGCCCAGTAAGACATCATAAAAACGGGGATGCAATCCGTCACCAGGTCTTATCACTCTTATATTCTCTCCTGTAAATAACTCTCCTTCCTGGATGTCTTTCACAGCATACAATGATCTCTTATAGACAAGGCTTTTCTTTTCAGCTTCGAGGATTCCATAATGAACTGCGCCCAAGGCCTGCCAGGCTCTTTCTGTTTCCACAACAAGCGATTTGAATTCATTTGGTTCAAGAGAAAACGCACTATCTACTCCTCCTTCCGCCCTGCTAAGGCAAAAATGCTTTTCTATTATTGTGGCACCCATGGCTACTGCTGCAACCGGCACACCCACTCCCATCGTATGATCTGATAACCCAACCTCGCAACCAAAGAGTTCTCTCATATGAGGAATGGTGCGAATGTTAGAATTATTTGGCGTAGCCGGGTAAGTGCTCGTACATTTAAGAAGGGCTAACTCTTCACAACCATTGGCTTTCAAAACATCAACAGATTCGAGTAGGTCCTTTAACTCAGTAATACCTGTTGACATAATAACCGGTTTTTTTGTTTTTGCTATCTTCTTCAATAAACCATGATAGTTATTTTCAAAGGAAGCAATTTTAAAAGCCGGAGCCCCAAGTTCTTCAAGCATATCAACGCCTTCCTCATCAAACGGCGTAGAAAAACAGATGATCCCTAATTCCCGTGCATATTCAAACAGCGGTTTATGCCACTCGTAAGGAGTCATGGCCTCACTGTACAAATCATAAAGATTCCTTCCATACCACAAGGAGTTTTTATCTGTAATATCAAATAATCCTCCCTTATGGTTTATCGTCAGTGAATCCGGAGTATAGGTTTGTAGCTTTAAAGCGTCAGCACCTGTTTCAGCCGCTGCTTTAACTATGGCCATTGCTTTTTCAAGTGACTGGTTGTGGTTTCCACTCATTTCAGCAATAATGAATGGTTTATGGGTAAGGCCAATGGATTTATTTCCAAGATTAATTTCCATAGATCATTGTGTATTTATAAGAATCGGGATAATCGTTTGTATCTTCTTTTAAAAAGGAAAGCTTCTCAAAAGAACGCTGTGATGCGATGTTTGATTTTTTAACGTACCCAACAATTTTTAATGGTTTTGGAACTTCTTTTAGTAAAACTTCAATCCCTTTTGCGAGGATAGATGTTCCGAGTCCCTTTGAACGAATGCTGTCTCCTACAAGATAGCCGAGTATAGCTTCATCTTCTGAAACCTGAAACCTGACCTGAGCAACAGGTTTGCCATTCAATTCAAAAATGTAATAATAGCTGTTTATATCTGTCAACTTCCTTTGAAACCAATCCTGGTGGCTGTTCCATTGGATCAATTCCTGATTATAAGATTGCTTTCGCACATAAGGGTCATTGGCCCAATTAAAGCTTATTTGCACATCACCCGATTGGACCCTTCGAATTTTAATACCCCTTGAATCAAAATGGTGCTTAAAAATCTTTTTCAGTCTTTCTCCCGAACATCCATCAAAGTATTGCGAAGATTTGTCAAACGCATATTTCATTTCAACCTCAGACAGCTTGCCTATATCATCCATACGGAAAGCTATTCTTTCATTAGTAAAATACCGCATCACATCTTTTTGATTGTCTGCAATTTGTTCAAGAAAAACAATTCCACCTACCGAAAGATATTCATATACTATAGTGCTTGGTGAACAAATTGCATAACTACATTGTTGCATCACCTGAACCATTTCTTTAGCAGAAAGTGATTGATGCCAGGTCACTTTTTGACTACCCCTTATAATTCCATCCAATGCTTCCTTAT
>JBQCJM010000179.1:0-11232 GCA_051952715.1 Flavisolibacter sp.
AGACTTATGGTGGAAACGCCTGCAGGACTTTTTGCAAAATAAACAAATGCTTACCACAGCCGATTTGAACAATACAAAAACGGAAGAAGCCGGCCACAATGAAAAAACACTGGAACAATTGCTGCAGCAGTTTACCATTGAACGGCAGAAAACATTGGAAGGAATTTATGCTTTTGATAAAGAACTGCTGGAAAGAGTTTCCATTCATCCACGCCTTCAACAACCTATGCGATTAATAGATGCGCTTTATTTTGTGGCCGAGCATGACGATCACCACATTGCCATAATATCCAATCTTTTGAGAAAGCCGCATGGATGATAGTTGATAAATGATACACCATAGCAACAGGCTGTCACCTAACATCTACTTCTCTACTTCTTCAATCACATGGCCAATACAACCATTAGGCATTTGAATATGTAATAACGCTGCCACCGTTGCAGCAATATCGGTCATATATACTTCGCGGTTGGTCTTGCCATGCTTAATATTCCATCCATACCAAAGCAGTGGAATATGCGTATCGTACGGGCTCCATGTTCCGTGTGTCGTTCCTGTTTTGCTGTAACCTTCAAACCAACCGCTGTTTAATACAATCTCTATCTGCCCGCTGCGCTTGAAATTGTAGCCGTTGGTCATCATCATTTTTATTTTTTCGGGAACGGGCACCCTGCCCACCGCTGCCATATCCACTGCATAGGCAATACCCGGTTGTCTTTGTAGAAATTCAACAGCCGTTTTTTTAATGGCATCAAAATCAAGGTGGGCAGCGTCTATTTTATTTAGATCGAAATTTACCTGGTAGTTGCGAATAGAACGCACCAATCCTGGTGTTTCGAACTTTGCTGTCAATATTTTATTCAGCGTATCTGTCAATGGCCTTGTGTACCAAAAGTCTGCAGGCATTTCATGCTCCTTCATAAAGTTAATGGCATGCGCTGCACCATGATCGGCCGTTAAAAAAACAAGCCATTGACCCTTGCCAACTTTTTCATCAAGCGTTTTAAAAAGACCCGACAACTCTTTGTCAAGACGCAGGTACGTGTCTTCAACCTCAATAGAGTTCACGCCAAACATATGGCCCACATAATCTGTAGAAGCAAAGTTGATGGTTAAAAAATCAGTGGCGCTTCCTTTGCCCAGGTCGTAAGCGTTCAATGCAGCTTTGGCAAACTCCGCGGTCAGTACATTACCAAATGGTGTACTGCGAAAACTGGATTTGCTTTTTGCATACGCCGCCTTGATGTCGTGCGGAAACACGGAAGATTTTTCACCATAAAACAAACCTTCATACGGTTGCGCATCGGCATCGCTTTGCTTGTACGTATTCAGCGGGTACAAGGTGTTCCATCCTTTTTCAACCAATTGGCCAATGCGCTTTTTCTCATTGAACTGGTTAACCCATGCAGGCAATTGCTGCATGTAATAAGTGCTGGTGATAAAATTGCCGCTGGCATCGTCGAGCCAGAAAGCAGCTGTTGCCAAATGCCCTGCAGGCAGTATCGAAGCCCTGTCCTTTAATGAAACACCAACTACCTTCGATTGAAAATTAGTAGCCAGCCTTAATTCATCGGTAATGGTTGAAGTCAATAAATTCCTTGGAGACATTTTTCCATCTGCGGCCGAAGCAGCGCCTACGCTTTGCACCGTAGAATCCGACGTGCAATAGACAGATTTACCGGTAAGTTGGTCCGTCCAGTCGTTGCCCGCAATACCATGCAGTGATGGAACCGAGCCAGTGAAAATAGTAGTATGTCCAACAGCCGTATATGAAGGCAGGTAATTGATAAATGTATTGTCGCATGAAAAGCCGTCGTTCATCAATCGTTTGAAGCCATCGGTAGTATAACGGTCGTAGTAACGGTACAAATAATCCCAGCGCATCTGGTCCACTACAATACCTACAACTAATTTAGGCCTGCTTACATTTTGTGCCTGCGTGGAAATGGCAAGCACCAAACAAACACAAACGATTATTCTCTTCATCAAAAATTTATTTAAGCGGCAAAGTTAGTGGCTCAAAAATAAACCCTTAGGTTGTCATGGTTAATTTAAGTGAATACCTTTACCGCAACACAACCACCATGAAAAAAATAATTGTACTAATTGCTGTTTGCGCCGCCACTATAACAAAGGCACAAAACAATATTGACGGATTGATCAATGCCGAAAAAAGCTTTGCAGCATACGCCGTTGCGCACAATATGAAAGATGCTTTTCTAAACTTTTTAGACAGCACAGGAATTGTATTTGATAAAGGCCGCCCTGTTAACGGCATTGAATGGTGGAGCAAAAAAGAAGCAAGGGGGGGTATGCTGAACTGGCATCCGCAGTTTGCAGAGATTGCTACTTCCGGTAATTTAGGCTACACCACAGGCCCCTGGACCTTTCAGCCAACACTTAGCGACAGTGTAGTGGCCAGAGGGCAATACAGCACTGTATGGCATGTAGACAAAAACGGTGAATGGAAATTTTTGGTTGACCTCGGCGTGAGCAATTTACCCTCAACCGATTCGGCTGATGTAGTTAAAATTGATGCCCCAAAGGTTTCGGCCAACCCGATCAATTTACATTCATTGGTAAAAACTGAAGAAGCTTTTATCAAAGCTTATAAAAAGAAAAACGCCGCTGCCTACCAACAATTCCTTTCGCAGCAAAGCATATTGAACAGGAACAATGCCTTACCTGCAACAACACCCGAAGTACGATCAGGCACTATTGAAGCCACGCCAAAGAAAATAAGTTTTGCCATCAACGGCTCGTGGATTTCTAAAAGCGGCGACCTTGGCCTTGTTTACGGTACTACAACATTCAATGGTAAAAAAGAAAATTATCTGCGCATTTGGCGAAGGGAAACGGAAGGATGGAAGATCGCATTGGAAGTATTGCGCTATTAAGGAATAGATGAGAGGTGACAGATGATAGTTGATCGTTGACAGATGATAGCTGACAGTTGCGAGCTATGAACTATGAACCATGAACTATTAACTATAAACCATTAACCTTAATCCTTATACCTCTACCTCAAACCTTTGCCCACCCTCATTCCCCTCGAATTCCTTATTTTTGCGGCACTAAAAAGTGCTGATAGAATTACCGGATGCTGAAGTGAGTGACACAACAGAAGCTCATAGTAGCAATGTTGTTAAGCCCCTAAACAAAAAATTACGAGCCATTTGCTGCAAGCATCACTAACCGACATGGCAACTACGAACTATAAACTATAAACTATAAACTACCTATGGCAGATCTTTTTGAACGTCTCGTGAAAAACTACGGCCCTCTTGGCCAGCATCGTGAAAGAGCATACGGATATTTTGCCTTTCCAAAACTGGAAGGTGAAATCAGCAGCCGCATGAAGTTTCGCGGCAAAGATGTAATTGTATGGAGCCTCAATAACTATTTGGGATTGGCCAATCACCCCGAAGTACGCAAGACAGACGCCGATGCTGCAAAAGAATACGGGCTGGCTACGCCAATGGGTGCCCGCATGATGAGTGGCAACACTAACTTTCACGAGCAGTTGGAAAAAGAACTGGCCACGTTTGTAAGTAAAGAAGATGCCTGCCTGCTGAATTATGGCTACCAGGGCATGGTTAGCATTATTGATGTATTGTGCAGCCGCCACGATGTAATTGTGTACGATGCCGAAAGCCACGCCTGCATTATCGATGGTGTTCGTTTGCACCCCGGCCACAGGTATGTGTTCAAGCACAACGACATGGAAGATTTTGATAAGCAGATGCAACGTGCCACAGCGCTGGTTGAAAAACAGGGCGCCGGTGGCATCCTGGTGATTTCAGAAGGTGTGTTTGGCATGGCCGGCGACCAGGGAAAACTAAAAGAGATCGTGGCACTGAAAGACAAATACGATTTCCGTTTGTTGGTAGATGATGCACATGGTTTTGGAACGTTGGGTAAAACAGGCGCCGGTGCCGGCGAAGAACAGGGTGTGCAGGATAAAATTGACATTTACTTTTCCACCTTTGCCAAATCAATGGCTTCTATAGGCGCTTTTGTTGCCGGCGATAAAGCCATTATAGATTATATAAGATGGAATATTCGCAGCCAGATATTTGCCAAAAGCCTGCCCATGCCATTGACCATTGGCAACCTAAAGCGTTTAGATCTTTTGCGCACCAAGCCAGAACTGAAAGAAAAGCTTTGGGAGAATGCATTGAAATTGCAAAACGGCCTAAAAGCAAAAGGATTTGATATTGGCAAAACCGATACGCCGGTAACGCCTGTGTACATGAAAGGCGGCGTGGAAGAAGCCACAGCCATGGTAATGGAACTGCGTGAAAATTATGGTTTGTTTGCATCGGTGGTAGTGTATCCAGTTATTACGAAAGGACATATTATTTACCGCCTCATTCCTACTGCCACACATACCGACAAAGACATTGAAGAAACACTGAAAGCCTTTGACGAAACCAAGAAAAAGCTTGACCGTGGCGAATACAAAGCCGAAGCCATTCCCGACATGGCGGAGTACAGCGCTAAAAGGTTTGAATATTTTAGCAGCAAGCCAAAGTCGTCGAAGTAGTTGAGTAAGTTGAAAGGTTGATAAGTTATAAGCACTGCGCAAGCGGTGCTTTTTTGTTGGCTGCACTATGCAATTGATAAAAATGAAAAGTGTGGTTGTAAACAATAACCCCGGCTAACGCCTAAAACAAAAGAGGTTACCCCGGGGGGCAACCTCTATGCACTTTTTAAGCAAGTTGTTTATTAAGCAGCAACGCGGCTTACCACATCGCTGTACATTACCTGGTCGTTAGCGCCTATGGCAGCCACTCTCCAATAATAGGTAACGCCGGGTGTTAAGCCGGTAACAGTACACTTGGTTTTGGTGCAGGTAACGGAGATCCAGCTACCTTCTTTCAAAGTAGGGTCGGTAGTGTACTGGTGCATGTAAGCTACAGCGCCTGCTACTTTATTTACAGATACTTTCATGTTTCCCGACTGGTTGCTGTTTACCACTTTTAAGTTTGTAGGTTGTGCTATTGGGCCAAAAGGAGAAGGCGATAATTTGGCAAATGAAAAACCGCTCAGTTCTGCCACCGAAAGCTGGCCCTGGGCAGCAAATAACACGTAGTAAATTTCAAGATGCAAAAGGTCAACCAAAACCTGCTTCTTAGCGTTTTTTTCGTTTACCTTATTAGTGTCGCGGGTAAGCGCAGCACTAACGGAATATTGGGCATTGAATGCACAGAAGAAGTGTAAGACTCAAATTAATGTTGAATTAGATTATAGAGAAGGAAAGCCAATCCCGGAGAAGTACCAATCGTTATTTGATTCAGCGTATTCCTCATATTGGAACACTTACCTTATTATATATGCTTCCGGAGTTTATGAAAGCAAAAATCAAAACGGTTATGGACATTTAGGTTCAAATAAAGCAAGGTTTATAGTAAACGATTACTTGAAGGTTGAACTTGTCCGAAAATGAAAGGATTCGCACAACATCGTATTTGCAAAAAAGCGGCTGACGAACTACCTTTCAACTGCAAAACAATAATCAGCAGCAGAATGTAAATGAAGCAGCAAGAATACTAATTCCGCTTCTTCGCAAATGCTTTCTGCGTTATGTGCCACTTTAAGACGACAGTGACCAAATGATAATGCCATCTGACAAAGAATATAAAGCGACAAAGCAAATACTGCTCGGCAAGGCGACTATGAATCCCGACTTTAGAAAACTTGCCGACTATATAGACCAAACATTTGGCGTTAAGACAATAAATATCATTTACGACACCATTGACAAAGAAAAACGACCCCGACTAAATATTTGCTTTGAGTTTGAAAGGGACAAACAGAGCTTCAATGAAAACAATGGACATTTCAACTTTGACAGTAAAAAACAAAGAACGATTGCCGACAAATTCAAACGGACACTCAAAGAACAGAATATTGTAAAAGAAAAAGGACTGTTTGACTTTTTTAAAAAATCACGAGCAGAAAAATACAAAACTGATAATGTTTGGGTTTATTATAGTGCGTTTGAACCAATAGCGAAAATTGAAGCAAATGAAAATGTTCCTCAAGACAAAGTTGTTCAACTAAAGAAGGAACTTGATAACAATGACCTTTGGGAAATTTCAAGAGCATTTTCAGGGACAACGTTTTTCGTTTACACAGACGAACAAGTAAATTATTATGAAAACAGTGAGATAAGGAAAATATGGGCTGACAAATATTTTGACCTTTTAGAGCCATACAATGAATTTGGTTATTTCAAACGGAACACTTTCAATGTGTATCTTGACAGTAAAGAAAATTTTGACAAAAACTACCAAAGCAATTGGTACTATTATTACAAATGACAAGAAAAGCGGCACATAACATCGTATTGGCAATAGTGGGCTGACAGTTGTAAATTCAACATTTGTATTTCCATTGAGCATTTGTGCAAATGTTTGGCTGACGCATTTCAAATGCCCCACCATTGCCAATACGTAAACCGTTATCATCAACATCCACAACACAACCTTAACTTAACCAAACTTCAAACCCTCAGTTCACTTTTACACCAACGGAATCCATTTTCAGTCGCAATCCCCTACATTTACCACTAAATTTTTTTGACACATGAGAAGCATACTCCTGCTATTCTTTTTTGTGCCCCTGCTAACGATTGCACAAAAGAAAAAGATCACACTCGAAGACATTTACAAAAAAGGAACTTTTCGCGGCGAATACGTTCCGGGCTTTACCAGCAACAACGACGAAAAGCTTTTTAACGCCGACAGCATTACCGACGCCGCCGGAAAGAAGATTGAAACAAGAGACTACGAAGTAAGCGCCGACAAAAAACGCATTCTTTTCTTCAACGGCCGCGAGCCCATTTACCGCCGCTCTTCCAAATCAACCGTGTATGTGTACGATGTGGACAGCAAAAAAACCGTGCTGCTGAACCAAGGCAAGGTATTGCACCCCACTTTTTCTCCCGACGGTAATAAGATCGCTTATGTGTTTGATAACAATTTGTATGTGTACGACATTGCTGCTGCTAAAGCAACCGCCGTTACCAACGATGGTAAATGGAACAGCATCATCAACGGTAATTGCGATTGGGTGTACGAAGAAGAGTTTGAATTTACCAGGGCCTTTGAATGGAGCCCCAACAGCACGTACATTGCTTACTACAAGTTTGATGAAAGCAAGGTGAAGGAATATGAGTTCACTGTGTTTGATAAGGCGTACAACGAACAATACAGTTATAAATATCCCAAAGCAGGCGAAGCCAATTCAAAAGTTGACATTCATATTTACAATGTAAGCAATGGTAATGATGTGAAGGCGCAATACCTGCAGGGCGACATTTACATTCCACGAATTAAATGGACGCAGCAGGACGACAAGCTGGTGATCTATTGGATGAACCGCCACCAGGACGATTTGAAATTATTATTAACCAATGCAGCCACCGGCAGCCTGCAGGTGATGTACGAGGAAAACAACAAACGCTATGTTGAGATCAACGACAACTGGTGGTTTTTAAAAGATGGTACCAACTTTATGTTCACCAGCGAAATGAATGGCTATAACCAATTGTACAACTATAGCCTCGATGGCAAAAAGAAAGTGCAGGTGAGCAAAATGAAATATGATATTGCCGATGTAAATGGCGTAGATGAAACCAACCGTGTAGTGTATTATACGCTGGCCTATCCTACACCCATGGACCGCAATTTATTTGCTTCCGATTTTGATGGTAAGAACACCTGGATGTTGACAAAAGGCAATGGCTGGCACCGTGTAGAGTTGAACAAGGACTTTACACAGTTCTACGATTATTATTCCGACATCAACACACCGCAAACCGTAACGCTTTATACAATCAGCAAAGACAAAAAAGGCCTGAAGGCTGTTCAAAACAAAGTAGTGAACCAAAGCGCCAAACTAAAAGGCGTATTGGATCAATTTGACCTGGGTACGGTAAGCTTTATTCGTGTGCCCAACTCCAAAGGCGACACGCTGAACGGCTGGATGCTGAAACCTTCCAACTTTGATGCGAACAAAAAATATCCTGTACTGTTTTGCAACTACGGCGGCCCCGGCTCGCAGCAGGTAGCGAATCGTTTTGGCGCCGCCAGCATGTGGCACCAAATGCTGGCCGAAAATGGTTTTATCGTGGTAAGCATCGATAACACGGGCACAGGTTTTCGCGGCGAGGAATTTAAGAAGAAGACCTATTTGCAATTGGGCAAGTACGAAATAGAAGACCAGATTGATGCTGCCAAATACCTGGGTACGCTGCCTTACATTGACAAAAACCGTATTGGCCACTGGGGCTGGAGCTTTGGTGGTTTTATGAGTTCGCTGGCCATTACCAAAGGTGCCGATGTTTTTAAGGCAGCTATTGCCGTGGCGCCGGTAACATCATGGCGGTTTTACGATAATATTTACACCGAACGTTATATGCGTACACCGCAGGAAAATGCTTCGGGTTACGATGACAACTCTCCTATCAATTTTACCGACAAGATCAAAGGAAAGTTCTTACTCATTCACGGCACAGCCGATGACAATGTGCATTTTCAAAACAGTGTAGAGATGGTAAAGGCTTTGGTAAAAAGCAATATTGATTTTGAAAGCGCCTATTATCCAAATAAAAATCATGGCATCTCCGGAATGGCCGACAACACCACTTTCCATTTGTGGAGCAAAATGACAAACTGGTTGTATCAAAACTTAAGAGACAACACATCGCCTGTAGGCGTAAATACCAACAGTGCGAATAAAACGTTTTAATGAACTTCAACGTATAGTGAAAGAGGCTTCCTGAGAAGCCTCTTTTTTATTGTAATGTACCAGGCTGTTGAATTACTATTAAGCTGCTCTTGCGTCGCACACTTGTACGCCTGCTAATGCTATTGAACAAAAGAGCATAGCTGACTTTTGAATAGAAAAAGCGATCAGGATGTTGCCAGTACCCTTCCTTGAATTAATGTAGAACATTGAGCATTGCTAATTGAACATTTATTTTCAACAGCAATATGCCCGGCAAAAATCGCTTTATACTTCATCATGCTATATTCCTTGTTCCCTGTTCAATATTCATATTCTCCTTTCTCATTTGTATCTTCATTCACCATCATGAAAAAAATTGCAGTTGCCATTACCGGCGCCAGTGGCTCTATTTACGCCAAATTATTATTGCAAAAATTAACGCAGCTAAAAGAGCAGCTTGCAGAACTTTCTATTGTTATGACCGACAATGCCCGGCTGGTATGGCAAACAGAATTAGATGATGAAACACACGGCAGCTTTGATGCAAAATACTTTTCTACCAAAGATTTTAAAGCACCCTTTGCTTCCGGCTCGGCGCAATACGATGCCCTGATTATTATTCCCTGTTCTATGGGAACAATGGGACGCATTGCTTCAGGCATTTCAAATGATTTAATTAGCCGTGCAGCCGATGTAATGTTGAAAGAAAGAAAAACATTGATCTGCGTGGTGCGTGACACGCCTTACAATTTGATCCATATCCGCAATATGGAAACTATAACACTGGCCGGTGGTATTATTTGCCCCGCCTCTCCTTCTTTTTACAGCAAGCCCCAAACCATTGAAGAAGCGGCAGCAACCGTTGTAGATCGGGTGATTGACCTGGCAGGGCTGAAGAACAAAAGTTTTAGATGGGGAAAGAACTAATGTTTACAGGATTAAACAGATTGTCAGGAAATAAAAAGAGTCTTCAGTAACTGAAGACTCTTGCTTTATAATGAATGTTGTATCTTCTTATTAATCCTTTCAATCCATCCAAATCCTGGTTCAGATTTTTCCAAATTGCTTTCTGATCAAATTCAAGGCACTACCGGCTTTAAACCATTCGATCTGCTGTTCGTTGTAGGTATGATTTACTTTGATCTTGTCTATGGTTCCATCAGCATGACGCAGCGCTACCGTCAATTGCTTGCCGGGAGCAAAGTCGGTTAAGCCAATAATATCAATTACATCATCTTCCAGCACTTTTTCATAATCTTCTTTATTGGCAAAGGTCAATCCCAGCATACCTTGTTTCTTAAGGTTTGTTTCATGAATGCGGGCAAAGCTTTTTACAATAATGGCACGAACGCCCAGGTGGCGTGGTTCCATAGCCGCATGTTCTCTTGAAGAACCTTCACCATAGTTTTCATCACCTATTACCACCGAGCCAATACCCGCAGCTTTATAAGCCCGTTGCGTTGCCGGTACAGGGCCGTATTCGCCTGTAAGTTGGTTTTTTACGCTGTCTGTTTGATTATTAAAATAATTGACAGCGCCTATCAACATGTTGTTTGAAATATTATCTAAGTGTCCACGGTATTTCAACCACGGGCCGGCCATGGAAATATGATCGGTTGTACACTTACCTTTTGCTTTGATCAATAATTTTAAACCGGTAAGATCATTGCCATCCCATGCAGGAAAAGGACTTAACAACTGTAATCGCTGCGATTCCGGACTCACCACAACTTTGACATCTGTTCCACTTGGAGCTGGCGCCTGGTAACCCGGATCATCAACCGAAAAGCCTCGGGGAGGCAATTCAAATCCACGTGGCTCATCAAGCATCACTTCTTCACCTTTCTCGTTCACCAGTTTATCTTTCAAAGGATTAAATGAAAGACGTCCGGCAATGGCATAAGCCGTCACAATTTCCGGGCTTGCTACAAAAGCATGTGTCGAAGCCAGTCCGTCGTTGCGCTTGGCAAAGTTCCTGTTGAAAGAAGTAACAATGGTGTTCTTTCTTGTTGGATCATCAATATGTCTTGCCCACTGGCCGATGCAGGGACCACAAGCGTTGGCTAGTACTACGCCGCCCATTTCATCGAAAGTGTTCAGGAAACCATCTTTTTCAATAGTATAACGAACAAGTTCTGAGCCTGGCGTAATGGTAAATTCGCTTCTTGTTTTCAATCCCTTTGTTTTTGCCTGCGAAGCAATGTAGGCAGAACGGCTAATGTCTTCGTAAGAAGAATTGGTACAGGAACCAATAAGGGCCACTTCTATAGTATCAGGCCAGCCATTAGCTGCAACGGCTTCTGCCATTTTAGAAATTGGCGTAGCTAAATCTGGCGTGAAAGGGCCGTTTACATGTGGTTCCAGTTCACTCAAATTTATTTCAATTATCTGATCATAATATTTCTCAGGGTTGCTATACACTTCTGCATCCGGACGCAAGTATTCCCTTACGCCATTGGCCAGTTCTGCTACAGCGGCACGATCAGTAGCCTGCA